>DATEFZ010000176.1:0-13316 GCA_035280325.1 Casimicrobiaceae bacterium
GGCATCGGCGAACCGGTCGAAATCGTGATCGACCAGCGCTGCGTACAGCGGATGCCGAGGAAAATCGGTCTGCACCAGAACCTCGCCTGGCGTGGACCGGCGCCCGGCGCGCCCGCCGACCTGCTCGAGCAGCGCGAACAGGCGCTCGGTGGCGCGAAACTCGCTGCTGTAGAGCGCGTTGTCGGCACCGAGCACTCCCACCAGCGTCAGATGCGGGAAGTCGTGTCCCTTGGCCAGCATCTGCGTGCCGATCATGATGTCGACGTCGCCGGCATCGATCGCGTCGCGCATCGATGCGAAAACGCCCTTGCGACGCGTGCTGTCGCGGTCGATCCGCAGCGTCCTGGCGGCGGGGAACATGTCGGCCAGCGCGCGCTCGAGTCGCTGCGTGCCCGAGCCCTGCGGCAGCAGATCCTGGTTGCCGCATTGCGGACAGGCCCGCGGCAGCTTCGCCCGATGGCCGCAGTGGTGGCAGCGCAGGCACGCGGCTTCGCGGTGAAAGACCAGCCGTGTCGTGCAGCGCGGACATTGCGCCGTCCAGCCGCAACCGACGCACAACAGCGCCGGTGCGTAACCGCGGCGGTTGATGAAAAGCAGCGATTGCTCGCGCCGGTCGAGCCGATCGGCGATCGCTTCGCGCAGCTCCGTGCCGATGCCATCGCGCGTCGCGGCTCCGCGATTCGGCACCAGCCGCACCGAAGGCAGCACCGCGCGGGCGTTCGCCCGCAGCGGAAGCTTGTGCCAGCGATAGCGGGCTCGCTTCGCCTGCGCATAGCTTTCCAGCGACGGAGTCGCGCTGCCGAGAACGACCGGCACACCGCGGCGGCTGGCGCGATAGATCGCGACGTCGCGCGCGTGATAGCGCACGCCTTCCTGCTGTTTGAACGACGAGTCGTGCTCCTCGTCGACGACGATCAGCCCCAGGTCCGGCAGCGGCGTGAAGACCGCCAGCCGGGTTCCGACGACGAGCCGCGTTTGGCCGGTCGCCGCCGCGATCCAGTGCCGGCGGCGCTCCGCTGCGCTCAGCCCGCTATGCAGCACGCCGGCGCGGATGCCCGGCAGTTGGTCGGCGATGCGCTGCTCGAGCTGCGGCGTCAGAGCGATCTCCGGGACCAGCAGCAGCACCTGCCGGCCTGCGGCGATCATCTGCGCCGCGGCCTCGAGGTAGACCGCGGTCTTGCCGCTGCCGGTCACGCCCTGCAGCAAGGTCGCGGCGAAGCCGGGTTGTCGCGGGATGGCCTGCGCCAGGGCGGCGCGCTGCGCCGCATTGAGCTCGCTCGCTCCGGCGGCGCCCGGCGACGACGAGACTCGATTGCGTCCTTCGCTCGCGGCGCGTGGCCGCCGTCTCCCGGAGAGCGGCGGCAGCATCTGCGCCATGGCGAGTCCGATCGCCTGCTGGTAATACCCGGCGACGAACGCGCCGAGATCGAGCAGCTCGGCGGGCAGCGGCGGCAACCCGGTGACGACTTCCTCGACCGGCAGCAGCCGCTCCGGCGCGACTTCGCTGGTTTCGGCGAGCTCGATCGCGACACCGGTCAGCCGTCGCGCCCCCAGCCGGGCGACGAGAATGCTCCCCGGTTGAACCGCGAGCCCCACCGGCAGCCAGTAGTCGAAAAGCTGATGCGCTGCGACCGGCAGCGCAACGCGAACGATAGCCAGAGCTTTAGTCCGCGGGGCCAGTTGCAGCCGTGCGAGCAGCCGCCCCGTCACAATTTGTAGGCTTCTGAATCGTGATCATTGGCCGCAACATTCGTTGCCAAGTGACTCTTTTTTCATAGCCCAGGCCCGGAACCTCGGCGGATGTGGACAATTTTGTGGGTAATTGCGCGAAGCGTGATTGCATTGCCGCCCCTGGTCGAGCCACGGGCCGGGCAACGACGCCGGCAGAACAAAAAAACGCCAGCGGATTCATGACCTTGTACTTGGCCCAGACAAGCGCTACGCATAAGCTCCCCGAGCGCTGCCCCAGCATCCCGCTTTGTGCATAAGTGGGGCGGGGAGAGCGGGTTTCCATTTTCGTCAAGGTCCCGCAGATCGAGGCTGGGCGCGGGTTTCCGCGGCTTCACCCTCCGGCAGTCCGGCTGCCGCGCGGCGCGAGCGCGACACCTGATGCACGCATTCGACCAGTGCGGCAACGTTGTCCGGAGGCGTCGACGGCAGGATGCCATGGCCGAGATTGAAAATGTGGCCCGGGGCGGGCCCCGCCGCGCGCACGATCGCGGCAGCTTCGGTGCGGATCGTCTCCGGCGTCGCTAGCAGCGCCAGCGGATCGAGATTGCCCTGCAGCGCGACGCATGCGCCTACCCGGGCGCGGGACTGCGCCAGGTCGGTCGTCCAATCGACACCTATCGCCGAGCAGCCGATCTCGGCGGTCGCTTCCAGCCATTGCCCGCCGCCTTTGGTGAACACGATCGTCGGCAGCGCGACGCCGGAGCGTCGCAGCCGATCGAGAACCCGTTTCATGTAGGCGAGCGAGAAGTGCTGATAGGCGCCGGTCGTCAACAGGCCGCCCCAGGTGTCGAACAGCATCAGCGCGTCGGCGCCGTGCGCAGCCTGCCCGGCAAGACAGTCTGCGATGGCGTCGGCGTTAATCGAGAGCACGCGATGCAGCAGGTCGGGCCGCGAGTAGAGCATGCTCCGCGCGCGCCCGAAATCGGCGCTGCCGCCGCCCTCGATCATGTAGCAGGCCAGCGTGAACGGACTGCCGGCGAAACCGATCAACGGCACCCTGCCGGCGAGCGCGCGCCGGGTCGACGCGACCGCGTCGAAGACGTAGCGCAGCCGCTCGGGGTCCGGCGCGGTCAACGCGGCGATCGCCTGCTCGTCGGCCAGCGGACGCGCCAGCCGCGGTCCTTCGCCGTCGACGAAATGGAGCCCGAGCCCCATCGCGTCGGGGATGGTCAGGATGTCGGAGAACACGATCGCCGCGTCGAGGTCGAAACGATCGAGCGGCTGCATCGCGACCTCGGCCGCGAGCTCGGGATCGGTGCACAGCTTGAGGAAGCTGCCGGCGCGGGCGCGGGTCGCGTTGTATTCGGGCAGGTACCGGCCGGCCTGGCGCATCAGCCAGATCGGCGTGTACTCGGTCGGCCGGCGATCGAGCGCGCGCAGCAGCGTATCGTTCTTCGGCGCGCTCATCGCCAAGGCGTCACCCGGTCGCGGCCGCGTGCCGCTCTTGCTTTCACGCCGCGGCGACAAGAGCGTTGCCGCAGAGCCGCTGGAGAATCGCCAATGGCGAGCGTTCGCGGTCGTACAGCGCCGCGATCGGCAGATCGATCGTCTGCTCGAGCATGTACTGCCCCGAGACGGCGGCGTGCATCAGCTGATCGGAAAAGCAAAGCCACGTCGTGCCCGGCGCAAAACGTATCGTCTGCTGCGCGCAGCTCGACTGGTATTCGAGGTCCGCCTTGGCGCCGTCGTGCAAGCCGAGCATCAGATGATCGTACGCCGTGCGCAGGCCCCTGGTCACGTGCAGCGCCGCGAGCAGCCGCGGCTCGCCCGGCCATTGCCGGCGAATGTGCGGCAGGAAGCGGCGCGCCACCGCCTCGAAATCCTCGCCGACGCGCCACACCCGGTCCTCGCCCGGGCTCACGTTGCTGAACACCCGCAGGATGCGCTCGCCGTGGTTGGGGCGCGACGGAAATGCATCGACGTGCAGCCTGGAATCGTCCTTGCGCCACGAGACGGCGCGGCCGACGGCAGGCTGCGGGCGAAAGCTGGTGCGCGCCCGCTTGAGATGCTGCGCGTAGCGCGGAAGAAGCGCGGCGACCAGCCCCGAAGCCTCGACGGCGAAACGCGCGACCAGACGCGACAGCGCGTGCAGCTCGTCGGCGCTGCCGCGCGCGCCCTTCAGAACCTGGCCGTCGAAGCTGATGTTCTTCGACCTGCCGTCGGACCAGCGCGGCGAAAGGAAGCGCCGCTCGTCGTCGGCCAGTTCGAAGGCGAGGCGCGGCAACATCAGCACGCCGCCGCCTTCGAGCGCGCCGATCGCCCGCTCCTGCTCGTCGCCGGCGAGCGAGGGACGCCAGCCCGCGACGTCCAGCGCGACGATGGCGACCATCGTGAATGCCTGCTGCCCGCCTGCTGCGCTAACGCGGCAGCTCGGACGAGCCCATCAGGAACTCGTCGACCGCGCGCGCGCACTGCCGGCCTTCACGAATCGCCCATACAACCAGCGACTGGCCGCGGCGCGCGTCGCCGGCGGCAAACACCTTCGACACCGACGTCCGGTAGCGCTCGGTGTCGGCCTTGGCGTTGCCGCGCGCGTCGTAGTCGATTCCCAGCTCGTCGAGCATGCCGGCGTGCACCGGATGCAGGTAGCCCATCGCCAGCAGCACCAGGTCGGCCTTGAGCTCGAATTCGCTGCCGGCAACCTCGTGAATCCTGCCGTCCTTCCATTCGACCCGGCAGGCGACGAGCGCGATCACCCTGCCGTGCTCGCCCTTGAGCGCCCTGGTCTGCACCGCCCAGTCGCGCTCGCAGCCTTCCTCCTGCGACGACGAGGTACGGAGCTTCATCGGCCAGTAGGGCCAGACCAGAGGCTTGTTCTCGTGCTCGGGCGGCTGCGGCAGGAGCTCGAATTGCGTCACCGACAGCGCGCCCTGCCGATTCGACGTGCCGACGCAGTCCGAGCCGGTGTCGCCGCCGCCGATGACGATGACGTGCTTGCCCTGCGCCGACAGAGGCGGCACATCGCGATCGCCCGCGACGCGCCGATTCTGCAACGGGAGGAAATCCATCGCGAAGTGGACGCCGTCGAGGTCACGGCCCGGTACGTCGAGGTCCCGCGGCTGCTCCGATCCGGCGGTCGCCACCAGCGCGTCGAATTGCTCGACCAGCCGGCTTGCGGCGACGCCGTTCCTGCCGCTGCCGCCGACGTGCGCATTGACGCGGAACTCGACCCCTTCGGAGCGCATCTGCTCGATTCGTCGATCGATGTGATGCTTGTCCATCTTGAAGTCGGGGATGCCGTAGCGAAGCAGCCCGCCGACGCGATCGTTCTTCTCGAACAGCACGACGTCGTGGCCGGCGCGGGCAAGCTGCTGTGCGCAGGCCATGCCCGCGGGGCCCGAGCCGACGACCGCGACGCGCTTGCCGGTCTTCGTTTGCGGCGGCTGCGGCACCACCCAGCCTTCCTCCCAGCCCTTGTCGATGATGAAATGCTCGATCGACTTGATGCCTACCGGATCGTCGTTGATGTTGAGCGTGCACGCCGCCTCGCACGGCGCCGGACAGACCCGCCCGGTGAATTCGGGAAAGTTGTTGGTCGAGTGCAGCACGTCCAGCGCGTCACGCCACTGCTGGCGGTACACCAGGTCGTTCCAGTCGGGAATGATGTTGTTGATCGGGCAGCCCGACTGGCAGAACGGAATGCCGCAATCCATGCAGCGCGCGCCCTGCCTGGTCGCCTCGTCCTCCTTCAGCGTCAGGATGAACTCGCCGTAGTTTCGAACGCGCTCGCCGACCGGAAGCGCCACCTCGGCGATGCGTTGCAATTCGATGAAGCCGGTGCTCTTGCCCATCAGACCGACTCGCGCTGGCGGTCGACGACCGGCGTCGCAGCCGCGCGCCGGGCGGACAGCTCGCCCAGCGCACGCTGGTATTCGTTCGGGAACACTTTGACGAACCTGGCGCGCGCCGCGTCCCAGTGGTCGAGCATCGCCAGCGCCCGGGTGCTCGCGGTGAAGCGCAGATGCTTCTCGACCAGGCCGCGCAGCAATGCGTCGTCGCTCGCATCGGCGTGGCGCAGCCGGCTCTTGCCGGCCAGCGCGAGCTCGGTCTCGGCCCTGGCCTGCCCGGCCTCGTCCTGCACCGGCTCGAGAGTGACCATCGCCAGGTTGCAGCGCTCGCGAAAGCTGCCGTCGTCATCATAGACGAAGGCGATGCCGCCGCTCATTCCGGCGGCGAAGTTGCGACCGGTGCGGCCCAGCACGACGACCGTGCCGCCGGTCATGTATTCGCAGCCGTGGTCGCCGGTGCCTTCGACGACCGCGCTGGCGCCCGAGTTGCGCACGCAGAAGCGCTCGCCGGCGATGCCCCGGAAGTACGCTTCGCCGTCGATCGCGCCGTACATCACCGTGTTGCCGACGATGATGTTCTCGTCGGGCCGGGCCGGCGACTCCGGGTCGGGGTAGACGACGAGCCGTCCGCCCGACAGTCCCTTGCCGACGTAGTCGTTGGTCGCGCCCTGCAGCTCGAAGCTCACTCCGCGCGCCAGGAACGCGCCGAAGCTCTGGCCGGCGGTGCCCTCGAACGCGACGTGGATCGTGTCCTCGGGCAGTCCCGCGTGGCCGTAGCGTCGCGCGACGATGCCGGACAGCATGGCGCCCACCGAACGGTGCGCGTTGCGGATCTTGTGCTCGAGCCGCACCGGTTTTCCGTGCTCGATCGCGGCTTTGGCGCCTGCCATCAGCTGGTGATCGAGCGCGCGGCCGAGGCGGTGGTCCTGCCCCTCGCAATGGAAGCGCGCGACTTCCGGCGGCATCGGCGGCTGGTAGAAGACTCGCGAGAAGTCGAGCCCGCGCGCTTTCCAGTGATCGATTCCGGCGCGCACGTCGAGCAGGTCCGAGCGGCCGATCAGGTGGTCGAAACGACGGACGCCGAGCTCGGCCATGATGGCGCGTACCTCGCCGGCGACAAAGAACATGTAGTTGACGACGTCCTCCGGCGTACCGGCGAACTTGGCGCGCAGCACCGGGTCCTGCGTCGCGATGCCGACCGGGCAGGTGTTGAGATGGCACTTGCGCATCATGATGCAGCCGGCCGCGACCAGCGGCGCGGTGGCGAATCCGAATTCGTCGGCGCCGAGCAGCGCGCCGACGACGACGTCGCGGCCGGTCTTCATCTGGCCGTCGACCTGCACCCCGATGCGACCGCGCAGGCGGTTCAGCACCAGCGTCTGCTGCGTCTCGGCCAAGCCCAGCTCCCACGGCGTGCCGGCGTGCTTGATCGACGACTCCGGCGACGCGCCGGTGCCGCCATCGTGCCCGGCAATCGTCACATGGTCGGCCTTGGCCTTGGCTACGCCCGCCGCCACCGTGCCGACGCCGACCTCGGACACCAGCTTGACGCTGATCGACGCCTGCGGATTGGCGTTCTTCAAATCGTGGATCAGCTGCGCCAGATCCTCGATCGAATAGATGTCGTGGTGCGGCGGCGGCGAGATCAGACCGACGCCGGGCACCGAGAAGCGCAGCCTGGCGATGTATTCGGAGACTTTGTGGCCTGGAAGCTGTCCGCCCTCGCCCGGCTTCGCGCCCTGCGCCATCTTGATCTGCAGCTGGTCGGCGTTGACCAGGTATTCGGCGGTGACGCCAAAGCGAGCCGAGGCGACCTGCTTGATGCGCGAGCGCAGCGAATCACCTTCCCTGACGGCGACGTCGACGACGACGCCGTCGATGCGCGACTTGAGCGTCTCGCCGGCGCCGAGCGGCGCATAGCGCCGCGCGTCCTCGCCGCCTTCGCCGGTATTCGACTTGCCGCCGATCCGATTCATCGCCACCGCCAGCGTCGTATGCGCCTCGGTCGAGATCGAGCCCAGGCTCATCGCCCCGGTGGCGAAACGCTTGACGATCTCGGCGGCCGGCTCGACCTCGTCGAGCGGCACCGGCGCGCCGGCGGGCTTGAGCTCGAACAGGCCGCGCAGCGTCATCAGCCGCCGGCTCTGGTCGTTGACGAGCTTGGCGTACTCCTGGTAGGTCGCGTGGCTGTTCGCCCGTGCCGCGTGCTGCAGCTTGGCGATCGAGTCCGGCGTCCACATGTGCTCCTCGCCGCGGACGCGGTACTGATACTCGCCGCCCGCATCGAGCGCATGGCGCAGCACCGGGTCGTCGCCAAAGGCGATGCGGTGCAGGCGGTACGCCTCCTCGGAGACCTCGAACAGGCCGATGCCCTGGATGTTGCTCGCGGTGCCGGTGAAATACTTGTCGACGAACGCGGTATTCAAGCCGACCGCCTCGAAGATCTGCGCGCCGCAATACGACTGGTAGGTCGAAATGCCCATCTTGGACATCACCTTGTACAGTCCCTTGCAGATCGCCTTGACGTAGCGCTTGGCCGACTGCTCGGCCGAGACTTCCGGCACGATGTCGGACAGTTCGGCGAGCGTCTCCAGCGCCAGATAGGGATGGACCGCTTCGGCGCCGTACCCGGCGAGCAGCGCGAAATGATGCACTTCGCGCGCCGACCCCGTCTCGACCACCAGGCCGGCGCTGGTGCGCAGCCCCTTCTTCACCAGGTGCTGGTGCACGGCCGCGGTGGCGAGCAGCGCCGGCATCGGCATCAGGTCGGCCGAGACGTTGCGGTCGGACACGATCAGGATGTTGAAGCCGAGGCGGATCGCGTCCTCGGCGTGGGCGCAAAGGCTCGCCAGCGCCGCCTCCATGCCGGCCGCGCCCCAGGCCGCCGGATAGCAGATGTCGAGTTCGCGCGAGCGAAAGCTGGCGCCGGTGAACAGGCCGATGTGACGAATCTTCTCCATCTCGTCGGCGGTCAGGATCGGCTTCGCCGCTTCCAGCCGCATCGGCAGATCGGTCGCGTCGGCGGCAAGGTCGACCGCGAGCAGGTTCGGCCGCGGCCCGATGAACGTCACCAGCGACATCACCAGCTCCTCGCGTATCGGGTCGATCGGCGGGTTGGTGACCTGCGCGAAGAGCTGCTTGAAGTAGCTGTAGAGGACTTTCGGCCGGTTCGACAACACCGGCAGCGCGGCGTCGTTGCCCATCGACCCGACCGCCTCCTCGCCGTTCTGCGCCATCGGCGCCAGGATCAGCTTCAGGTCTTCCTGCGTGTAGCCGAACGCCTGCTGGCGGTCGAGCAGCGCAACCTTCGAGCGCTGCGGCGGGGCCGGCGCCGGCAGGTCCTCGAGCGAGACCCGGGTCCGATCGATCCAGGCACGATACGGCTTGGCGGTGGCGAGCGTCCGCTTCAGCTCGTCATCGTCGATGATGCGGCCCTGCTCGGTATCGACCAGCAGCATCTTGCCCGGCTGCAGCCGCCACTTGCGGACGATCTTGCGCTCGGGGATGTCGAGCACGCCGACCTCGGAGGCCATGATCACGAAGTCGTCGTCGGTGACGATGTAGCGCGCCGGCCGCAGCCCGTTGCGATCGAGCGTCGCGCCGATGCGCTGTCCGTCGGTGAACGCCATCGCCGCCGGTCCGTCCCAGGGCTCCATCAGCGCGGCGTGGTATTCGTAGAAAGCGCGGCGATCCTCGTCCATCAGCGGGTTGCCGGCCCACGCCTCCGGGATCATCAGCATCATCGCGTGCGCCAGCGAATAGCCGCCCATCAGCAGCAGCTCGAGGCAGTTGTCGAACGATGCCGAATCGGACTGGCCGTCGTAGATCAGCGGCCAGATCTTGTCGAGATCGTCGCCCAGCACCGTGCTGGCGATCGCCTGCTGGCGGGCGCGGATCCAGTTGACGTTGCCGCGCAGCGTATTGATCTCGCCGTTGTGGCAGACCAGGCGGAACGGATGCGCGAGATCCCAGGTAGGGAAGGTGTTGGTCGAGAAACGCTGGTGCACCATCGCCAAAGCCGTCGCCATCGCCGGGTCGCGCAGGTCCTGGTAGTACTCGCCGACCTGGTGCGCGAGCAGCATGCCCTTGTACACGACCGTGCGCGTCGACATCGACGGGACGTAGAACTCCTTGCCGTGCCGGAGCTTCAGCGCCTGGATGGCGTGGCCGGATTTCTTGCGGATGATGTAAAGCTTGCGCTCGAGGGCATCCTGATCGAGGCGGTTCGAGCCGCGCGCGATGAAGACCTGCCGGATGACCGGTTCGACGTCCTTGGTCCGTTCCGACAGTCCGGCGTTGTCGGTCGGCACGTCGCGCCAGCCGAGGAGCTGCTGGCCCTCGCCGGCGATCGCACGCTCGATTTCCTGCTCGCACGCCATGCGCGACGCGGGCTCTTTCGGCAGAAACACCATGCCGACCCCGTACTGTCCCGGTGCGGGCAGCGTCAGCCCCTGGCGCCCGCAGGCCCGGCGCAGGAAGGCGTCGGGAATCTGGATCAGGATGCCGGCGCCGTCGCCCTGCAGCGGATCGGCCCCGGTCGCGCCGCGATGGGACAGATTCTTCAGGATCTGCAGGCCCTGGCTGACGATCGCATGGCCCGGCGTGCCCTTGATGTGCACGATGAAACCCACGCCGCAGGCGTCGTGCTCGTTGGCCGGGTCGTACATTCCCTGCCTGATCGGCGGCAGGAGCCGAGAAGACCGTCTTTTCACCTGGATCCTCGCCGGCCGCCCCACGCGAGCCGCCGGGGCTGCCTCCGGCGACCCCGGGAAGGGGGGCGGTCATTCCTTTTCATACTAGCCACAATGTTGCATTGCGGCAACCGCCGAGGGCCTCCGCAGGGCCTGGAGTGCCTTGTCCGCCAAAAGCACTTGCGCCGGCCCCGGACTTGCGCTTTAATCTGAACAAAGTGGGCTATATGCTTGTAGCAGCGTTCAAAAACGCCGGCCCATGTAAAATATTTAGGACATTATCATCAGGGAATCGGACATGGCGCCAAACCGAATGATTGCTCGCTGGCTGCAAGCGATGCTCATGCTCCTCGCGCTCGGCGGACTGCTCGCACTCGGCGGCTGCGGCGGCGGCAGCGGCGCCCCCAACAATCCGTTCAAGCCGCCGCCGCCGACACCGGCCCCGGTAACGATCCTGCCTGCGACGCTGGTCGCATTCGCCAATACGCCGACCACGCTCACCATCAGCGGAGGTGCGCCGCCGTTCTTCGTCGTCTCGAGCAATCCGGCGATCCTTCCGGTCGCGCAGAACTCGAACGGCACCATCGTTCTGCTGCCGGGCAACGTTGCAGCGGACACCTCGGTACTGATTACGGTGCAGGACTCGATCGGCCAAACCGGATCGGCGACGGTGACGGTAAGGCCGGCGCCGATTTTCAACACGCTGACCATCAAGCCGATTACCGCGACCTGCGGCACCAACATCTGCTCGGGGCAAATAGGCACGGCATCGGTCACGGTGACCGGGCCCGGAGGCGTCGGCATCCCGAACCGGCAGGTGCGCTTCGACGTCGTCGATGGCGATTTCGCCATCCAGAGCAACAATCCGGCGACGCCACTGGTGCAGACGCTGACCGTCGTCTCGGACGGCAATGGCGTGGCGACGGTGTTCATCCAGGCGAACCTGGGCGCAGCAACCCAGCCGGCGACGCTACGCGCCACCGAGCTGATGACAGGCAACCAGGTCAATGGTCAGTTCACGATCGTGCAACAGAGCGCGCTCTCGGTCCTGCCGAGCGATGCGACCATCACCGCTCCCGACAACACCGGTTGCCTCGGCGGATTCGCCGTCAACTACCGGGTCTTCGGCGGGACACCGCCGTATTCGGCCTCGGTATCGATACCGAACGCGGTGACACTGCTCAATGCCGTCAACATCCCGTTCGGCGGCGCATTCACCGCGATCACGACCGGCCTGTGCGTCGATCCGGCGACCATCACCGTCGTCGACGCCACCGGCGCGGTGACGACGGCGACGCTGCACAACCTGCTCGGCAAGAACCCGCCGGCGGCTCCGCCGCCGCCGGGGGTCGACATCACGCCGTCGTCGTACAACACGCCGTCCGGCACCGGTTGCACCGGTGTGACGTTCGACTTCATCGTGTCCGGTGGCACTCCACCGTACAACGTCGCCGTCATCAACGGCAACACCACGACGCCGGTGGTGGCGACGTCTCCGGGAACGATGCACATCGATGGTCTGCTCGACGGCAGCGGGAGTCACCTGATCAAGGTCGGCGATGCCAGCACGCCGCAGCAGACACAGACCGCGACGGTAAACTGCAGGCCGTGATCCCCGGTCGCTGACCGCGCGGCGAATCCAAAGCGGCGCCTTCGGGCGCCGCTTTTTTGTTCGCTACGCTGCGAGCACCGCGCGCAGGTCGGCGACGCCGACGTCGCTTCGGACCGATGCCCGGCCCAGCGCATCGAGCAGGACGAAGCGCATTGCGCCCGACTCGACTTTCTTGTCGTGCGACATGAGCTCGGTCCAGCGCTCGAAGTCGAGCAGCGGCGGCCGGACCGGAAGCCGCGCGCGGACGATCAGCGCAGTAACCCTGTCGGATGCGCTCCGCTCGAGGCCGGTCACTCGCAGCGACAGTGCGCTCGCCAGCGCCATGCCGGCAGCGACCGCCTCGCCGTGCAGCCAGCTGCCGTATCCGGTCGCCGCCTCGATCGCGTGGCCGAAGGTGTGGCCGAAGTTGAGCAGCGCGCGCTTCCCCGACTCGCGCTCGTCCGCCGCGACGATCTCCGCCTTGATGCGACAGCTCTCGCTGACCGCATGCTCGACCACGCCGGCCTCCCGCGCCACGAGGCCCGCGATGTTCGCCTCCAGCCAGTCGAACAGACCGGCGTCGCACGCGGCGCCGTACTTGATGACCTCGGCGATGCCGGCCACGTATTCGCGCTCCGGCAGCGTGGCCAGCGTCGCGGTATCGATGATGACCGCCGACGGCTGGTGGAACGCGCCGATCATGTTCTTGCCCAGCGGATGGTTGACCGCGGTCTTGCCGCCGACCGACGAATCGACCTGCGCGAGCAGCGTCGTCGGCACCTGCAGCAGCGGCATGCCGCGCTGATACGTAGCTGCGGCAAGCCCGGCGAGATCGCCGATGACGCCGCCGCCCAGCGCGACCAGCAGGGTCGAGCGCTCGGCGCGCGATTCGAGCAGCCGGGTGTGGATGTCGTAGAGCGTCGCCCAGTCCTTGTGCGCCTCGCCGTCGGGCACGAGCAGCGCTTCGCTCTTCACGCCCGCGCGCGCGAGGCCTGCCTGCAACGGTTCCATGTGATGCGCGGCGACGACCGGATTGCTGACGACGATCGCTCGCGCCGGTCGCGGCGAATCGAGCAGCTCTCCGGCGCGGGCGAGGATCCCTGCCCCGATATGGATCGGATAGCGGCGCTGGCCGAGCGCGACCGTAAGTTTCGGCATCGTTCGCGGCGGCTGTTCGGAACCGCGGCCTGGATTCACGCCTGCGCCGCGGCGCGGAGCTGCTGCTCGAGCCGCTGCGCCAGGCGGATGACCTGCTCCTGGTCGGATTCCACGACGAAGTCCGCGGTCTGACGATAGAGCGGATCGCGAAGGGCGTAGATCTCCTTCAGCCGCTCGAACGGATCGACCGCCTTGAGCAGCGGCCTGTGCTTGCTGCGTCGCGTGCGCTCCCACAAGGTCGCCGGCGTCGCGTGCAGATAAAGCACCGTGCCGGTCTGCTTCAGGCAATCGCGGTTGACTTCGCGCAGCACCGCACCGCCGCCGGTCGCGAATATCGTATGGGTGTGGACGACGTAT
>DATEFZ010000177.1:0-7274 GCA_035280325.1 Casimicrobiaceae bacterium
GATCGTCGCCGCCGGCGTGTCGCGCGGCGCGAAGGTCCGCCGCTGCGTCGCCGGCACGCGCTGGACCTGGGACGGCGTCGTCTTCCGCACGCTCTATCCGTTCGACGCGACCTATGGCGAGCCCGGCGTCAAGTCCAACAACCTGTCGTGCGTCATCCGTGTGAGCAGCGCCGCCGCCAGCGTGCTGCTGACCGGCGACATCGAGGCGCGCGCGGAAGGCGCGCTGATCGCGCGCGACGCGCCTGCCCTTCGTTCCGACGTGCTGGTGGTGCCGCACCACGGCAGCCGCAGCTCGTCGACGCCGGAATTCATCGCCGCTGTGCATCCGGCAGCAGTCGTCTATACGCCCGGCTATCGCAACCGCTTCGGCCACCCGCACCCTGCGGTCGTCGCGCGCTACGCCGCAGCCGGCGTGCGCGCCTACCGCACCGACGAAGACGGCGCCGTCGCTTTCGACCTCGAGCAGGATGCGAAGACGCCGCCGCGGCTCGAGCGGCAGGCGGACCGGCGCTACTGGCGCGATGCGCCGCCGGCTGCGGCGCGATAGCGCGAGCGATCGCCGATTAGGTTCCTTAACCGAGTGCGCGCTGCCACGATGCGATCAGCTCGCTTGGCAACGGCGCGGCGTCCAACCAGCGATGGCGAACGATCGCGATGCTGCCGGCGTCGAGTGCGGCGTTCTCGTCGCCCACCGACGCGGCGTGCGCGCGGCCGCGTTGCAGTCGCCAGCGAATCCGATCCGGCGTGCGCTCGGCGACATCGCTCGCGGCGCCGATCTTGTCGCGGCCGATCGCGGCCTGCACGATCGGCGCCGGCAGCCGCGCCGGCAGGTTGACCGCGAGCCACGCGCCGCCGCCGGTCCACGCCGCGCGGCTGTCCCACAGGCAACGCAACAACGCGCGCAGCGCGGCGCCGTCGGTGGGTCGCGGCGCGGCAGCCTCGACGCGCGACAGCGAGATCGCCGGCACGCCCCAGAACGTCGCTTCGCGGCCGATCGCCATCGTGCCCGAATACGCCGCGTCCTCGCCGACGTTGCGTCCGTGATTGATGCCGGCCAGCACCAGGTCGGGCCGCGCGCCATCGTCGAACAGCACCGTCATCGCGGCGACGACGCAATCGGCCGGCGCGCCCGAGCAGGCGTACGCGCGCTCGCCGACGCGCTCGAGAACGAGCTCCCGATCGAACGTGAGCTGATGGCTGGCCGCGGTCCATTTGCGCTCCGGCGCGACGATCCACGCCTCGCCGTCGAGGACGCGGGCGGCGTCGGCGAGCTCGGCCAGCCCCGGAGCGTCGATGCCGTCGTCGTTGGCGACCAGGATGCGCAGCGCAGGCGCGCTCATAGCTCGAGTCGGTCGCCGGTGGCGAGATCTGCGCGCAGCTGCGGAATGTGGCGCTTGAGCCTCGTCAGTGTTCCCCGGTCGCACGAGTGTCCGACCACGACATCGGCTGCGCCGGCGGCGGCGATGGCGACGTTCTCCGACAGGGTCGGATGCGTCGGCAGGCGCAGCCATGTCGCCTGCCCGGCGGCGAGCATGCGCTCGCCGGGGCTGTCCGCCGGCAGGTGTCCGGTGAAGAGCACAGGATGACTTTGCGCCGCCGCCAGCGCGAGAGCATCGCGTGCCGGTCCGGCGATGCCCATGCCGTCGTGACAGATGAGCGCCGCGCGGGGCAGCGCCGCGCCTTTTTTCCAATCGGTCGCGAGCGCGAGGCGCTTCGCCAGGCGCCGGTCGCCGCCGCCGATCAGCCAGCCGGAAGCGGCGATCTGGGCCTGCAGCGCGTCGCGCATGCCGGGCGCAAGCGCGATCGGACCGGGAACGATCGCCAGCAGCTCCGCCGAGCGGCCGGACAGCGGCGTAGGCACAATGCAGCCCTGCGACTGCCCCGCGACCCAGTCGCGCACCGCCTGCGCGCGATCCTGCGCCGGCACGTCGTCGTCGCCGTAGGAGGCGTCGAGCACGATCGCATCGCAGCGCGGGATCGGATCCATCGCGAACACCGGGCTCGCCGGCACCACGTCGCTGCAATAGACGACCGTGCGCGCTCGGCCGCCGACTTGGCACCACACGCCGCCGACGACGTGACCGGAGCGCCCGGCGACGATCCTGAGCGGCCCCAGCGAGATCCTCGCCCCCGGCGTCAGGTACGCGGGCGCGAGCTTGCGCGCAGCGCTCCGCTGCGCGGTGTCGGCGTAGGCGACCAGCATCGAGTCGACCTCGCCGGCGGTTTCGCGCGTCATCAGGAGCCGGCCGCGAAAGCCGTGCGCGATGCACCAGCCGAGACCCGCGACGTGGTCCTCGTGCGCGTGGGTGATGACCAGCGCATCGGTCGCGGCCAGCTCGTCGTCGGAGATCGCCGGGTAGTAATCGCGACCGCGCTCGCTGGTCTTGATACCGGCGTCGAGCAGCAGCCGGAAGCCGTCGGCATCGATGCCGAGGCAGGTGCGACCCTTTTCGCCGAATCCTCCGTACAGGGCGAGCTGCACGCTAGCGTCCTGTCAGGCAGGTTCCGACCAGCGGGCGCAGCGAGCGATCGAGTGAATCCATCAGGCTGCTAGCCCTCCGGGATGATCCATCCGTCGTCGACCGCGATGCGGATCGCTTCGCCCGGCGCGAGCGAACAGGGCTCGGCGGCTTCCAGGTTGAGCACGGCGTCGGCGCGAGCTAGTCTCGCTTCGACGCGAAAGCGGCCGCCCTGGTAGACGGTGCGCACGACGCGGGCGTCGATCCCGGACGTCCCGTCGGCGGCCTGCCGCAGATCGCCGGATCGCAGCACCGCATGCGCCGACGCATCGCTTCGCTGTCCGGCGGCGCAGCGCAGCGCGACCGCGGTGCCGCACAGGTCGGCCTCGCAGCGGCCGCGGCCGTCGACGCTATTGACCGCGACGGGGACCACGATGCCTTCGCCGATGAACTTCGCCACCGTCGCGTCGGCCGGCTCGCGATAGAGTTGCGACGGCGTCGCGACCTGCAGCAGCCGCCCCTGGTCCATCACCGCGATGCGATCGGCCAGCGCCATCGCTTCGGCCTGGTCGTGGGTGATGTAGACCATCGTCGTGCGGGTGCGCGCGTGGAAGCGCGCGAATTCGTCTTCCATCGCGGCGCGCAGATGAACGTCGAGATTGGCCAGCGGCTCGTCGAGCAGCACCAGCGAGGGCTCGGTCACCAGGCAGCGCGCCAGCGCGACGCGCTGCCGCTGGCCGCCGGAAAGCGCGGCCGGACGCCGCGCGGCGAAGCCTTCGAGCTCGACCAGCACCAACGCCGCGTCGACCCGTCGCGCGCGCTCCGGGTCGCGAACCCCGGCAACGGTCAGCCCGTAGGCGACGTTCTCGGCCACCGTCATGTGCGGCCACAGCGCGTACGACTGGAACACGATGCCGATCCGCCTGCGCTCGGGCGGCACGTGCCGGCCTGGCGAGGACACGACGGTATCGCCGATGCTGATGCTGCCGGCATCGAGCTTGTCGAAGCCGGCGATCTGCCGCAGCAGCGTCGTCTTGCCGCAGCCGGAAGCGCCGAGAATGGCCATGAACTCGCCGTCGGCGACCGCCAGCGAGACGCGATCGAGCGCGCGCACCGCGCCGAAGGCCTTGCTGACGCCGTCGACGGTCAGCCGCGCCATGGCAGCACGGCGCGGCCCGCCTTGCCGGCGGTGAACAGCGTCGAGAGCATCAGCACGATGGTCAGCGCGACGGTCAGCGAGGCCAGCGCCGCAGCGTAGGTCGAGTCGCCGCCCTGCTGGAACGAGAACACGACCACGCCCAGCGTCTCCGCGCCCGACGACCAGAGCAGCGCCGAGACCGTCAGCTCGTTGAACGCGGTCAGGAACACCAGGAGCGCCCCGGCGGTGGCCATCGGGGCGACCAGCGGCAGGATGATCGTTCGCAGGCGGCGAACGAGCCGCGCGCCGGCGATCTGCGCCGCTTCTTCCAGCGTGCGATCGAGCTGATAGTAGCCGCCGATCACCGGCCGCAGCCCGAGCACCAGGAAGCGCGCCAGATAGCCGAACAGGATGATCCACACGGTGTTGTACAGCGACAGGCCGACGATGGGAATCGGCTTGAGGAAGACCAGGATCGCGGCGATCGCCAGCACCACGCCCGGTAACGCGTACGGCAGCTCGACGAACAGGTTCAGCACGCGCAGCGCGCGCGACCGGCGCCAGACCAGGAAGTAGGCGAGGGGAACGGCGATCAGCACGATGACGATCGCGGCGGTCGCCGAAAGAGACAGGCTGTTGACCAGAGCGCGCCTCGCCGCGGCATGGTCAAGCAGCACGTAGCCGAAATTGGCGGCGGTCGCCGAGTGTATCGTCAGCGGCACGCCGACCGCGGGCACCAGCGAGGTGAGCAGCAGCGCCAGCAGCGGCAGCACCAGGACTGCGATCGACAGCGTCCACAGCCCGATCTCGACCGGCAGCCGGGCGCGACCCAGCTCGAACGGCCGCATCGCGCCCGACGTCGTCACGATGCGGAAATCGCGCCGGCGCAGCATCACGTCCTGCAGGAAGATGCCGAGCGCGGCGATCAGCCCGATCAGCAGCGACAGCACCGCGACCTGGGACAGCACCGACGGCCCCAGCCCCGACAGGCGCTGGTAGATCAGCGTCGGCAGCACCAGGTAGTTTCCCGGAATGCCGAGGAAGGCGGGAATGCCGAAGTTGCCGAGGCAGGACACGAAGCACAGCGCGACGCCGGCGACCAGCGCCGGTGTCATCAGCGGCAGCACGATCGTGAAGAGGACGGTCGGCGGGCGGGCGCCGGCGGCGAGTCCGGCTTCGATCAGCTCTTGCGGCAGCGTGCGCAAGCCGGCGCGCAGGGTCAGGAACACCAGCGGCGCGTACTGGACGCCGAGCAGCAGCACGATACCGCCGGCCGAATACAGCGGGTTGGGGCTGCCCATCGGCGGGGCGATGCCGAGCATGCGCAGCAGCGTGCTCGACGGTCCGAACAGCTGAAGCCAGGCGAGCGCCACGACCTGCGGCGCGATCATCAGCGGCAGCACGAAACAGAACACGAACGCGTTGCGGGCGCGGATGTCGGTCAGCGCGACCAGCACGGCGACGGTGGCGCCGATCGCTACCGCCAGCAGCGTGCCGCCGCACGCGGTCAGCAGGCTGTGGCGGGCCGCGGTCCACGTCGTCTCGCTCGACAGCACGCTGGCCAGCGCCGCGCCCGACAGATGCCCGCCGGGCGCGATGCCCTCGAGCACCAGGCGGGCCAGCGGCAAGAGCGACAGGATCGCGACGATCGCGACCAGGGCCCACAGCAGCGTGGTGTCCTCGATGCGCTCGCGCCGGCCCGCGGTGTCGGCCATCGGCGCGCCAGCAGCCTGCTACTTGCCGAAGATCTCGGCGAAGCGCTGCAGGTTCGCCTGGTTGTGCTGCACGACCTCGGCGATGTTGGTCGGCATCAGGTGGATCTTCGTTCCTTGCGGCAGCCACGACGGCGTGCCGACGCCGGCCTTGGCGGCGATATAGCCCATCGACAGCGCGAGCTTCTGGCCGGCGTCCGACAGGATGAAATCGATGAAGGCGCGCGCCGCCTTCGGATTGGCCGCGGTCTTGAGCATCGCGACCGGCTCGGTGACGGCAGGAACGCCTTCGGCAGGAAAGATGAAATCGACCGGCGACCCCTTGGCCTTGGCGTTGAAGGCCATGAAGTCGACCAGCACGCCGTACGGCTTCTCGCCGCTGGCGACCGCGGTCAGCACCGCGCCGTTGCCGCGCACCGCGACGGCGCCGTCGGCCTTGAGCTTTTCGAAAAACTTCCAGCCCAGATCGGAGCGCGCGGTCATCGTGCCCAGCATGATCGCCGCGGCGCCCGAGTAGAGCGGGCTCGGCATCGCGATCTGGTTCTTGTGATCCTTCATCAGGTCGGCCCACGAGGTCGGACGATCCTTGGCCGCCGTGTTGACGGCGATCCCGGTGGTGATCAGCTTGGAGCCGAAATAGGTGCGGTCGGCGTCGTAGATGCCGGGATCGAAGCCGGTGACGTTGGCTTCCGGATAGGCGGCGAGCCGGCCGTCCTTTTTCAGCGCTTCCATGCTCGCCGCGTCGGCGATCAGCAGCACGTCGGGCTTCGGCGCGCCGGCGGCGAACTCGGCGGCCAGCTTGCCCATCAATTCGGTGGTGCCGGAACGAAACACCTCGACCTCGACGCCCGGATACGCCTGTTTGAAAGCGTTGGTGGTCTGCGTCGCGTCGCGTTCGGGCTGCGAGGTGTACAGCACCAGCTTGCCGCCGACCGCCTGCGCCGGCGCCGTGATCGGCACCAGCGTTCCCGCCAGCGCTGCTGTGGCGACCAGGATGCCTTGCCAGAAATGCTTCATGTCTCTCCTCCGAAAATTGCGGCGATCGCTGTCTTCTCGCCGTTCTTATACCGTCCGCCGCCGAACTCGGCAATGTCCGGCTGGCCGGCGTTCCCCACCCGTCACGCGAGCTCGGGGCGCTCGATCGCGGCGCGAAGGTCGGCCACGAAACGCGCCGCGGTCACGCCGTCGACGATCCGATGGTCCGACGACAGCGAGAAGGTCGCCATCGGCCGCAGCACGACCCGACCGTCGCGCGCGACCGGGGTATCGGTCGTGCGACCCACCGCGAGGATCGCGCTCTCGGGCGGATTGATGATCGCCGTGAAGGCGTCGACGCCGTACATGCCGAGATTGGAAATCGTGAACGTGCCGCCGCGCATGTCGTCGGGGGCGATCGTGCGCGAGCGCACCGCGGCGCGCAGCCGCGCGAATTCGGCCGTCAGCCCGGACAGCGTGCGGGCGGCGACGTCGTGCAGCACCGGCACGTACAGGTCGCCGTCCTGATCGACGGCGATGCCGATGTTGACCCTGGCGTGCAGCCGCACCGCGTCGCCCTCGATGCTTGCGTTGAGCAGCGGATGGGCTATCAGCACGCGCGCCGCGATATGCGCCAGCGCGACCGTCAGGCTCGGGCGTGCGCCGGCCGGCGCGCCTTGGCCGACGGCCTGCAACGCCGCCTGCAAGGCGCCCATGTCGATCTGCGCGGTCAGGAAGAAATGCGGCGCGCTGCGCGCGCTCTCGGCAAGCCGCTGCGCGACGATGCGACGGACCGGATTGAACGGGACCAGCCGATCGCCGCCGGGCGCTCGACTCGACGCCGCCGCGGCGCTCATCGCCGCCACGTCTTTTTCGACGATGCGGCCGGCCGGACCCGAGCCGACGACATCGGCGAGGTCGACGTCGAGCATGCGCGCGGCGCGGCGGGCGAGCGGCGTGGCGCGGATCGTCGATGCCGGCGCCGCGGAT
>DATEFZ010000178.1:0-21681 GCA_035280325.1 Casimicrobiaceae bacterium
CCCGCTTCGGACAGGCCCTTGACCAGACACAGGCCGAGGCGAAGCGCAGGCTGCGCGGCGCTCGGGATCGAACGACGCCGGCTTGCCTCGTCCGCGGCGACGACGGCATCGCAATCGCGGTCGTACTCCAGCGTGCATTCCCAATCGCTGGCACAGGCGTCGGCCGGCAGAATGACGCCGCCGTGCCGGCGCAGATCCTGCGTCAATTGCGAGGGCGAATAGAAACCCATCGGTTGTGAATTCAACAGTGCGCAGGTGAACACCGCCGGCTCGTAGTGCTTGAGCCACGACGACACATAGACCAGCAGCGCGAAGCTCGCCGCGTGCGATTCGGGAAAGCCGTATTCGCCGAAGCCGAGGATCTGCTGGTAGATCTGCCGCGCGAACGCTTCGTCGTAGCCGTTGGCGCGCATCCCGTCGAGCAGGCGCCGTTCGAGATACTCGAGGCCGCCCTTGCGCTTCCACGCCGCCATCGAGCGCCGAAGCCGGTCGCTCTCGCCGGGAGTGAAACCGGCGGCGACGACGGCGAGCTGCATCACCTGCTCCTGGAAGATCGGCACGCCCAGCGTGCGCTCGAGCACGCCCTTCACCTCCGGCTTCGGATATTCGACCAGCGCCGGGTTCTGCCGGCGCTTCAGATAAGGGTGCACCATGCCGCCCTGGATCGGCCCGGGGCGCACGATCGCGACCTCGATCACCAGGTCGTAATAGCAGGTCGGTTTCAATCGCGGCAGCATCGCCATCTGCGCCCGCGATTCGATCTGGAACACGCCGACGGTGTCGCCGTGGCCGATCATCTCGTAGACGGCAGGGTCGGCCATGTCCGGATCGAGATCGCCGATCGCGAGCCGCCGCCCATAGCGGGCCGACAGCAGATCCAGCGCCCGGCGGATCGCGGAGAGCATTCCCAGCGCCAGCACGTCGACCTTGAGCAGGCCCAGCGCGTCCAGATCGTCCTTGTCCCACTCGATGACGGTGCGCTCGGGCATCGCCGCGTTCTCGGTCGGCACCAGCTGCGAGAGCGGGCCGCGCGAGATCACGAAGCCGCCGGTGTGTTGCGACAGGTGGCGCGGAAAACCGAGCAGGGTCGTGACCAGTCCGGACAGCCGCTGCACGATCGGGCTTCCGGCTTGCAGGCCGGCTTCCTCGAACCTGGCAGCCGCCATCCGGCGGCCGTCCCACCAGCCGACCGACTTGGCCAGCCGGTCGACTTGCGCGAGATCGAGCCCCAGCGCCTTGCCGACGTCGCGCAAAGCCGACCGCGGCCGGTAGCAGATCACCGTCGCCGTCAGCGCGGCGCGCTCGCGGCCGTACTTCCGGTAGATGTACTGGATCACCTCCTCGCGCCGCTGATGCTCGAAGTCGACGTCGATGTCGGGCGGCTCGTCGCGCTCGCGCGAGATGAAGCGTTCGAACAGCACCTCGATGCACGATGGATCGACCTCGGTCACGCCCAGGCAATAGCAGACCGCCGAGTTCGCCGCCGAGCCGCGTCCCTGGCAGAGAATGTCGTTGGCACGGGCGAAGGCGACGACGTCGTAGACGGTGAGGAAAAAAGCTTCGTAGCGCTTTTCGGCGATCAATGCGAGCTCGCGCTCGATCAGCGCGCGCACCCTGGCGCGATCGCGCGGCGGCGTGACGGCGGGAGGAAAGCGCCGCGCAAAGCCCTCCTCGGTCAGCCGGCGCAGATATCCGGTCGGCGTTTCGCCGGCGGGAACGATCTCCTCGGGATATTCGTAGCGCAGCTCGTCGAGCGAAAACCGGCAGCGTGCGGCGACCGCCAGCGTCTCGGCCAGCCATTCGGCCGGATAGAGTCGCTCGAGCACCGCGAGCGAGCGCAGATGGCGCTCGCCGTTCGGATGCAGCGCATGGCCGGCCTGCGCGACCGTCGTCTTGAGCCGGATCGCGGTCAGCATGTCCTGCAGCGCGCGGCGCTCGCGCGCGTGCATGTGCACGTCGCCGGCGGCGACCAGCGGCAAGCCGGCGGCCGACGCGATCGCGACCAGATCGGCACCGCGTGCGGCGTCGTCGGCGTCGAGCAGGCGCTCGGCGGCGATCCACAGCGACTGCGGAAAACGCGGTTTGAGCCAGCGGACTTCTTCCGCGGCGGGGACTCGCCCCGGCAGCCACAACGCAAGGCAGCCGTCCGCGCCGTCGGCCAGGTCGGCGCGCGACAGCCGATAGCTCCCCTTCGCCGCACTGCGCCGGCCGCGGCTGATCAGCGCCGCCAGGCGGCCGTAGCCCGCGCGGTCGGTGGCGAGGAGCACGAAGCGCAGGCCGTCGTCCAGGCGGAACTCGCTGCCGATGATCAGCGGCAGGCCGCGTTGCTTCGCTTCGACGTGCGCCCGCACCACGCCGGCGAGCGAGCATTCGTCGGTGATCGCCAGCGCGGCATAACCCTGCTCGTGCGCGCGCGCGACCAGCTCCTCGGGATGCGAAGCGCCGCGCAGGAAGGTGAAGTTGGAAAGGCAGTGCAGCTCGGCGTAATTCATTTCAAAAGCTACTGCGCGCCCCGATTGCTTTGTCGTGTCCTCGCTCAGCACTCGTCGTATTTTTTCGGTACTGTCTCGCGCCTCGCTGCGGGCCTTCGCGCACTCGGGGCTGCTCGTAACGCTTTTGAGAGCAAGGCTCTAGGCGAAGATGCCGTGCACGAACCAGCCACCGCCTCGATCGCGATAGAGCCACAGCGTGGCGCCTTCCGCGTCGCGGCCGACGAAGTAGTCGCGACCGATGTCGCCGCCGTCCCACCAGCCGCTTTCGATGCGCTCGGGGCCGCTTTTAAGGCGAAGCTGCGCCGAGGCAGGGTCGGCGGCGAGGCGGCGCGGCTCGGCGAGGAGCCACAGCGGTCGCTGCGGCGCATCTGCCGGGAGCGCTGCCCCGGCCGGCACCGCGCCGGCATAGCACCACGCCCGCTCGGGACGATGATCGCCGTGCAGCCCGAATTCGCGCACCGCGTCATCGCCCAATCGCGCACGCACTCGCTCGATCCATTGCGCGCCGCTTTCGCCGTGGCGATTCGCAGCGGCGAAAAACTCTCGCTCCTGCGGCGCGAGCGGCGCGGTTTCCTCGCTGACCAGCCGGATCGCTTCGACTCGATCGGGCAGGGCCGTGCGCGCCAGGCGCTCGCGCAGCACGTTGACGATGTGCTCGACGCGCCGCGTGGCGGAAAGACCCAGCACGATGGCGGTCGGCGCGGCGTCCTCATGGATCAGGTCGCAGCGCAGCCGGGTCACGCCGGCGCCGCGGCCGTGCAGGAATCCGGCCAGCTCGACGACCAGCCGGCGGGCGGCGAACAGCAGCGCTTCGGCCTCGACCACCGGCGCCGGCAACTCGAGCTGGCCGCAATAGCGCTCCGGCGGCACGAACGGCGGGCGAGGATCGGGTTGCAGGCCGCGGGCGCGATCGATCTCGTCGAGGAGTCTCTGGCCGAAGCGCCGCGCCACGCCGTCGCGCGGCAGCGCCAGCACGTCGCCGATGGTGCGCACGCCAAGGCCCGACAGCGTGTCCAGCACCGGACGCGCCTCATCGAGCAGCGCGACCGCAAGTGGCGTCAGCCAGGCGTCGAGATCGGCCGCGTTCTCGATCGCGATCGAAGCTCCGGATTGCGCCAGCAGGCGCGCCGCGAGCGCCGTCGGCGCGGATGCCTGGCGGGCGCAGAATCCCAGCGCGGCGAGGCCCTGCTCGATGCCTTCGAGCAGCCTGTCCAGGCCGCCGAAATAATTGCGGCAGCCGGAGATTTCCAGCAGCACCGCGGCCGGCGGCTCGATGCTGATCGTTGGCGTCCATTGCCCGGCCCACAGCGCGATGCTGCCGAGCGCAGCGGCTTCCACGCGCTCGTCGCGCAGTTGAATCGCGACCTCGGGGTCGAGGGCCAGCGCGGCGGCGATCGACATGCCGGCGGCGATGCCCCGCCTTCGGGCCGCGTCGTTGGCGGCGACGACGTCGGGGCGGTGGCCGACGCTGCTGACGACGGTCGGCAGGTTGCCCTGTCCGGCACGCGCAAAGACCGCGAGCGGCAGATCGGGAAAATGGAGCGCGGTCCAGAGCATCGCGTTACCTCTGCTCCCCGGCCGCGGCAACCGCGCTGCACCGGGAATCGGGCAGGCGTAGCTGCGCCGGTGACGGGCGATGCCCCGACATCCGCAGGCGCGGATCGGGCCTCGATCCGCGCCTGACTTCATCGGCCCGCGCCAGGGCTCGGTTCAAGATCTGTGCCGCAGGAGCGCCGACCGGATAGTGCGTCTTGAAGCTGACTGCCCTGACCGTCGCCAGGCGATCGCCGGCCGGCATGCCGCCGGGTGATGCCGACGTCGGAGGATGGCGATCGGCGGCCATCGTTGGCGGCCTGAGGTCGAGCAACAGCGGCCTTGCCATCGGGCCGCCGCGGCGCTTGAACACATCGATGCACAGTCGACCCCGTTCGGCGGTCAGTCGCAGGCGCAGCGGCGAGGGCGAAGATTCGAGCGCGCCGGCAGTAGCCGCGAACACGAAGGCGAGCGCCGCGCTGTCCTGAGCCGCAAGCTGCAGGCGTCGCAACCGCTTTTCGTGGCACTCGCCCGGCCAGAACAGGAGCGCAGCCACGCCTTCGCCGCGCAGAGCCTGCTCGGCAGCCCACCAGCGATCCTTGCCTGGTAACGCGGCGACGGCGAACAGCCGCGCCGGGTCGATGCCGAAGGCGGCGAACGCGGGCGCATAGGGAAGCTGCGGCGGAGCGACCAGCACGATCGCGTCGCCTGCCCGCGCCAGCCTCGAGAGGGCCGGCGCGAGCAGGCGCAATTCTCCGATGCCCTGCGTCGGGTGCAGCAGTTCGGTCAGCGCGCCTTTCGGCCAGCCGCCTCCCGGCAGCTCCCGGTCGAGCTCGGCGTAGCCGCTGCCGACCGCATCGTCGGCCGGCGCCAAGCGATCGCCGCGCCAGACGAGCGGGTGGTCGAGCAAGGCGGCCAAGGCAGGCTTCATCGGTCGAGCCGCGAACCGGGCCCCTCCGGGCGGAAGACCCGGACAGGCGCCGGTCAGACAGGAGATCCCAGTCTATCGAACGATCGTTCGATTTTCAACCCCCCCAACCTTGCGCGATGCTTGATCGCCGCTTTTCGATTTTGATGGCCACCTCCCGCACCGAACCGCAGAGCGATCCGGCCGTGCTCGGCCTGATCGGCAATACGCCGCTGCTCGAGCTGACGCGTCTCGACAGCGGAGGCTGCCGGCTGTTCGTCAAGCTGGAGAGCCGCAATCCGGGCGGCTCGATCAAGGACCGGATCGCGCTGTCGATGATCGCCGCCGCCGAGCAGGACGGGCGGCTGCGTCCGGGCGGCACGGTCATCGAGGCGACCGCCGGCAACACCGGCTTGGGCCTTGCGCTGGTCGCGCGCGCCAAGGGATTTCGCGTCGTGCTGGTGATCCCGGACAAGATGTCGGCGGAAAAGGTGCTGCATCTGAAAGCGCTAGGCGCCGAGATCCGCATGACGCGCTCCGATGTGATCAAGGGACACCCGGCGTACTACCAGGACATGGCGGCGCGGCTGGCCGCCGAGACCCCAGGCGCGTTCTACGTCAACCAGTTCGCCAATCCGGCCAATCCGCTGGCGCACGAGCGCACGACCGGCCCCGAGATCTGGGCGCAGATGGAACATTCGGTCGACGCCGTCGTCTGCGGCGTCGGCTCCGGCGGCACGCTGACCGGCCTGTCGCGCTACTTCGCGCAAGTAAGCCCGCAAACCGAGATGGTGCTGGCCGACCCGGTCGGGTCGGTGCTGGCGCCATACGTGAGGACCGGCAGGCTGGAAGAGGCCGGCTCGTGGGTGGTCGAAGGGATCGGCGAGGACTTCATCCCGCCGATCGCCGACCTGTCGCGGGTCAAGAAGGCCTACTCGATCCCCGACCAGGAAAGCCTCGATACCGCGCGCGAGCTGCTGCGCGCCGAGCTGATCCTCGGCGGCTCGTCGGCCGGCACGCTGGTCGCAGCGGCGCTCCGCTACTGCCGTGAGCAGCAGGCGCCGAAACGCGTCGTCACCTTCGTTCCCGACACCGGCAGCAAGTACCTGTCGAAGATGTACAACGACGCCTGGATGATCGACCAGGGCTTCATCGCGCTCGAGCGCCATGGCGACCTGCGCGACCTGGTCTCGCGCCGTTACGACTCCGGCGCGGTGGTCTCGGTCGGCCGCGACGACACGCTGTCGACCGCGTTCCAGCGCATGCGTGCCTCCGACGTGTCTCAGGTCCCGGTGCTGTCCGGCGACAGCGTCGTCGGGATTCTCGACGAGTCCGACGTTCTGCTGCACGTGCTGAACGAGCCGGAGCGCTTCGCCGACAAGGTCGAGACCGCGATGACGCAGCGGCTGGAAACGTTGGCCCCCGAATCCGGCCTGCCCGAGCTGCTGCGCATCCTCAACCAAGGACGCGTTGCGATCATCGTCGACGATGGCCGTTTCTTCGGCCTCATTACCCGCTACGATCTGTTAAGTTATCTGCGGAGAAGCCTGCCGTGAACGATCGAACCAGAACCCCCGCCGGGACGATGCGCGCCGGGTTTGCCACGCGCGCCATCCACGCCGGGCAGGCGCCGGACCCGACCACCGGCGCCATCATGACGCCGATCTATGCGACGTCGACCTACGTGCAGTCGAGCCCGGGCGTGCATAAGGGCTACGACTACGCGCGCACCGCCAACCCGACGCGCAGCGCGCTCGAGGCCTGCGTCGCCGATCTCGAGAGCGGCGCGCGCGGCTATGCTTTCGCGTCGGGCCTCGCCGGCATGGCCACCGTGCTCGACGCCTTCGACGCCGGCGCCCACGTCGTCGCCAGCGACGATCTGTACGGCGGCACCTACCGGCTGTTCGAGAATGTCCGCAAGCGCTCGGCGAACCTGAGCGTGAGCTTCGTCGATCTCACCGATCCGCGACGCCTGCGGGGGGCGATCCGTCCCGAGACGCGGCTGGTCTGGATCGAGACGCCGAGCAATCCTCTGCTGAAGCTAATCGACCTGTCGGCCATCGCGGCGATCGCCCGCGAGCACGACGTCGTCAGCGTCGCCGACAACACCTTCGCCAGCCCGTGGATCCAGCGCCCGCTCGAGCACGGTTTCGACCTCGTCGTGCACTCGGCGACCAAGTACCTGAACGGGCATTCAGACATCATCGGTGGCGTCGTCGTCATCGGCGGCGAGCCCCAGCACGCGGCGCTGGCCGAGCGGCTGGGATACCTGCAGAACGCCGTCGGCGGCGTCAGCGGCCCGTTCGACAGCTTTCTCGCGCTGCGCGGCCTGAAGACCTTGGCGCTGCGGATGGAGCGGCACTGCGCCAACGCCGACGAGCTCGCGCGCTGGCTCGCCGAGCAGCCGGAAGTCGCGCGCGTCCATTACCCTGGCCTGTCGTCGCATCCGCAGCACGCGCTGGCGAAGACGCAGATGCGCGCGTTCGGCGGGATGGTGAGCATCGTGCTCGAAACCGACCTCGCCGGGACCCGGCGTTTTCTCGAGCATTGCCGGTTGTTCGCGCTGGCCGAGAGCCTCGGCGGCGTCGAAAGCCTGATCGAGCACCCGGCGCTGATGACCCACGGCTCGATCCCCGAGTCGCAGCGCGGCGCGCTCGGCATCGGCGATTCGCTGGTACGGCTCTCGGTCGGCGTCGAGGACGTCGCCGACCTGCGGCGCGACTTGCGCGACGCGCTCGACGCGATCGGCTGAAGGCTGGGAAGCGCTCGACCGGGAGCGCCCCTTCAGCCGGCCGCCGCGACCGCCCGCGCTGCGAGCACCGACACCAGGTGTGCGCGGTACTCGGCCGAGCCGTGCAGGTCGCTGGAGAGACGATCGGCCGGGATTTTCACGCTTTTGGCGGCGTCGGCGGCAAAGGCCTTCGCCAGCGCGGCTTCGATCGCGCTCGCCCGGTGCACGTGCGACGCCGCTCCGGTCACCGCAACGCGCACGGCGTCGTTTCCCTTGCCCGCGGTCTGCGCGACGAACACGCCGACCAGAGCGAAGCGCGACGCCGGGTTGCGAAACTTTTCGTATGCCGCCTTTTTCGGGATCGGGAAACTGACCGCGACGATGATCTCGTCGGCGGCGAGCGCGGTCTCGTACATGCCCTTGAAGAAATCGTCGGCCGCGATCCTGCGCTTGCTGGTCTGCACGGTGGCGTTCAGCGCCAGCACCGCGGCCGGATAGTCGGCGGCGGGATCGTTGTTGGCGAGCGAGCCGCCGAGAGTGCCGCGATTGCGCACCTGGCGGTCGCCGATCGATTCCGCCAGCGCCGCCAGCGCCGGGATCGTCTGCTTGACCGCCGCCGACGACGCAACCTCGGCATGGGTGGTCAGGGCCCCGATCACGATCGCGTCGCCGTCTTTCCTGATGCCCTTGAGCTCGGCGATGCCCGAGAGATCGACGATCGTGCCCGGGTTGGCGAGGCGCAGTTTCATCGCGCCGACCAGGCTCTGACCGCCGGCCAGCGCCTTGCCGCCCGACTTGGCCAGCGCCGCCGCCGCTTCGGTGACCGACTTCGCCCGTTGATATTCGATTGCGTACATGATCGAGGCTCCCTATCGTGCCGCCTGCAGCGCGCTCCACACGCGCTGCGGCGTTGCCGGCATGTCGAGGTGCTTGACGCCGGACGACGCCAGCGCGTCGTGCACGGCGTTCATCAGTGCCGCCGGGGAGCCGATCGCGCCGGCCTCGCCGCAACCCTTGGCGCCGAGCGGATTGTGCGTGCAAGGCGTGACCTTGGTCCCGATCTTGAACGACGGCAGGTCGTCGGCCCGCGGCATCGCGTAGTCCATGTAGCTGCCGGTCAGCAACTGGCCGCTGTCCTGGTCGTAGACGCAGCATTCGAGCAGCGCCTGGCCGATGCCTTGCGCCAGCCCGCCGTGCACCTGCCCTTCGACGATCATCGGATTGATGATGTTGCCGAAGTCGTCGCAGGCGCTGAAGCTCACGACCTGGACGACGCCGGTATCGGGATCGACTTCGACCTCGCAGATGTGCGTGCCGGCAGGAAAGGTGAAGTTGGTCGGATCGTAGAAGGCGGTCTCGTCCAGCCCCGGCTCGACCTTGTCCAGCGGATAGTTGTGCGGCACGTAGGCGGCCAGCGCGACCTCGCCGAAGGTCTTGCTGCGATCGGTGCCGGCGACCTTGAACTTGCCGTCGCCGAACTCGACGTCGGCCTCGGCCGCCTCGAGCAGGTGGGCGGCGACTTTCCTGCCCTTGGCGATCACCTTGTCCAGCGCCTTGATGATCGCCGTGCCGCCGACCGCCAGCGAGCGCGAGCCGTAGGTGCCCATGCCGAACGGGATGCGCCCGGTGTCACCGTGCACGACCTCGACGTTCTCGATCGGGATGCCCAGCCGGCTCGCGACGATCTGCGAGAAGGTCGTCTCGTGACCTTGGCCGTGGCTGTGCGAGCCGGTGAACACCGTGACCCCGCCGGTCGGGTTGACCCGCACCTGTCCCGCTTCGAACAGGCCGGCGCGGGCGCCGAGTGCGCCGGCGATGTTCGACGGCGCGAGGCCGCAGGCCTCGATGTACGACGCGTAGCCCAGGCCGCGCAGTTTGCCGCGCGTTGCCGCCTCGGCCTTTCGTGACGCGAAACCCTTGACGTCGGCCAGTTTCATCGCCTCGTCGAGGCAGGCATCGTATCCGCCGGTGTCGTAGAGCAGCGCGACCGGGGTCTGGTACGGGAACTCGCGGATGAAGTTGCGGCGGCGGATCTCGTCCTGCGCGATGCCCAGCTCCGCACCCGCGGCGTGGGCCAGGCGCTCGACGACGTAGGTCGCCTCGGGACGCCCGGCGCCGCGATAGGCGTCGACCGGCGCGGTGTTGGTGAATACCGCCGTCACCTCGCACCAGATCGCCGGCGTCGTGTACTGGCCGGCCAGCAGCGTCGCGTACAGGATGGTCGGTATGCACGAGGCAAACGTCGACAGGTACGCGCCCATCGCCGCGGTCGTCTGCACCCGCATGCCTAAGAACCTGCCGTCCTTGTCGAGCGCGAGCTCGGCGTGGGTGACGTGATCGCGGCCGTGCGCGTCGGACAGAAACGACTCGCTGCGCTCGGCGGTCCACTTGATCGGCCGGTTGACCCGCTTGCTGGCCCAGACCAGCGCGGTCTCCTCGGGATAGAGATAGATCTTCGATCCGAAGCCGCCGCCGACGTCGGGTGCGATGACGCGCACCTTGGTTTCCGGCAGCCCGAGCACGAACGCGGTCATCAGCAGCCGCTCGACGTGCGGGTTCTGGCTGGTGACGTAGAGCGTGTATCCGTCGTCGGCGCGGCTGTAGGTCGCGACCGCGGCGCGCGGCTCGATCGCGTTCGGGATCAGCCGGTTGTTGACCAGGTCGAGCTTGGTGACGTGCGCGGCCTTGGCAAAAGCGGCGTCGACGGCAGCCTTGTCGCCCAGCGCCCAGGTGTAGCACTTGTTGCCCGGCGCGCCGTCGTGGATCTGCGGCGCACCGGGTTTGAGCGCATCGACCGGATTGACCACCGCCGGCAGCACCTCGTAGTCGACGGCGATCATCTCGGCGGCATCCTTCGCCTGCTCGGGCGTCTCGGCGACGATAAGCGCGACTCCGTCGCCGACGTAGCGCACCTTGCCCTGCGCCAGCACCGGGTGCGGAGGCTCCTTCATCGGCTGTCCGTCGCTGCCGGTGATCAGCCATCCGCAGGGCAGCCCGTTGACGCCGGTCAGATCGGCGCCGGTGAAGATCGCGACCACGCCCGGCGCCGCCTTCGCCTTCGACGTATCGATGCCGCGGATCCTGGCGTGGGCGTGCGGCGAGCGCAGGAAATAGCCGTGCGTGTGGTGCGGCGGGTTGACGTCGTCGGTGTACTGGCCGGCGCCGGTGAGAAAGCGGTAGTCCTCCTTGCGGCGAACCGGTTGGCCGATGCTGTTCAGGTCGCCAGCGCCCATCGCTATCTCCTCATGCCCTGCGCACCCTGCTGCACGGCCTTGACGATGTTGTGGTAGCCGGTGCAGCGGCAGAGGTTGCCGTCGAGCTCGTCGCGGATCTTCTTCTCGTCGGCGCCTGGATGGCGCTGCACCAGGTCGATCGCCGAGAGCACCATGCCCGGCGTGCAAAAACCGCACTGCAGGCCGTGGCATTCCTTGAACGCCGCCTGCATCGGGTGCAGCTCGCCGTTGCTCGCCAGCCCTTCGATGGTGGTGATCTTGGCGCCGTTAGCCTGCACCGCGAGCATCATGCACGACTTGACCGCGTTGCCGTCGACCAGCACCGTGCAAGCGCCGCACTGCCCGGTGTCGCAGCCGACGTGGGTGCCGGTCAGGCCGAGGTCGTTGCGGATGAAATCGACCAGCAGCGTGCGCGGATCGACGCTCGCCGCTTCGGCCTTACCGTTGATCGTGAGTGCGAGCGGAACGGGCACGAGCATCCTCCTTCGGTTGGACGCCGCCGGGGAATGACCGCAGGTGGATCGTGAGCGACGGCGAAACTAGGATACTCCGCGCCGCAGATCGCAGCAACGCCGCGCAACGCCGTCGGGTGGCCGTCGGGGCCCCGTCGCGAGGCCGGGAAAAACTCGCCTGCCAGGGCCTGTTAACAGTCCTTAGTACAGATTGCCGATGTATTGCGCCAGATTCTCGATGTCCGCGTCGGACAGCGTCGCCGCCACGCTGGTCATGTTGCCGGCGTCGTTGGTACGCCGCTTGGCCTTGAAGTCGGCGAGCTGCTTGCCGATGTACTGCGGCCACTGTCCGGCGACGCGCGGAATGTCGTTCTGGCCGACGAAGCCACCGAGGTGGCACATCGGGCACAGCACCGCGTCCGAGACCTTGCGCCCCGCCTCGACCTTGGCGGCATCGACCGGGAACGCGACCCGCGCCTGCTTTTGCGCCGCGAAGAACTGGCCGAGCAGCAGCATGTCATCGGTCGAAAGCGTGGCCGCCATCGGCGACATCTGCGGGTCGCTGCGCCGCCCGGCCTTGAAGTCCTTGAGCTCGATGTCGATATAGCGGGCGCTTTGACCGGCGAGGATCGGGTATTCGCCGACGGTCGAATTGCCGTCCGGGCCGTGGCAGGTGAAGCAGACTTGCGCCTTCGCGCGCGCGGCGTCCATTTGCGCCGCATCGAGCTGCGCCCGGGCGGCCCACGGGTACGCCGACGCGATCAGGACCAGAACGACGAGCTTGTGCATTGCTTTCACCACCAAACGAAAGCGGCCACCTCGCGCCAGGCGAAGTGGCCGCTCGATTCCTGGACCCTAAAAGCTATGGCACCGCAAAGACGAAGACGCTGTTGCCGCGCTTGGAATCGATCTGGTTGTTGCCTCCGGCGGCGACGGCGACATACTGCTTCCCGCCGACCATGTAGGACACCGCCGGCGCATTGACCCCGGCGCCGCAGTTGTACTTCCACAGCTCGCGCCCGGTCTTGGCGTCGAAAGCCTTGAACCAGCCGTTGGCTTCGCCGTTGAAGACGAGGCCGCCCGCGGTGGCCAGGACGCCGCCTATCAGCGGCTGCGGAGTCTTCGCCTTCCAAGCGATCTTGCCGGTGTCCAAGTCGACCGCCACCAGCTGGCCCCACTGCTCCTCGCTGGGGATGGTCTTGAAGGCGCCGCCCAGCCACAGCTTGCCGCCGGGATAAGGCACCTCCTCGACGTGATAGGTCATCGGCTGGTGCAGATTCGCCGCGTACGCCAGGTGCAGCGCCGGATCGACCGCCATCGGCGACCATTCGACACCGCCGTTGGCGCCGGGCAGCATGCGGGCGCCGTCCTTGGTGGGCAATACCCACATGTTCTCCTGCGGGATCATCGCCTCGGAAAAGCGGATCAGCTTGCCGGTCGCACGATCGTGCACGTAGATGTGTCCGGTCTTGCCGCCGTGGATGACGACGTCGACCATCTTGCCGTTGCCGTCCTTCGCTTGCGTCAGGATCGGGGGACTGACCGCATCGAGGTCCCACACGTCGTGCGCGATGTACTGGTAGTGCCACTTGTACGTTCCCTTGTCGAGGTCGATTGCGACCATCGAATCGGTGTACAGGTTGTCGCCCGGACGGATCGCGCCGTACAGATCGGGCGACGGGTTGCCTACGACGAAGAACACGGTGCGCGTCTTCTTGTCGATCGCCGGCGTCATCCAGACGCCGCCGCCGAGACGCTCGTAGAAGGAACTGTCCTTGGCGAACGCGGCTTTCTCGGCCGCGATATCGCGGTGCATGTCGCGGCCGGTCGCGTCCTTGGGGTTCCACACTCCCTCGTGGCCTTTTTCCGGGATCGTGTAGAAAGTCCACAGCAGCTTGCCGTCGTTGGCGTCGAACGCTTTGACGAAGCCGCGTATCCCGTACTCGCCGCCGTTGGTTCCGATCAGTATCTTGCCCTCGACGTATGCCGGCGCCATCGTCTCCGAGTAGCCCTTGTCGGGATCGGCGATCTGCGTTTCCCACAGCAGCTTGCCGGTCTTCGCGTCGAGCGCGACCAGCTTGGCGTCGATCGTGCCCATGTACAGCCTGCCCTCGGCGATCGCCACGCCGCGGTTGTTGTTGCCGCAACAGACGGTCACGATCGGACCCAGCTTGTGCTTGTAGTGCCAGTACTCCTCGCCGGTCCTGGCGTCGATCGCGTAGACGTGATTGAACGAAGTCGTCAGGAACATGACGCCGTTGTCGACGATCGGAGCCGTCTCCATCGACTCGAGCACCGCCGTCTGGAACACAAACGCCGGCTTGAGCTTGGCGACGTTCTGGGTGTTGATCTGCTTGCCCGGATAGAATCGGGTCTGCGCGTAGCTGCCGTTCGACTGCAGCCAGTTCTTGGAATCGGCTCCGCTGCCGTCGAGCATCCCTTGGGTGATGTTGGTGAGCGCGGCCATCGGCCGAGCAGTCGTCGTCGCCGCGCCGCCCGTTTCCTGCGCGCCGGCTGCGGCAGCGAATCCGCTCGCCAGCGCGAGTGCCGCGACCAGGCGACCGTGGCCGCCGGAAATGAAGACCATCATCGAGTCCTCCTGAGGTTCGTCGCGTCGGGGCTCCGCTGGCGGATCGCCAGGCGCGTGTCGCCCTATGCGAAGCGGAGTTGAGTTATAGTCCAACCCCGATGAAAATGCAAATTGTAATCCACAGGTGTGTGCGCGCCGCGGCGTGCCTGAGCATCGCCGCTCTTGCGCACGTCGCGTCGGGCCAGGATTGGTCGGTCAACGCCCGGCTGCTGGCGGCGGCGCGCTCGGGCGACGAAGCCGCAGCGGGCCGCGCGCTCGCGGATGGGGCTATAGCCAATGCGCGAAACAGGATCGGCGAAACCGCGCTGCTGATCGCCGTGAAGAACGACCACCCGGAACTCGCGCTGCGCATGATCGAGGCCGGCGTCGATGTCAACCAGGCGGCCGCCAACGGCGTGACGCCGCTGATGGCGGCAGCGCACGCCGGCCAGACGGAGATCGCCAGTCGGCTGCTCGCTCGCGGCGCCGATATCAGAGCCGTCGACCGCCTGCAAAAGAATGCCATGACCTACGCCGCGGGCCAGGGTCACACCGACATCGTCAAACTGCTGCTGCGCGCCGGCATCGATCCCAATGCGATCCTGGCCCACCGGTTGACGGCGTTGATGTGGGCCGCCGGTTACGGGCAGACCGACACGGTCCAGGCGCTGCTCGCCGCCGGAGCACGCGCCGAGCTCAAGGACGATCGAGGCAAGACGGCGCAGGACATCGCGCGCGAGAACAACTTCGCCGAAACCGCCGCGCTGCTGGGGACTGCGGCGACCACTCGGCCCTAGGCCGACGATGCGCCGGGCCGGTGCGCGCTCGGTACTGGGTGCCGACCCGGCCACATGCGCCAGAACAGACCGTCGCGCAGCAGCCACTGATGGTGGCAGGTCGCCGCGACGTGCACCGCGACGGCCCCGACCAGAATCCAGCTGGCAACGAGGTGAACAACGCTGCACGCGTCCTTGATCGCGTCGTGCGCGCCCGCCCATGCGGGAAGGACCAAGCCGAAGAACTTCACCGGATAGCCGGAAGTCGCCGACCCCAGGTAGCCGCTGAACGCCGCGACGAACATCGCCGCGTAGAGCAGCACGTGGACGGCGACCGCGGCGTGCGCCTGCCATCGCGGCAGCGGAGGAAGCTTCGGCGCCGGGTGCGTGGCGCGCCACGCGAGGCGGATCGCCATCAGCAGCAGCACCGACAGGCCGATCGACTTGTGCAGGTTGTAGGCGTCGGCGCGCGCGCCCACCGGGTGCTTCGGGATCGCCTGCATCCACCAGCCGAGCACGGCGAGACCGACGACCGCGATCGCGATCAGCCAGTGCAGCACGATGACCGTGGCCGGATAGCGGGCACTAGAGCCTGGCATTGGCGCTGACGCCGATCAGGTAGTTGCGCCGCGCCGCCGGCTCGAAGAACCGGCCGTTGGTGTCGCCGACGATCACCGAGCCGACGTAGTTGCGATCGGCGAGGTTGTTGACGCGCGCGAACTCGCGAAACGTCCAGCGGCCCGAGCGCTGCTCGAAGCCGGCGCGGACGTTGGCCACGGCGTAGGCCGGCGCAGCGTCGGTGTTGCGATCGTTGACGTAGAGCTTGTCGGCGTACTGCGCTTCGACTGCAGCCGAGAAGCCGTTCCAGTCGGGCCGGCTCCAGGCCAGCTCGGCGTAGGCGCTCTGCTGCGGAACCGCCGGCAGCCGCGACCCGGCGCGCACGAGCTGCGGCGGGTTGCCGGTGGTGGTGTCATCGGCGAACGTTGCCGACAGGTAGGTATACGCCGCGTACACGCTCACCCCGTTGCCCAGCGCGCGCTCGGCTTCGGCCTCGATCCCGCGCCGCTTGGTTCGCCCTGCGTTCTTGTACGTGGTACGGCCGCCGGTGGCGGCGTCGACGACGATCTCGTTCGACGTCCGGGTGTCGAACAGCGCAACGTTCAGCCGCTGCCCCGCCGCCAGGTACTTGAGACCGACCTCGGTCGAGCGGCTCACCGCCGGCCGCAGCGCGAAGTTGAGGCCGGTGCCGACGTTGCGGTAGGCGAGCTCGATGAAGGTCGGGGTCTCGAAGCCCTCGCCCCAGTTGGCATAGAGGTTGAGATCGCCTGCCGCCCGCCAGACGATGCCGCCGACCGGAGACAGATGCGAGTACGCGACCCGCCCGCTGTCGTCCGGGTTCGTTGCGGTGATGTAATGGTCGCTCGAGTCGAACCGGACGTCGCTGTAGCGCGCGCCGGCCAGCAGCGACAGCGATGCCAGCGGCCACCACTCGGCCTGCGCGTACCCATCCTGGTCGCGTACGGTGTCGTCTTCATCGCGGCGCAGGTCACCCAGCGCTCCGTTGTTGTTGACGAAACCCTTGCGCGCCTGGCGCTGCCGGTCGTAGGCGGCACCGACGGTCAACAGCAGCGGTCGGTCGGCAACCGCGATCCGCGTCGTTGCGCGCAAGTCGACCCCTGCGAAGTTGCCGTCGAGGTCGGTCACGCCTCCGGACGAGGTCGCGCCGCTTCCGGCGAGCGCCAGGTACTGGCGCACGGCGCGCTGGCCGGCGTAGGTGGTCAGGCGCAGCGAAGTGTTGCTGCCGACGCGGCGCTCGATGCTCGCTCCGCCCTGCTGCTGGGCGACGGTCTTGCGGGTATCGAACTGGGTCGCCGCCGGATCGGCCTGGCGCGGGTCGGCGTGCCATTGCGCTCGGGTGAGCCCCAGCGGGTCCTGCGCCTCGGGCTGGTAGAGCGTGTTGGCGATCAGCATGACATGGGTGTCCGCGTCCGGCGCGAACCCGAGCTTGGCGTTCGCTTGATCGCGCGTCGACTCGCTGTGATCGCGATAGCCGTCGGTGTGAAATCGATTGGCGGCCAGCGCGAAATTGTAGCCGCGCACCTCGCCGCCGAATTTCGCGATCGCATTCGAGGTGCCGTAGCTGCCGCCGACGAACTGCGCCTGCGCGGTCGGCGCCGGCGGACCGTCCTCGGTGAAGATCGCGATCACGCCGCCGGCGGCGTTGCCGTACAGCGTCGAGAAGGGTCCGCGCAGAACCTCGATCCGTTGCGCCGACGGCAGGCTGAAGCTGCCCGTCTGGCCCTGTCCGTCGGGCATCGTCGCCGGGATGCCGTCCTGATAGAGCCGGATGCCGCGCACGCCGAAGCTCGCCCGGGCGCCGAATCCGCGCGACGAAACCTGCAGGTCCTGCGCATAGTTCCAGCGGTTCTGCACGTTCAGACCCGGGACGCGGGAAAGCGATTCCGACAGGTTGATCTGGAGCTGATCCTGCTGGATCCGGGTCGCGCCGATGCTGTCGATCGCGACCGGCAGATCGAACGCCCGCTCCTCGATCCGGGTCGCGGTGACCACCAGCGGATCGAGGCGCAGCGCCTGCTGCGCCGGCGCGGATGCGGAGGCGATCGCCATCGCCGCGCCGGCAAGGATCAGGCTTCGCCGACGCCTGCCAGAATCGATGAGTGGTCGCATGGTAGCTGCCGGGCGCCGTGGCGAGGTGGTGTAGCATAACCGAACGCTTTCCGGCGCCCGTTCACCGAGGCACCCACGTTCGGCAGGAGATTCTTCCCATGCGTTGGTCCGTTCTTGTCCCCGCATTGGCCGCCGCAGCGCTTTCCGCCGCCCTCGCCCAGGCGGCGCCGGGCGCGCCGCGCGCCTATGCGTCGAACGAGGGCTCGGGCACGGTTTCCGTCATCGACACCGCGACCGACGGGGTGGTCGCGACGTTCACCGTCGGCGGCAAGCCGCGCGGCATCGCGGTCTCGCTCGACGGCAGGCGGTTGTATTTGAGCGACCAGGCGGGCAACGGGGTGATGATCGTCGACACCGCGACCGGCGCAGTGCTCGGTCGGACGCCGCTCGGCCATTCTCCCGAGGGCATCTATCTGTCCTCCGACGGAAAGTTGCTGGCAGCCGCGGTCGAGGAGGACAACGAGGTGGCGCTGGTCGACACCGCCAGCGACCGCGTCGTGCGCCGGATCAAGATGCACGGCAAGAATCCCGAGCATGCGGTATTCAGTCCCGACGGCCGGTGGTTGTTCGCCAGCAGCGAGGATGCCGACAGCGTCGACATCGTCGACCTGTCCCGCGGCGAAGTCGTGCGCTCGGTCCAGGTCGGCAATCGTCCGCGCGGCATCGGCTTCCTGCCCGACGGCAGCCGCGCCTATGTCGCCGCGGAGAACGCCGACACGGTCAGCGTTATCGACGTCGCGAGCCAATCGGTGGTCGCCCGAATCAAGGCCGGCAAGCGCTCGAACGGCATCGCCGTGCGGCCGGACGGCAAGCGCGTCTATGTCAGCACCGGCGGCGACGGTACCGTGCAGGTGATCGACACCGCCGGCAACGCGATCGTCGCTACCGTTCCGGTCGGCAAGCGGCCTTGGAACATGGCGATCACGCCGGACGGCGGCAAGCTGTACGTGGCCTGCGGTCGCTCGAACGCGGTTGCGGTCGTCGACACCGCGAGCAACAGCAAGCTGGCCGAGATCGCCGTCGGAGCGCTGCCCTGGGGCGTGGCGATCCGCTGACGCCTGGCCTCGACGCATTCGGCCGGCGCGGCTTCGCCGTCGCGCTGGCTGCGGTGTTCGCGGCGGCCTCCGCGCCGGCCGGCGCCGCGAATCCGGCCGAAGCGCTGGAAGCCCTGAAGGTCGAGGTCATCGGCACGACCCCGCTGCCGGGGCTGGGCACGCCGCTGGCCGATGTACCGGCCAACGTACAGATGTTCGGCCAGCGCGATCTGTCGCGACAACCGTTCCAGAATATCGCCGGCTTTCTCGACCGCGGCGCCGCGAGCGTCGGCATCGGCTCGGCGCAGGGCAATGCGTACCAGCAGGACCTGAGCTTTCGTGGCTTCGCGGCTTCGCCGCTGCTCGGTACGCCACAGGGCGTGTCGGTGTTCCAGGACGGCGTGCGCATCAACGAGGCGTTCGGCGATGTCGTCAACTGGGACCTGCTGCCGCAGTCGGCGATTTCAAGCGTCCAGCTTATCCCCGGATCCAACCCGGTGTTCGGCCTGAACACGCTGGGCGGCGCGCTCGCGCTCTACACCAAGAGCGGCGCGCAATACCCGGGGGCGTCACTCGAGGCCACGGCCGGATCGTTCGGACGACGCAGCGCCGCGTTGGCCTACGGCGGCTCGCGCCAGCGCCTCGACTATTTCGTCACCGCCGACGCCGCCGACGATCGCGGCTGGGCCGAGCACAACGCGTCGCGGCTGCGCCGGCTCTTCGGCAAGGTCGGCTACCAGGACGAGCGTTCCGATCTCGACGTCTCGCTGACGCTGGCCGGCAACACGCTGGCCGGCGCGCAGACGCTACCCGTCTCGTTCCTCGATACGCCCCGTCAGGCCTATACCTTTCCCGACAGCAATCGCAACCGGGTGTCGATGCTGGCTGCGAAAGGCAGCCGCTTCATCGACGAGACCACGCTTTTCGGCGGCGACGTCTACCTGCGCCGCTATCGCAACGACAACTTTAGCAGCAACGTCAACGACGATTTCGGCACCATCGACCCCGAGACCGGCGTCGCCGCGACCAACGAAGCGACCAACGACAGGAGCGAGATCGACCAGCGCAGTTGGGGCGTCGGCGCTCAGGTTACGCTGCAGCGGCGTCTCGCCGGCCGCGCTCATCAGCTCGTCGTGGGCGCCAGTATCGACGGCGGTACCGCGCGATTCCGGCAGCAGAGCCAGTCGGCGACATTCACCGCCGATCGCGCCACCGTCGCGACCGGCGACTTCGTCGCGCAAACCGACGTCGCGACCACCAACCGCTACCTCGGCGTGTTCGCCGCCGATACGCTGGCGCTGGCGGACGCCTGGACGCTTTCGCTCGCCGGTCGCTACAACCACGCGACAATCGGCATCGCCGACAGCAGCGGCAACGCGCCGGGGCTCGACGGGCGCCATATATTCGCCCGCTTCGCGCCGGCCATCGGCATCAACTTCAAGCCGTCGCAGGCGCTCACTGCCTACGCCGCGTACAACGAAGGCATGCGCGCGCCCTCGCCGGTCGAACTGACCTGCGCCGACGCCACCGCACCGTGCAAGCTGCCCAATATCTTCATCGCCGATCCGCCGCTCAAGAAGGTCGTGTCGCGGACGATCGAGGCCGGCGCACGCGGGCATCGCGACGCGTTCGACTGGAGCGCCGCCGCGTATCGCACCGGTCTCGACGACGATATCCAGTTCATCGCCAGCGGCAAAGGCGCGATCAACGCCGGCTACTTCCAGAACGTCGGGCGGACGCGCCGACAGGGAATCGAGCTCGGCGCGACGGCGCGGCTGGGTGCGGTCGAGCTGGCGCTGCGCTACAGCCACATCGACGCCACGTTCCGCTCGGCCTTTGTCGCCGCCAGCCCGAACAACTCGTCGGCCGATGCCGGCGGCGCGATCCGCGTGCAGCCGGGCGATCGCATTCCCGGCATCCCGGCCGATTCGCTCAAGCTGCGCGCCGACCTGGACTTCGATGCGCGATGGACGATCGGCGGCAACCTCGTCCTCGCCTCGAGCCAGTACGCGCGCGGCGACGAGAACAACCGCGACGCCGGCGGCCGCGTGCCTGGCTATGCCGTCGTCGACGTCGACGCGCGCGGACGCCTGACTCGGACGCTGCAACTCGTCGTCGGATCCTCCAACGTGTTCGACCGCCGCTACCAGAACTTCGGCATTCTCGGCGCCAATGTTTTCAACGGGCCCGATCGAAGCTTCGGCCCGGCGCTGGGCATCGAACCCTCGCGCGAGCAGTTCCGCGCCGTCGGCGCGCCGCGCACGCTGTGGATCGCGCTCGAGTACTCGCCGGACGCGAGACTCGACCGATAGGCCGCGTCTCGGCCCGGAGCGCCGCGCGCCCTGCACGCGCCGCGCCACTGCTGGGATCAGCCGGCCAGCTCGATCAGCCGGCGATGGAGGCGCTCGTCGACCTCGATGCCGTCTCGCGCCGCGGCCGCCGCCAGCACGGCACGCCGCGCCCCCGGCAGCCGCACCCCGGGGTCGGTTTCGATGGCGGCGACGAGCGTCTCGATCCGCTCCAGGTAGACCGCGGTGCCGGCCAGCGCCGCCGGATCGATCACCAGGAATGCCTGGCCCGTGCTCGGTCGATTGCCTTCGTCGACCAGGAACGAATCGGCCTCGAAGCCGAAGGCGGCCCCGGTCAGCGCGCAGGCGAGCAGCTCGACCATCAGCGCCAGCACCGCGCCCTTGGTGCCGCCGAGCGCTAGCATCGAGCCAGCCAGCGCCGCGCGCGCGTCGGTTGTCGGCTTGCCTTGCGCGTCGAGCGCCCATCCGGCGGGGATCTCCCTGCCCTCGTTGGCCGCGATCATGATCTTGCCGCGCGCGACCTCGGACAACGACATGTCGACGGTGAGCGCGGCGCCTTGCCGGCGCGGAAAGATCGCGGCGATCGGGTTGGTGCCGAAAAGCGGGCGCCGGCCGCCGGCGGCGGCGATCGCGGCCGGCGAATTGCCCAAAGCCAGGCCGATCATGCCGGCGGCGGCGACCGGCACCAGGTGATACGCGGCCACGCCGAAGTGATGGCTGTTGGTCACACCGACGAAGGCGACGCCGAATTCCCGCGCCCGCCGGATCGCCTCGTCGACCGCCAGAGCGCAGGCCGGAAAGGCGAGCCCATGCGCCGCATCGACCAGCGCCGCGCCGCCGCGCGCGCGCACGACCGATGCGACGGCATCGCCGGCGGCGCGACCGTTCTTCAGGTGGGCGGCATACTGCGGGATGCGCGCAACGCCGTGCGAGGACAGCCCCTGCGCATCGGCGTCG
>DATEFZ010000179.1:0-5114 GCA_035280325.1 Casimicrobiaceae bacterium
CCGATGCTCTGGTCGCCGCGGCGCGCGCGATCCTGTCCGATGCTACGCGGCGCGATGCTATGCGGGCGGCGGCGCGTGCCTTCCACGCCGCGCACCGGGGGGCGGCCGACCGGCTGTGGTCGTGGCTCGGGCCGCGGCTCGAGCCCGCGGCGAGCGCTAGACGCCCAGTTCGCGGTTGATCTGCTCGACGTCGGCCTCGCTTAGCGTGCCGACCGCCTGCTTGAGCTTGAGCTCGCTGATCAGGAAGTTGTAGTACGACTGAGCGAGATTGAATCGGGTCTGGAACACCTGCTGCTGCTGGTTGAGGACGTCGAGGTTGGTGCGCACGCCGACTTCCAGCCCGAGCTTGTTGGAATCGTAGGACACCTGCGCCGACTGCAACGCCTGCTCGAAAGCCTTGACCTGCGCCACGCCGCTGGTCACGCCCGAGAACGACGTCTGCGCCGCCAACTGCGCGCTGCGCCGTGCCGACTCGAGGTCCTGCCGCGCCTTGTCCTGGTTGGCGATCGCCTGCCGCACCCGCGACTCGATCGCGCCGCCCTGGTACAGCGGCACATTGAGCTGCACGCCGAACATCGCCTGGCGCGAATCGAAGCTTGCCGAGGCCACGGTCGACGTCGACGCCGAGCCGCCGGCGTAGCCCTGGTTGAAGCTCGCGACCAAATCGATCGTCGGGTAATGCGCAGCCCGCTGCCGCTCGACCTCGAGCGTCGCGACGTCCAGGTTGGCCTGCGCGATGCGCACCTGATAGTTCTGCTGCACCGCCTGCTCGACCCAGGGCTCGAGCGCGTTCGGCGCCGGCAGATGCGGATCGTACCTTCCCCCGAAGCGCTTGAGCTCGCCCGGAAACCGCCCGACGATCGCGCGCAGCGCGGCCAGCTTGTTGTCGAGATCGGTGCGGGCTGCGATTTCCTGCGCCACGATCTGGTCGTACTTGGCCTGCGCGTCGTTGGTGTCGGTGATCGTCGCCGTCCCGACCTCGAAGCTGCGCTTGGCCTGCGCCAGGTTCTCGCTGACCGCGGCCTTCTGGCTTTCGGTCAGCTCGACGTTGAAGCTCGCCAGCAGCACGTCGAAATACGCCTGCGTGACGCGGACGATCAGGTCCTGCTGCGCCGACGACAGCACGAAGTCGCCCTGCCCGACCTGCGCCCTGGCCTGGTCGAGCGCGATCGAATTCTGCGGCCGGTACAGCGGCTGGCTGGCGGAAACCGTGTACGCGGTCTGCGGAAACCGCTCGCGAACCTTCTCCGGCGGATCGGTGTGGATGTTGGCGTAATAGTCCTGGCCGCCGGCGCTGGCGGCGAGGTTCACCGCCGGCAGCAGCCCGGCGCGCGCCTGCGGCACGTTTTCCTGCGTCGCCACCCAGGTCGCCCTCGCCGACGCGAGCACCGGATCGTTGGCCAGCGCGTCGTGGTAGATCTGCAGCAGGTCGTCGGCGCGAACCGGCGCGATCGCGACGATGCACGCCGTGCCCAGCGCGATGACGAGCAGTCTTTTCATCGCGCGTTCAGAACACGAACCGCGCCGGCTGCGCGGCGTGCTTGAGCGGAGCGATGACGGTCTCGAACAGGTCCTCGGTGGCGATCGCGTCCGGCGCGGTCCAGCGCCACAGCCGGGCGCGCATCGCCGGCGCATCGCCGATCACCGCGAACAGACGCCCGCCCGGCTTGAGCTGCGTAAGCCACGTCGCCGGCAATTCCGGGGTCGAGCCGGTGAGCACGATGGCGTCGTATTCGAGATCGCCCCAGCCGCGCGCGCCGTCGCCGACCTCGAGCGTCGCATTGACGATGCCGGCCCGCGCCAATCTGCCGCCGGCAGTCGCCGCGAGCTGGCGGTCGATCTCGACGCTGGTGACGGCGGCGCACGACGACGCGAGCAACGCGGTCAGGTAGCCGCTTCCGGTGCCGATCTCCAGCGCGCTTTCGTTGCGATCCAGGTCGAGCGCCTGAACCACGCGCGCCTCGAGCTTGGGCGCCCACATGCGCTCGCCGCCGCCGATCGGAATCTCCACGTCGGCGAAAGCGAGCGAGCGATACGCCGGCGGGACGAAGTCCTCGCGCCGCAGCGCGAACAGCAGGTCGAGCACACGCTGGTCGAGCACGTCCCAGGTGCGAATCTGCTGCTCGACCATGTTGAACCGGGCCTGCTCGAAATCCATCGGGATATCGCTCTCGCTTTGCGCGACGGTGCCGCACGCACCGATCTCTCGCGGCGCCATCGCGCCGCGACGGCGGCCATTATCGCACGTCAGTCGCCGGCGACCGGTACCGCGCCGGCGTGCGCGGCACGCTTCGCCTTGCGGCGCTCGGCCCAGCCGTCGAGGTAGCTGTAGATCACCGGCACGACGACCAGCGTGAGCAGGGTCGATGTGATGACGCCGCCTATGATCGCGCGGCCCATCGGCGCCTGCGTCTCGCCGCCCTCGCCGAGGCCCAGCGCGAGCGGCGTCATGCCGCCGATCATCGCCGCGGTGGTCATCAGGATCGGGCGCAGCCTGACCTGTCCCGCCTGCAGCAGCGCGTCGTGCAGGCTCGCGCCGCCGCGTCGCATCCGGTTGGCGAAGTCGACCAGCAGGATCGCGTTCTTGGTCACCAGGCCCATCAGCATGATGAAGCCGATGATCGAGAAGATGTTGAGCGTGGTGCCGGTGAGGAGCAGCGCGAGAAAGACGCCGATCAGCGAGAACGGCAGCGACGCCATGATCGCCACCGGCTGGGTGAAGCTCGCGAACTGCGATGCCAGGATCAGGTAGATGAAGATGATCGCCAGGCCCAGCGCCGCGACCGCGGCCTCGAACGATTCCTTCATGTCCTTCTGCTGGCCGCCGACGTCGAAGCGATACCCGGGCGGCAGCCGCGTTGCGTCGATGACCTTCTGCACGTCGCGGCCGACGTCGCCCGACGGCCTGCCTTCGGCGTTGGCGTACAGCGCGACCCGCCGCTGCAGGTCCTGGCGCTTGATGATCTGCGGGCTGGTCGACTCGACGATGTCGGCGACCTGCCGCAGCGGCACCATGCGCGGCTCGCCGTCGGGGCCGCGGCGGCCGGTCGTGATGTAAAGGTTGCCGAGATCCGAGGCCACGCGGCGCCGGTCCTTCGGAAGCTGGACGTTGATCTCGTAGTTCTGGCCGTCGGGTGCCAGCCAGTAGCTGACGGTGTCGCCGGCCAGCAGCGGCCGGACCATCGCGCCGACCTGCTGTACCGACACGCCCAGGTCCGCCGCCGCGTCGTTGTTGAGCCGGATCGAAAGCGCCGGATTGGCCGCTTTTTCCGACGTCTCCATGTCGGCGACCCCCGGAATCCTGCCGACCTCGACCGCGAACTCGTTGATCAGCCGGGTCAGCGTAGCCGGATCCGGACCGAGCAGGTTGACCCAGATCGGCTTGTCGTAGCCGATCGACAGCTCGATGCCGGGGATCGGCTTCAGCGCATCGCGGATGCGCCGCTCGAGCTCCTTCTGCGACAGCGCCCGCGAGGCGCGCGGCGTCAGCCGCAGGTTGATGCGCGCGTAGTTGCGGCCCTCCTCGGTGCCGATCGTGGTCATCGTCATCACGCTCTGCGGAAACGCCTTGAGCGCCTCCTCGACCGCGCGCACCTTGCCATCGGTGTATTCGAGGCTCGATCCGACCGGGGTATTGAGCCGCAGCGAGATGAAGCCGCGGTCGGCTTCGGGGACGAACTCGCTGCCGACCAGCGGCACGACGGCAAAGCTCGAGAAGAACGTCAGCAGCGCGATCGCCAGCACCGTCTTGCGATGCCCGAGCGCCCAGTTGAGGATCGCGTCGTACAGCGCGTGCACTGCCTGGATCTGCCGCTCGACCCCGGCCATGAACCGGCCGAGCCAGGGCACGCGGCGGAAGCGCGATGCGGCAGGATCGCGCCAGACCGACGACAGCATCGGATCGAGCGTGAAGCTGATGAACAGGCTGACCAGCACCGCCACCGCGACGGTCAGGCCGAACTGGAAGAAGAAGCGGCCGATGATCCCGCTCATGAACGCGATCGGCACGAACACCGCGACGATCGCGAAGGTCGTCGCCATCACCGCCAGACCGATCTCGCTGGTGCCCTCGCGCGCCGCGGTGACGTGGTCCGCGCCCAGCTCGACGTGGCGGACGATGTTCTCGCGCACCACGATCGCGTCGTCGATCAAGAGCCCGATGCACAGCGAAAGCGCCATCAGCGTCAGGAAATTGAGCGTGAAGCCGAAGGCGTTGAGCGCGATGAAGGTCGCGATGACCGCCAGCGGCAGCGTCAGTCCGGTGATGATCGTGCTGCGCCAGCTATGCAGGAACAGGAACACGATCAGCACCGTCAGCAGACCGCCTTCGAGGATCGTGTGCTTGACCCGGTCGACGCTCGCCTCGACCTGGTCGGCCGCCGAGTAGGCGACGCGGACCTCGACGTCGGGCGGCAGCCGGTCCTTGAGCGCCTCGACTGCGGCGCGCACGTTGCGGCCGGTGTCGATGACGTTGGCGTCCTGCGCCTTCAGCACGTCGATGGTGATCGCCGGAGCGCCGTTGATCCGCGAAATCGAATCGCGGTCCTTCTCGCCGTCGATGATGTCGGCGACCTGCGACAGGTAGACCGGCGCGCCGCCCTGCTGGGCGACGGTGACCCGGCCCAGATCCCTCGGATTCTTGATCTTGCCCTCGACCCGCACGACGGCGTCGGTCTGACCGCGGGTGACGCGGCCCGCCGGCACATCCTGGTTGGCGTCGCGAATCGCGGCGATCACCTGGTCGATGCCGATGCCGAGCGCGGTCAGCGCCTGCGGCCTGACCTGCACCAGGATCTGGCGGGTGAGGCGGCCGTTGACGTTGAGTCGCGCGACGCCGGGCAGGTTCTCCAGCGCCTTGACGATCGTCTGGTCGGTCAGCGACGAAAGCTCGCGCAGACCGGTGGTCGGCGAGAGAACCGCCAGCGATATCACCGGCTCGTTGTTCTCGTTGTCGACGCGTACGACCAGCGGGTCCTTGACGTCTTTGGGGAACCCCGGCCGCACCGTCGCGATGCGATCGCGCACATCCTGGATCGCTCGCGTCATATCGGTCGACATGCGAAGCTCGATGAAGATGTCGCTCTGGCCCTCGATCGAATTCGACCGGATCAGCT
>DATEFZ010000180.1:0-36335 GCA_035280325.1 Casimicrobiaceae bacterium
AGCGCAGCCGGCCGAGACCGAGACCGCGCGCGCGATGCTTCGCGTCCGCGCCGAGCTGATCGACCGCCTGGTCAACGAGGCCGGCGAGGTCGCGATCACCCGCGCCCGGGTCGAAGGCGAATTGCGCTCGCTCAAGGGCAACCTGCTCGAGCTTACCAACAGCATCATCCGGCTGCGCTCGCAGGTGCGCGAGATCGAGATCCAGGCCGAGTCGCAGATCCAGTCGCGGATGTCGATGGTGCACGAGGCGGCCGAGGGTTTCGACCCGCTGGAATTCGACCGCTACACGCGGTTCCAGGAATTGACGCGAGGCCTCGCCGAAGGCGTCAACGACGTCTCGACGGTCCAGCAATCGCTGCTCAAGAACCTGGACGAAGCCGACGCGGCGCTGCTCGCGCAATCGCGTCTGTCGCGCGACGTGCAGCAGCAATTGTTCTCGATCCGGACGGTACCGTTCGGCAGCCTGTCGGAGCGGCTGTACCGGATCATGCGGCAGACCGCGAAGGAGCTCGACAAGCGGGCCAACCTCGAGATTCGCGGAACGCAGGTCGAGCTGGACCGCTCGGTGCTGGAAAAACTGGTCGGCCCGCTCGAGCACCTGCTGCGCAACGCGCTCGACCACGGCATCGAGAGCCGTGAAGCGCGCGCCGCCTCAGGCAAGGCGGAGACCGGAGAAATCACGCTCAACGTCCGGCAGCAGGGCAACGAAATCGCGATCGAGCTGACCGACGACGGTGCCGGTCTCGACCTCGACCGTATCCGCGACAAGGCGCGGGCGCAGGGACTGCTCGCCGGCGAGGCCGAGCCGACGCCGGCCCAGCTGGTCGAGTTCATCTTCGCGCCGGGCTTCAGCACCGCGACCAAAGTGACGCAGATCTCCGGGCGCGGCGTCGGCATGGACGTCGTGCGTTCCGACATCGCCGCTCTCGGCGGCCGGGTCGAGGTGGCGAGCACCGCTCGGCAGGGCACCGCGTTCACGCTCTACCTGCCGCTCACGCTGGCGGTCGCGCAGACGGTGCTGGTCAAGGCCGGCGGCCGGCTGTGGGCGCTGCCGGCGCCGATGGTCGAGCAGGTGCAGCAGATCAAGGACAAGGACCTGATCAACCTGTACTTGGGACGCGAAGTCCTCTGGCAGAACCGCAAGTACCCGTTCTTCTACCTGCCGCGGCTGCTCGGCAGCGACGCACACGAGCCGGAGACGACCCGCTACAACTCGGTGCTGCTCTTGAAGAGCGGACAGAACGTCGCCGCGGTGCACGTCGACGAGATGGTCGGCAACCAGGAAGTCGTGGTCAAGAACATCGGCCCGCAGCTCGCGCGCGTGTCGGGCATCGCCGGCGCGACGGTGCTCGGCACCGGCGAGGTGGTGTTGATCATCAATCCGGTGCAACTCGCGCAACGGCTCGACACCGCGATCGAGGCGCCGACGATCGCCCGGCCGTCGCGGGCGATGGCTGCGGCGGCAACCGCCGGGCCGCCGCTGGTGATGATCGTCGACGATTCGCTGACGGTGCGCAAGATCACCAGCCGCCTCTTGTCGCGCGAAGGCTACGTCGTCGTCGCGGCGAAGGACGGACTCGATGCGTTGCAGCTCCTCGGCGAGCACACGCCGGACGCGATCCTGCTCGATATCGAAATGCCGCGCATGGACGGCTTCGAATTCGCCAAGACGATCAAGGCCGACGCCAAGCTGGCGCACATACCGATCATCATGATCACCTCGCGCACGGCGGAGAAGCACCGCAACCGCGCCCGCGAGCTCGGTGTCGAGTCGTACCTCGGCAAGCCCTACCAGGAAGACGAGCTGCTGCGCCAGCTGCGCGACCTCCTGGCGCTGCACACCGCCTAGAACCGCTGCAGCAGGCCCATCGACGGCGCGCCACCGGCGCGCCGTTGCTTTTTTAGGGAGCCTCTGAACAAGCCGCATGCTCAGAGTTCCTTAGGTCCGGCGGGCCAAGGTAGAATTACCGCCAGGGCAGTATCAGGCTGGGCCATCCGCAGGATCCCGGGAGGACGACATTCATGGCGAAATTCGCCACCGCAAACATTCGCACGCTGGCGCTGGTCGGACACGGCGCCTCGGGCAAGACGACGCTGGCCGAGGCGCTGTTGCACAAGGCCGGCGCGATCCAGGCGACGGGGAGCGTCGAGCGCGGCACCACCGTCAGCGACCACGAGGCGCTGGAAAAATCGTGGCAGCACTCGCTGCGCACCTCGATCCTCCATCTCGAGTCGGGCGACACCCGCATCCACCTGGTCGACACGCCCGGATTCCCGGATTTCATCGGCCAGGCGATCGGCGCGCTCGACGCCGTCGAGACTGCCGCGGTCGTGATCAACGCCTCGGCAGGCATCGAGATGATCGCCTCGCGCATGATGGAGTGGGCGCGCGAGCGCAAGCTCTGCCGGCTCCTGATCGTCAACAAGATCGACGCCGAGAACGTCGATCTGCCGGGACTGCTGGCGGCGATCCGCGCGACTTTCGGCAGGGAGTGCCTGCCGATCAACCTGCCGGCCGACAACGGCACGCGGGTCGTCGACTGCTTCTTCAACCCGGCCGGCGACGCGGATTTCTCCTCGGTCGCGGCGGCGCACGCCGCGCTGGTCGATCAAGTGGTCGAGGTCGACGAGCAGTTGATGTCGCTGTACCTGGAGCAGGGCGAGATCGCGCCCGAGCAGCTCCACGCGCCGTTCGAGACGGCGCTGCGCGAAGGCCACCTGGTCCCGGTCTGCTTCGTCTCGGCCAGGAACGGCGCCGGCATCGCCGAGCTGCTCGACGTGTTCACCCGGCTGTTGCCGAATCCCGCAGAGGGCAACCCGCCGCTGTTTACCAAGGGCGAGGGCGCCGCCGCCGTCGAGTTCCATTCCGAGCCCGATCCGAAGAAGCACGTGCTGGCGCACGTGTTCAAGGTGGTGATGGACCCGTTCGTCGGCAAGCTCGGCGTCTTCCGCGTGCATCAGGGCACGGTGACGCGCGACACCTCGCTCTACGTCGGCGACGGCCGCAAGCCGTTCAAGGTCGGCCATCTGTTCATGCTGCAGGGAGGCAAGAACGTCGAGATCGACGCGGCGGTTCCCGGCGACATCGCCGCCGTCGCCAAGGTCGACGAGATCGAGTTCGACTGCGTGCTGCACGATTCGCACGACGAGGATCACATCCACATGCAGCCGCTCGCTTTCCCGACGCCGATGCAGGGCGTCGCGCTGCGGCCGAAGAAGCGCGGCGACGAGCAGCGGATCTGGGAGGTGCTGCACCGCATGACCGCCGAGGATCCGACGCTGGTCGTCGAGCACGATCCGCACAGCAACGAGACTGTGCTGCGGGCGCTGGGCGAGCTGCACCTGCGCTCGGTGCTCGAGCGCATGGCGACCCAGTTCAAGCTCGAGATCGAGACTCGTCCGCCGCGTATTCCGTATCGCGAAACGATCACCGCGCCGGCCGAAGGCTTTCATCGGCACAAGAAGCAGACCGGAGGCGCCGGCCAGTTCGGCGAGGTGTCGCTGCGGATCGAGCCGATGGCGCGCGGCGCGGGCTTCGAATTCGTCGATTCGACCAAGGGCGGCGTGATACCGCACCAGTTCATGCCGGCGGTGCGCAAGGGCGTCGAGCAGGTGCTGGAGAGCGGCGCCATCGCCGGGTTCCCGCTGCACGACGTGCGCGTCGTCATCTACGACGGCAAGCATCATCCGGTCGACTCGAAGGAAGTCGCCTTCGTCGCCGCCGGCCGCAAGGCGTTCCTCGACGCGATCGACAAGGCGCGCCCGATCGTCCTCGAGCCGATCGTCACCGTCGAAGTGATCTGCCCAGACGTCAAGACCGGCGACATCGCCGGCGATCTGTCGTCGCGCCGCGGCCAGGTTACAGGCACCAAGGGACTGCAACCGGGAATCCTCGCGGTCAGCGGGCTGGCGCCGCTGGTCGAGCTCGACGGCTATTCGGCCCGGCTCAAGTCGGTGACCGGAGGGCAGGGAAGCTGGACGATGCAGCTGTCGCACTACGAGCAGGCGCCGCCGAACCTGCAGCAGCATCTCGCCAGCGAATACCGGAAGTCGCGGCGGCAGGAGGAGGACTAGGCCCCAGCATCGGTCGCAGGCACGATTTGTGCCCGCAGGCGCCGACGACTACAATGGCGGCATGGGCACCCCCGGGGAACCGCGGGTCAATCTGACCCACCACTTCCTGATCGCCATGCCGAGCATGGCCGACCCGCACTTCGCGCACACCCTGATCTACGTCTGCGAGCACAACGAAAAGGGCGCGCTCGGCATCGTCATCAACAAGCCGATCGACATGACGCTCTCGTCGCTGTTCGAGCAGATCCAGGTGCCGCTCGGCGACTCGGAGCTGCGCGCGGCGCCGGTCCACTACGGCGGACCGGTCCAGATCGACCGCGGCTTCGTCCTGCACCGCCCGCTGGGGAGCTGGCAGTCGACGCTGGCGATCAGCGACGAGCTGGGTCTCACCACGTCGAAGGACATCCTCGAGGCGGTCGGTTCGGGCGAAGGTCCGCACGACGTGCTGGTGTCGCTGGGCTACGCCGGATGGTCGGCCGACCAGCTCGAGCAGGAGATCGCGCAGAATGCCTGGCTCACCGTCGAAGCCGATCCCGAAGTGATGTTCGGTCAGCCCGCCGAAACGCGGCTCTCCTCGGCGATGAAGCTGCTCGGCATCGACTTCTCGCGGCTGTCCGACGCGGTCGGGCACGCGTGATTCCGGCGGCGACAAAAGCGGCGCCCTCCTCGAGCGCCGGCACCATTCTCGCATTCGACTTCGGCACCCGGCGCACCGGGGTCGCGGTCGGCGAGGCGAGTTTGAAGCTCGCGCATCCGCTGGCGACGATCGACGCGCACGACGACGACGAGCGCCTGGCCGCGATCGCCGCGCTGGTCGCCGAATGGCAGCCCGGCGCGCTGGTGGTCGGCCTGCCGACGCACGCCGACGGCACGCCGCACGAGATGACGGCGCGGGCTCGCGGCTTCGCGAAGCGGCTCGAGGCGCGCTTCGGTCTCGACGTCGTGCTGGTCGACGAGCGCTACACCAGCGAAACCGCCGGCGCGGCGCTCTCCGCTGCGGCCGCGCGCAAGCGCAGGCCGCTTCGCGACCGCGTCGCCGCGCAGATCATCCTGCAGGCCTATTTTGACCAGCGTCCCGCCTGACCCGGCCAGCAACGGCCTGCCCGACGCCGAAGCGGCGATCGCGGCGCTGGCCGAAAGGATGGGCGGCGCGGTCGCCTACGACGCGAAGCTGGTCGGCATCTACTCGGGCGGCGCCTGGCTCGCCGAGCGGCTGGCGGAAATGCTGCCCGGCGAGCATCCGCTCGGCTTCATCGACGTTTCGTTCTACCGCGACGACTACGGCAAGAAGGGCCTGCGCGCCAAGGTGGCGACCACCAACCTGCCGTTCGAGGTGGGCAACAGCCGCATCGTGCTGGTCGACGACGTGCTCTACACCGGCCGCTCGGTGCGCGCCGCGATCAACGAGCTGTTCGACTACGGCCGGCCCGAGTCGATCGAGCTCGCGGTGCTGATCGATCGCGGCGGGCGCGAGCTGCCGATCGAGGCCAACTATGTCGGCGCCCGCGTCAGCGTCGCGCCCGACAGCACGATCGTGCTGCAGCGCCATCTCGATCGCCGCTTCGAGCTGTCGCTCGAGCCGCTGGAGATCGCCCCCGGTGCGTAACCCGCAACTCAACAGCGACGGCGAGTTGCAGCACTTGCTGACGCTGGAGGGATTGCCCGCTCCCGTCATCGATCGAATTCTCGACACCGCGCAGCCGTTCGTGTCGATCGCCGAGCGCGACGTGAAGAAGGTGCCGCTGCTGCGCGGCAAGACGGTGTTCAATCTGTTCTTCGAGAACAGCACCCGCACGCGCACCACCTTCGAGATCGCCGCCAAGCGCCTGTCGGCCGACGTGATCAACCTCAACATCGGCGTGTCGTCGACTAGCAAGGGGGAGACGCTGCTCGATACGATCGACAACCTGGTGGCGATGAACGCCGACATGTTCGTCGTGCGGCACGCGCAAAGCGGCGCCGCGCACCTGATCGCGCAGCACCTGTCGGCCACCCGCCAGCCGCAGATCCATGTGATCAATGCCGGCGACGGAAGGCACCAGCATCCGACGCAGGGTCTGCTCGACCTGTTCACCATCCGCCACTACAAGAGGGACTTCCGGCTGCTCACCGTCGCCATCGTCGGCGACGTCCTGCATTCGCGTGTCGCCCGCTCGCTGATCCACGGCCTGACCACGCTCGGCGTGCCCGAGGTGCGCGTGATCGGACCGCAGACGCTGCTGCCGTCGGCCGTCGAGAAACTGGGGGTGCACGTCTTCCACGACATGCGCCGCGGCCTCGCCGGTGCCGACGTGGTGGTCATGCTCCGGTTGCAGAACGAGCGCATGCGGGGATCGTTGCTGCCGTCGAGCGGCGAATACTTCAAGCACTACGGGCTGACGACCGAAAAGCTCGCGCTGGCGAGCCCCGACGCGATCGTCATGCACCCGGGGCCGATGAATCGCGGCGTCGAGATCGACTCGGCAGTGGCCGACGGCGAGCATTCGGTGATCCTGCCGCAGGTCACCTTCGGCATCGCGGTGCGCATGGCGGTGATGAGCATCCTGGCCGGCGCCGGCGGGAGCGGCGGATGAACATCGAGATCAGCAACGGCCGGCTGATCGACCCGAAGCACGGCGTCGATCGCAAGGCATCGCTGTTCGTCGCACAGGGCCGCGTCGCGGCGATCGGCGACGCGCCGGCGCGATGGCGCGCCGAGCAGGTCATCGACGCGACCGGGCTGGTGGTCGTTCCCGGGCTGGTCGACCTCGCGGCGCGGCTGCGCGAGCCGGGATTCGAATACATGGCCACGCTCGAATCCGAGATGCGGGCGGCGATCGCCGGCGGCGTGACCAGCCTCGCCTGTCCGCCGGACACCGATCCGCCGCTCGACGAGCCGGGACTGGTCGAGATGCTCAAGCACCGCGCCCGGTCGCTCAACCAGGCGCACGTCTATCCGGTGGGCGCGCTGACCGTCGCACTCAAGGGCGAGGCGATCACCGAGATGGGCGAGCTCGCCGAAGCCGGCTGCGTCGCGTTTTCGCAGGCCGACGCGCCGCTCGCCGACACGCAGGTGCTGCGCCGCGCACTGCAGTACGCGGCGACCTTCGGCTACCGCGTCTGGCTGCGGCCGCAGGACGCGTGGCTCGCCCGTGGCGGCGTCGCGCACGACGGCGAGGTCGCGACCCGGCTGGGGCTGCCGCCGATTCCCGCTGCGGCGGAGGTCGTCGCGCTCGACACGGTGCTCGCGCTGCTGCGCGAAACCGGCGCCAGCGTCCACCTGGCGCGGCTGTCGACGCACGAAGGCGTCGCCCGCGTGCGCGCCGCCAAAGAGGCCGGCCTCGAGCTGACCTGCGACGTCGACGTGCATCACGTCCACCTGTGCGACGTCGACATCGGCTGGTTCGACCCGCAGTGCCGCCTGGTGCCGCCGTTGCGCGGCACGCGTGATCGTGACGCGTTGCGCGCCGGGCTCGCCGACGGCACGATCGACGCGATCTGCTCGGATCACGCGCCGGTCGACGACGATGCCAAGCAGGTGCCTTTCGCCGAGGCGGATCCGGGCGCGACCGCGATCGAGCTGTTGCTGCCGTTGACGCTCAAGTGGGCGCGCGAGGCGAAGCTGCCGCTGACCGCCGCGCTCGCGCGCATCACCGCCGAGCCGGCGCGCGTGCTGGGCATCGACGCCGGGCACCTGGCGCCGGGTGCGCCGGCCGACGTCTGCATCTTCGACCCGGAGCACGACTGGACCGTGACCCGCGACGCGCTGCAAAGCCAGGGCAAGAACACGCCGTACCTGGGGCTCGAGCTGCGCGGACGCGTCCTCCAAACGCTGGTCGACGGCGAGATCGTCCACCGATCCGACACTCGGCGCGCAGCGGCTTAAGGAACCTCTGAACAGGTCCCACATGAGCCGCGTTTCTGCCGCAATGGCTTCAGATGCTAGGCGTCGCGGCGCAGCGAATAGCTCGGCCTATTCGCAAGCTGCGCAACGACGCAGATGAGGCCATTGCGGCGAAACCCGGATGGGACGGGGCTTGCCGGGCGATCTGCTTTGTCGCGCCGCTCGCCAATGGGGCCTGCCATGGGCTTCGCGTCGCTTCGCGTATCTCATCCCGGCAAGCCTCCGTCGCGGCCACGCGGAACTTGTTCAGAGGTTCCCTAAGTCGCGGCGCCGGCGGCTGGTATCATGGCGCCCGCCCGCTCGAGGATGCGTGAACCGATTCGATGTCCGACTACCTGCATGCGCTGGAACAGCAGTCGATCCACGTCATACGCGAGGCGTATGCCCGGCTGAAGCCGCTGGCGATGCTGTGGTCGCTGGGCAAGGACTCCAACACGCTCTTGTGGCTGACGCGCAAGGCGTTCCTGGGGCGGGTCCCGTTTCCGGTGATGCTGCTCGACACCGGCAACGAGTTTCCCGAGGTCTACGCGTTTCGCGACCGGTTGCTCGCCGAATGGGGACTCGACTACGTCAACGCCGCCTGCCCGCCGGTCGAGGCGACCGATGCCACGCTGCCGCCCGCGGCGCGAGCGGCGGCGCGCAAGACGCTAGGCCTGAAAGCGGTCATCGCCCAGCACGGATTTCGCGGCATCCTGCTCGGAATCCGCCGTGACGAGCAGCTGATCCGCGGCAAGGAGCGCGTGTTCAGTCCGCGTCGCACCGACGGAAGCTGGGACTTCCGCAACCAGCCGGCCGAGTTCTGGGACAGCTACCAGACCGAATTCCCGCCCGAGGTGCACGTCCGCGTCCACCCGCTGCTCGGCTGGACCGAGCTCGACATCTGGCGCTATGTCGAGCGCGAAAAAATCCCCGTCTGCGAGCTCTATTTCGCCCGCAACGGCAAGCGCTATCGGTCGCTCGGCGAATCCGACATCACGTTCCCGATCGAGTCCGATGCGGCGACCATCCCGGACATCATCGCCGAGCTCGAAGCGACCCGGCAAAGCGAGCGCGCTGGCCGCGCGATGGACCACGAGCGCGAGGACGCGTTCGAGCGGCTGCGCGCCGCCGGCTACATGTGATGGCGCCGCAGGCACCGCTGTCGCTGGTCCTCGCCGGCCACGTCGACCACGGCAAGTCGTCGCTGCTCGGACGACTGCTGCACGAGCTCGACCAGCTGCCGGCGGGCAAGGCGGCGGAACTCGAAGCGATGTCGGCCAGGCGGGGCGTGCCGCTCGAATGGTCGTTCGCCCTCGACGGGTTCCAGGCCGAGCGCGACCAGGCGATCACGCTCGATACGACGCGCGTGCGGCTCAAGACGCCGCGGCGCGAATTCATCGTCATCGACGCGCCCGGCCACAAGGAGCTTTTGAAGAATATGATCGGCGGCGCCTCTGCCGCCGCGGCCGCACTGCTGGTGCTCGACGCGCAGGCCGGCAGCGAGGAGCAGACCTTGCGCCACGCCTACCTGCTCAAGCTGCTGGGCGTGCGCAACCTGATCGTGGCGATCAACAAGATGGACCTGGTCGGCTACGACGAGGCGGTGTTCAGCGCGCGCTCGAACGAGGTCGCTCTGGCGCTCGCCGGTCTCGGCGTTGCCCCGCAGGTGATCGTGCCGGTTTCGGCGCGCGACGGGGCGAACCTGCGCGAGCGCGGAGCGATGCTCGGCTGGTACCGCGGGACGACGCTGATCGGAGCCCTCGAAGCGCTACCGACCGACCGCCCCGGGCGTGCGTTGCCGCTGCGCGTGCCGGTGCAGGACGTCTACCGCCACGACGACAAGCGGGTGCTGGCCGGCCGCGTCGAGTCGGGGCATTTGAGCGTCGGCGACGAGCTTACGTTCTCACCGTCGGGGCGGGTGGCGAAGGTGGCGGCGCTCGTGGCCTGGCCCGGGCCCGCGCCGCGATCGCTCGAAGCCGGCGACAACGCCGCAATCGTGCTCGACCGTCCGCTGGTGGTCGAGCGCGGCGACATGGCCAGCCATCACGACCACGCGCCCAAGCTGACGGCGGTGTACGACGCCGAGATCTTCTGGCTGGGGGCCGCCCCGCTCAGGCCGGGCCGCGAGCTGACCATGCAGATGGGCCCCAGGGTCGCCGCGGTGCACGTGCAGGCGATCCGCCACCGCATCGATGTCGCGACCATGACGCCGGAGCACGCCGATGCGATCGCCGGCGGCGAGATCGCCAGCGTGACGCTGCGCGCGCACGAGCTTCTGGCGCTCGACGACTTCGCCGCCATGCCGGCGACCGGACGCTTCGTGCTGCGCGACGGTTATGTCACCGTCGGCGGCGGCATCGCCGACGCCAGCGGCTATCCCGATCACCGCGCGATGCCGGAGCGAGGGCGCGACCTGACGCCGATGCGCCATCAGGTGACCGAAAGCGAGCGCGCGGCGCGCTTGGGCCACGCCGGCGCGGTCGTCTGGCTGACGGGGCTCTCGGCGTCCGGCAAATCGACGCTGGCGATGGCGCTCGAGCGGCGCCTGTTCGACGGCGGCTACGCCGCGTACGTGCTCGACGGCGACAACGTGCGGCGAGGCCTGAACGCGAACCTCGGGTTCTCGCCCGAAGACCGGCAGGAGAACATCCGCCGTATCGGCGAGGCTGCGGCGCTGTTCGCCGAGGCCGGCTTCATCTGCATCACCGCGTTCATCTCGCCTTATCGCGACGATCGCCGCCGCGCCCGCGCCGCGGCGCGCAACGGACGTTTTTTCGAAGTCTTCATCGATGCCGACATCGCCGCCTGCGAGGCGCGCGATCCGAAGGGGCTGTATCGGCGCGCGCGCGACGGTGAGCTCAAGGATTTCACCGGCATCGGCAGCCCGTACGAAACCCCCGAGGCACCCGAGCTGGTGATCGATACGACGCACGGCGATATCGCCGCCTGCGTCGACAAGCTGCTGGCGTTCGTCGTCGCGCGCTGCCGCGCCTGACTTATCGGGGACTGATCGGCCGGTTCATTGCTTGGGCGGCACGTAGCCCGACGCGACGTCGGCGCCGCCGCCGAAGAAATGCCGCTCCATCTGCTCGGCCAGATACTTGCGCGCGCGCGGATCGGCCAGGCTCAGGCGGTTCTCGTTGACCAGCATCGTCTGGTGCTTCAGCCACTGCGCCCAGGCTTCCTTCGAGACCTGGTCGTAGATTCGCTTGCCCAGCTCGCCAGGGTACGGCGGGAAATCGAGCCCTTCGGCATCGCGGCCGAGCTTGATGCAGTGAACGGTGCGTGCCATCGCGGCATCCTCTTGCGCTTCAACAGACGGATGACAATTATCGCACGCAACCGGCCGGTCGCGGCGGTGCCCGGCGCTAGACCGGGCTTTTCTCGTAGACCAGCGAGCGACGCTGCCAGTTATAGAGATCACGCTTCTGTTGCGGCAACCGCGACGGGTCGCTCTCGACGAACCCGCGCTCGATGAACCAGCCCGACGTCCGCGTGGTAAGGACGAAGAGGCGCGACAGCCGGAGCTTGCGCGCGCGCTGCTCGATCTCGTGCAGCAGCGCCTCGCCGTAGCCCTCGCGGCGAAAATCGGGATGCACGGCCAGCGCCGCGAGCTCGCCGGTCTTGTCGTCGGGAAACGCGTACAGCGCCGCGCAGCCGACGATCATGCCGTCGTGCTCGGCGACGACGAAGCGCTCGATCTCCATCTCCAGGCGCTCGCGCGAGCGGCGCACCAGCACGCCCTGATCCTCGAGCGGCTCGATGATCGCGAGGATGCCGCCGACGTCGTCGATCGTCGCATTGCGCAGGTGCGCGAGCGGCGCCGCGGCGACCATCGTGCCGACGCCGTCGCGGGTGAAGAGCTCGAGCAGCAGGGCGCCGTCGTGGTGGCGCGAGATCAGGTGCGCGCGATTGACGCCGTTGTCGCAGGCGCGGATCGCACCCGGCAGGTAGTGCAGCACGTCGGCAGGCAGCTTGCGGCCGCTCGACAGCAACGCCTCGGCGTCGCGGGTCGACAGCTCGGTCAGCAGCCTGCGGCGGCCGTTGCGCACGCCGTCGGTCTCCATCAGGAAGATCAGCTTCTGCGCCGACAGGTGCACGGCCACCTGCGTGGCGACCTCCTCCAGCGCCAGGTTGAAGATCTCGCCGGTCGGCGAGTAGCCGAGCGGCGAGACCAGCACGATGTCGCCGTCGTCCAGGCGCTGGCGGATTGCCGCGACGTCGACGCGCCGCACCTCGCCGGTCCATTGCATGTCGATACCGTCGAGCACGCCGATCGGCTTGGCGGTCAGGAAGTTCCCGCCGACGACGCGGATCCGCGCGCCCGCCATCGGCGAATTGGCGACGCCGAGCGAAAGCAGCGCTTCGATGCGGCTCCTTGCGTGGCCGGTACCCTCGAGCACGCAGTCCAGCGTTTCGCCATCGGTGACGCGCAAACCGCGCTTGTACCTGCTCGGTATGCTCTGCTGCTTGAGAATGGCCTCGATCTGCGGACGCGAGCCGTGCACGACGACCAGCCGGATGCCGAGGCTCTGCAGCAGGTTCAGGTCGTGCACGATGCCGAGGAAGCTTTCGTCGGCCACCACCTCGCCGCCGAAAGCGATGACGAAGGTCTTGCCGCGGAAAGCGTGGATGTACGGTGCCGCCGAACGGATCCATTGCACGAACGCGCGCGTGGTCGCCGAGTTCGCGGCGGGATTGATGCGCGGGATGCGGGGCATCGTGGCAGGATATCGGGCGCGGGCGATTATAACGCCTGAAGCTCCGGTCGCGCCTTCGGCGATCATGGGCCGATCGCTTATAATCGCGATGCGCGGTCCTACCCGCGCAGGTTGCTTCTCGCCGGCCGGTCGCGGCCGGCGCACCCTCCGATGGCTTCGCCCCTACTCGAGAATCTCAATCCCGAACAGCTCGCCGCGGTCACCCTGCCGCACGCGTCGGCGCTCATCCTGGCCGGAGCCGGAAGCGGCAAGACGCGCGTGCTGACCACGCGCATCGCGTGGCTGCTCGCGACCGGGCAGGCGAGTCCGCTTTCGATCCTTGCGGTGACCTTTACCAACAAGGCCGCGAAGGAAATGCTGGCGAGGCTTTCCGCACTGACGCCGGTCAACACCCGCGGCATGTGGGTCGGAACCTTCCATGGCCTGTGCAACCGCATGCTGCGTGCCCACTATCGGGACGCCGAGCTGCCACAGCTTTTCCAGATCATGGACATGCAGGACCAGCTGGCGCTGATCAAGCGCCTGTACAAGGCGCACAACATCGACGACGAGCGCTTCCCGGCGCGGGCGCTGCAGTCGCTCGTCAACCTGTCCAAGGAGGAAGGGATGCGGCCGAACCAGGTCGAGGCGCACGACGAGATCACGCGTCGCCAGGTCGAGCATTTCGCGCTCTACGAGGAGGCCTGCCGGCGCGAAGGCGTGGTCGATTTCCCCGAGCTGCTGCTCCGTACCTACGAAATGCTGTCGCGCCACGACGGGCTGCGCGAGCATTATCGCCGTCGCTTCTCGCACATCCTGGTCGACGAGTTCCAGGACACCAACGCGCTGCAGTACCGATGGCTCAGGCTGCTCACCGGAGAACAGACCGCGGTGTTCGCCGTCGGCGACGACGATCAGTCGATCTACGCCTTTCGAGGCGCCAACATCGCCAACATGCAGCATTTCGAGCGCGATTTCACCGTCGCCGGAGCCCCGGTCGAGCTGATCAAGCTCGAGCAGAACTACCGCTCGCACGGTCGCATCCTGGCCGCCGCCAACGCGTTGATCAAGCACAACCAGACCCGGCTGGGCAAGAACTTGTGGACGTCCGACGCCGAAGGCGAGCCGGTGCGCGCGCTGGCGGCGCCGTCGGACATCGACGAGGCGGCGTTCGTGGTCGACGTCGTCCAGGGGCTGGTCGCCGACGGCGTGTCGCCGGCCGACATCGCCGTGCTCTATCGCTCGAACGCGCAGTCGCGCGTCATCGAGCACGCGCTGTTCAACGCCGGCATGCCGTACCGCGTCTACGGCGGCATGCGATTTTTCGAGCGCGCCGAGGTCAAGCACGCGCTCGCCTACCTGCGGCTGGTCGCCGCGCCCGGCGACGACGGCGCGTTCCTGCGCGTACTGAACTTTCCGCCGCGCGGCATCGGCGCGCGCTCGATCGAGACGTTGCAGGAAGGCGCGCAGGCGGCGGGAAGCAGCCTGTGGCAGGCGGCGTGCAGCCGGCCGTTGTCGGGCAAGGCGGGGACCAGCCTCGCCGGGTTCATCGCGCAGATCGAGGCGATGCGCGCGGCGGCCGGGGGCCTGCCGCTGCCCGAGGCGGTCGACCACGTCGTGCAAGCTAGCGGGCTCCTCGCCCATTACAAAATGGAAAAGGACGGCCAGGAGCGCATCGACAACCTGCAGGAACTGGTCAACGCGGCCGATGGCTTCCTGCGCGAGGCCGAGCGCGAATCGGGCGACGGCGAGGACCCGTTGACCGGCTTCCTCGCCCATGCCGCGCTCGAAGCGGGGGAGACCCAGGCCGCCGAGGGTCGCCCGGCGCTGCAGCTGATGACCGTTCATTCGGCGAAAGGTCTCGAGTTCCACACCGTCTTCGTCACCGGACTGGAGGAGGGCCTGTTCCCGCACGAGAACAGCCTGTCCGAGTTCGACGGGGTGGAGGAGGAGCGGCGCCTCGCCTATGTCGCGATCACGCGGGCCAAACGGCGGCTCTACTTGACCCTGGCGCAGAGCCGCATGCTGCACGGCCAGCTTCGCTACAACGTTGCCTCGCGTTTCCTCGACGAATTCCCGGACGGGATCGTGCAGTGGCTTTCGCCGCAACGGCGCGCGTCGCCGTCGGCCGGCAAAACGCTTGCGCCTTCACGGCCGGTGACGCGCGAGATTGCCGGCTGGCGGATCGGGCAAAGCGTCAAGCATGCCAAGTTCGGCCTGGGCATCATCATCGATGCCGAGGGCCGCGGCAGCGACGCCCGAGTCCAGGTCAATTTCCGGGAAGCCGGCGTCAAGTGGCTGGCGCTGGAGTACGCCAAGCTGCAACCGGCCTGATCCGCGGTCCGCTCTGCCCCGCCGATCGTTTCAAGCGACCATCGGCGCCGGCGCCGCGTCGAGCGGTTCGTCCGCCGGGAACACGTCGCGGTAGCAGAGGTAATCCGAGATGTGCAGCGTGGCGACGAACACGAACATGTAGGGCATGACGACGAGGAGCGCCACCAGCGCCGCCTCGGCGTCGCCGAGCGCCTGCGCGATCGCCATCACCGCGACCGGCACGATGCCGCCGAAGGCGAACACCGCCAGCGCGTACACGCCGATCGCGCGCCAGTTGGCGAGGGCGGCGCGCAGGCTGATCGACAACGCGCTGCGCGTCCGGGCGTCGTTGAACACGACCAGCGCCGGCGCGAACCAGATGGCCAGCACCACAGGCAGCGCACAGAGTCCTCCGAGCAGCATCGCGCCCTGGACCGGGCCGCTGGTCAACACCGCTTCGCTCGGCCGCGTGGTGCCGGACAGGAGGGCAATCAACACGCCGCCGTCGACCAGCGCCGTGGCGCGGATCGCCACGACGGCGCCGGCCAGGAACACGACGCCCAGCGCCAGCAGCGCGACAAGATCGCTGCGAAAACCGCGGAACAGATGCTCGAAGCGGGGCGAGCCGCCCCGCTCCTGGGTCCACGCCGCGGCGAGGAACCCGACGGCGAACACCGGCCGCAGCACCGGCGCGACGAACTGCCCGACGCTGGCCCAGGGCCCGAACTCCAGCACGCTCACCAGCAGGTAGTAGACGAACATCAGCATCAGCCACGGCAGCGGCGCGGCGCGAAACATCGTCGCCGCGCGCGCGAGCCAGAGAATCCCGTGCCGCGCCGCGAGCGTGGTGTACACGATCGGCGCCTCGCTCATTGGTGCGCGTGTCACTAGTCCGGAAAGCGCGGCGGCGAAGCGATCCGGTCGCGCAGGATGCGCTCGAACACGACCGGATCGTGCGCCGACGTGATCTCGCCGGCGCGGGGTCGATGCAAATCGTAGAGTCGCGACAGCCAGAAACGAAGCGCGCCGGCGCGCAGCAGCGCCGCCCACAGCGCGCGTTCGTCGCCGTTCAGCGGTCGCACCGCATCGTAGGCACCGACCATCGCCTGCGTGCGCGCGGCATCCAGCGTGCCCTCGCGCCCGGCGTCGACGACGCCGCACCAGTCGTTGATCGCGATGGCGAGGTCGTAGGCGAAGGCGTCGGTCGCGGCGAATCCAAAATCGATGACTCCTGATACGCGGCCGCCGTTGAACAGCACGTTGTCGCAGAAGAAGTCGCCGTGAATCGCGCCGCGAGGCAGTCTGACCTTGGACAGCCCGGCCTGGAACTTGAGCTCGGTGGCGATCAGGCCGTTCTGCTCGGCGGAAAGAAACGGCCGCATGGCGCGCGCGGCCTGACGCCACCAGCCGGGCCCGCGGCGATTCGCCAGGCGGCTGCGATAGTCGCCGGCCGAGACGTGCATCCGCGCCAGCACCGCACCCGCCGCCGCGCAATGCGCGATGTCGGGTCGCGTGACCGCCGCACCGTCGAGGCGAGCGACCAGCCCGGCCGGCTTGCCGTTCAAAATGCTCCACAGCGCGCCGCTGCGGTCGGGCTCCGGTGCGGGCGCCTGCACCCCGGCGTCGGCCAGGTGCGCCATCAGGTTCAGATAGAACGGCAATTCCTCCGCCGGCAGCCGTTCGTACAAAGTCAGGACATACGAACCCTTCTCCGCGGTGACGAAGTAGTTCGTGTTCTCGATGCCGGCCGCGATCGGCTCGAAGGCGCGCACCGCCCCGATCGCGTAGCGGGTCAGCCAGGCGGCGAGTTCCTCGGGGGTGACTGTAGTGTAGACCGACATCGGGCGTCGCCGCCGCGCCCGCGCGCGGCAGAGCCGTCAAGCCTTTGTAGGGGGATCGCTAGCTCAAAAGGAGAACAACAACCACATCGGCACTCTGAGGCCGTGGTCGAGGCTGTCGCGACGGATGAAGACGCCGTCGGCGCCCTCGGCAACCAGGTAGTACGGCCGGCCGGTCTTAGGAGTCACCTTGACCATCGTCAGGCGACCGTTGACGCGGTACTCCTCGATGGTCTCGGTTTCGCGACGGACGATGGTCACCTGCGGCTCGAGATCGGGGTCGCCAGCGATTTCCGGCGGCGGCGGCGGGGCTTCGGGCAACGGCTCGAGCTTCGGCGGCGGCTTCTGCGCCAGCGCGCCGGCCGCGAGCGCGAAGGCGAGGGCGAAAGCCAGATTGGCGACCAAGCGCATGGTGCTCATGCCGCGATGCATGGCGAAGATTTTAGCAGGAATCGGCCACGGCTCGAGTTGCAGGCCGAGCACTACAAATTCAGCATCCTGTCGCGCTCGGCGCGCGTCGGCTGGAAGCCGCGGCTCTCATAGTAGTCGAAGATCGCGTCGACGATCGCCTCGGGCTCGTCGATCACCGTCATCAGGTCGATGTCGGACGCGGCGATCAGCCGCAGGCCCACGAGCTTGTCGCGCATCCAGTCGATCAGCCCCTGCCAGAAATCGCCACCGACCAGGATGATCGGAATCTTGCGCGTCTTGCCGGTCTGCACCAACGTCAGGCATTCGGTCAGCTCGTCGATCGTGCCGAAGCCGCCGGGGAGCACGACGTACGCGGAAGCGAAGCGGACGAACATCATCTTGCGCGCGAAAAAATAGCGGAAGTTGATTCCGACGTCCTGGAACGCGTTTCCGGCCTGCTCGGTCGGCAGCACGATGTTGAGCCCGATCGCCGGCGAGCGTCCGGCATGCGCGCCGCGGTTGACGGCTTCCATCAATCCCGGCCCGCCTCCGGAGATCACCGAAAATCCGGCGTCCGACAGCAGTCGCGCGATGCGCTCGGCCTTGTCGTAGTAGGGATGATCGCGCGCGATGCGCGCGCTGCCGAACAGGCTCACCGCTGGCCTTATGCCGCGCAGCCGCTCGGTCGCGACGGCAAACTCTGCCATAATGCCGAGCACCCGCCACGCCTCCTGCCCGTTGGTCGCGAAATTCGCCTCGGGGTCGATCAATTCGGGAATCTTGTTCGTCTGATTCATGCCTGCGCTGTACCTGGTCGACGGCTCGTCGTATCTCTATCGGGCGTTTCACGCCTTGCCCGATCTGCGCACGTCGCGCGGCGAGCCGACCGGCGCGATTCGCGGCGTCATTTCGATGTTGCGCCGATTGGTCGAGGACGGCAAGCCGGAGCATTTCGCGGTCGTGTTCGATGCGCCAGGCAGGACGTTCCGCGACGACTGGTACCCGGAGTACAAGGCCAATCGCACGCCGATGGCCGACGATCTCGCGCGCCAGATCGCGCCGCTACACGAGCTGATCCGTGCCTACGGCTGGCCGCTGCTGATGGTCGAAGGCGTCGAAGCCGACGACGTCATTGGCACGCTCGCGCGCAGCGCCGACGAGCAGGGCCTCGAGGTCGTGATCTCGACCGGCGACAAGGACCTCGCCCAACTCATCACGCCGCGCGTGACGCTGGTCAACACGATGAGCAACGAGAAGCTCGACATGCAGACGGTCGTCGCCAAGTTCGGCGTGCGCGCCGATCAGGTGCTGGATCTGCTCACGCTGACAGGGGATGCGGTCGACAACGTGCCCGGCGTGGAAAAGGTCGGACCCAAGACGGCCGCCAGGTGGCTGGCCGAGTACGGCACGCTCGACGATCTGATCGCGCACGCGGGCGAGATCGGAGGCGTCGTCGGTGCCAACCTGCGCGCTGCCCTCGACTGGCTGCCGCAGGGCAGGAAAATCCTGACGATCCGGACCGACTGCGCGCTGCCGGTAATGCCCGCCGCGCTGGTGGCGATGCCACCCGACGGCGCGAAGCTCAAGGACCTGCTCGAGCGCTTCGAGTTCAAGGTCTGGCTGAAGGACGTCGACGCCGGCGGCCCCGAGATGCGGCAGCCCGAAGCGGCGCCTGGGGCACCGAGCCCGCCGCTCGAAAACGACACGCCTGCCGCGATGCCGCGGCGGTACGAAACCATCGTCGACCCCGCGGACCTCGAGCGCCTCACCGGCAAGATCGAGGGCGCCGATCTGGTCTGCTTCGGCATCGAGGCGACCGGCCTCGATCCGCTGCACGCGGAGATCGTCGGATTGTCGTTCGCCGTCGAGCCCGGGCATGTCGCGTACATTCCGCTCGGCCATCGTTACGCAGGCGCGCCGCCGCAGTTGTCGCTCGACCAGGTGCTGAAGCGGCTGGAAGCCTGGTTCGAGAATCCCGCCGCCCGCAAGCTCGGTCACGACCTCAAATACGCGCAGCATGTGCTCGCCAACCATGGCATCGCGCTCTCCGGCGTCGCGCAGGACACGATGCTCGAGTCGTATGTGCTCGAGTCGCATCGCGCGCACGACATCGAGAGCGTGGCATCGCGCCGGCTCGATGCGAAGATGCTTTCGCGTGCCGAGGTCGTCGGCAAGGGCGCGGCCCAGATCGGGTTCGAGCAGGTGGCGATCGACCGCGCTACCGAGTACGCCGCCGAGCGTGCCGACAGCACGGTCCGGGTCCATCTCGTCCAGCGGCCGCGCATCGCCGCCGACCCGGGGCTCGAGCTCGTCTATTCGACGATCGAAATGCCGACCCGCGAAGTCCTGTTCCGCATGGAGCGGACCGGCGTCCTGATCGACAGTGCCCGGCTCGACGCGCAGGGTCGCGAGCTGGGCGAGCGCGTCGCCGCGCTCGAGAGCCGCGCCTACGAGCTGGCGGGAGCGCCGTTCAATCTCGGCTCGCCGAAGCAGCTCGGCGACGTGCTGTTCACCCGCATGGGCCTGCCGGTCGTCAAGAAGACCGCGACCGGGCAACCGTCGACCGACGAGGATGTGCTGCAGCAGCTCGCCGCCGACTATCCGCTGCCGAAGCTGCTGCTCGAGCATCGCGGGCTGTCGAAGCTCAAGTCGACCTACACCGACAAGCTGCCGCAGATGGTCGATTTCCGCACCGGCCGCGTGCACACCAGTTTCGGCCAGGCGACTGCGGTGACCGGGCGCCTCGCCAGCACCGATCCCAACTTGCAGAACATCCCCGTGCGCACGCCGGAGGGGCGCCGCATCCGCGAGGCGTTCATCGCGCCGCCCGAGCATCTGCTGGTGTCGGCCGACTATTCGCAGATCGAGCTGCGCATCATGGCGCATCTGTCGGGCGACGAATCGCTGCTGCGCGCCTTCTCCGAAGGAGCCGACATCCACCGGGCAACGGCAGCGGAGATCTTCGGCGTGCCGATGGCCGAGGTCAGCGCCGATCAACGGCGCTATATCAAGGCGGTCAATTTCGGCTTGATCTACGGCATGAGCGCTTTCGGCCTGGCCGCACAGCTCGCGATCGAGCGCAGCGCCGCTCAGATGTTCATCGACAAGTATTTCACGCGCTATCCGGGTGTTGCCGGCTACATGCAGCGCACGCGCGAACTTGCGCGACGGCAGGGCTACGTCGAAACCGTGTTCGGGCGACGGCTGTGGCTGCCCGATATCAATGCCGGCGGCGGTCCGCGACGCCAGGCTGCGGAGCGCGCGGCGATCAACGCGCCGATGCAGGGCACCGCCGCCGATTTGATCAAGCTGGCGATGATCGCGGTGCAGCGCTGGCTCGACCGCGAGCGCCTCGGCAGCCGGCTGGTCCTGCAGGTGCACGACGAGCTGGTGGCAGAGGTGCCCGCCGCCGAGCTCGACGTCGTCGTTGCCGAGCTGCCGCGCCTGATGAGCGGCGTCGCGCAGTTGCGCGTGCCGCTGGTCGTCGACGTCGGCAGCGGACCGAATTGGGACCGGGCGCACTGATCGCGCGGAACACCGAGGTCACTGGAGTTTGTCGTGCACATCTCGCGCCGCGACCGGCGCCGCAAGCTCCGGCCGACCGTTGGTGCGGCGACGCTATCCGTTCGTAAGCTGACTCTGCGGACGCGCAAGCCAGACGCTATAAACAGCGCCTGCTCTCATCGTGTGGCCGGCAACATCGATGCTCGCACCCGCGCACGCCGCTCACCTCGCCATGCTGCGATCGCTGATCCGGCAGAATGCCGCGGAAGGGAGCTTCGACTCCGGGCTGGCGGCTGATTCGCCGCAATCGCTCGATTTCTTCGACAAGCTCAAGCGCGCGCTGGTCCACGGCTACTTCATCGAGGAAGACCGCGCGACCGGGCGCGTAACCTCGGTCGCGGTACCGGGTTATGTGTTCTGGCCCGACGACCAGCACAGCGGCAATCCGCCGACCGGATTCGGACTGTTCCGCGCCATCGAAGGCGGCTACGAGCTGTGGCTCGCGGCGCTCGAATTCGGGCGTCGCGGCGGCGGCCACGGCCGGGCGATGATCGATGCGCTCTTCGCCACGCCCCCCGGTCGCAAGACCTGGGTGGTACGGATTCCGCGCGATTCGCGCTATCGCGCGACGGTCGAGCACCTGCTGCGCTCGCACGCTTTCGAGCGCGTCGGCGACACGACGCGGCTCACCTGGTTCCTGCGCAACGACGCGCCGGCGGCGCTGGCGATGAACGTGCGCGGCGCCGTCAACGGCAACCCGCCTCGCCTGTAGCTCCTGCGCCGGGCGCGGCCCGAAGCGCCCGCGGTGCTAGAATCCGACCCGCGCGCGCCTCGCGAGCGAGTCCATCTGAAGTACCCCTTGCTGCACCAGCGCAAAATCGTCGTCGTCATGCCCGCGTACCGGGCCGAAAAGACGCTGGCCGCGTGTCACGCCGCGATTCCGCACGACATCGTCGACGAAGTATTGCTGGTCGACGATGCCAGCGACGACGCAACCGTCACGGTCGCCGAGCGGCTCGGGCTCGCAGTCATCCGGCACGACGCCAACCGGGGCTACGGCGCCAACCAGAAGACCTGCTACGCCGAGGCGCTGGCTCGCGGCGCCGACATCGTCGTCATGCTGCATCCCGACTATCAGTACGACCCGCGGCTGATCACGGCGATGGCGGCGATGGTAGCATCGGAGGTCTACGACGTCGTGATTGCCTCGCGCATTCTCGCCCAGTCGGCGACGGCGGGCGGCATGCCCCGCTACAAATACGTCGCCAATCGAGCTCTGACGGCGGTTCAGAACCTGCTGGTCGGCGGCAAGCTGTCGGAATGGCACAGCGGATACCGCGCGTTTTCACGTCGCGTGCTCGCCACCCTGCCGCTCAACGCCAATGCCGACGGCTTCGTGTTCGACAACCAGATGCTGGTCCAGGCGCTGGCCTTTGGCTTTCGCATCGGCGAGATTTCCTGCCCGGCTCGCTACTTCCCCGAGGCGAGCTCGATCGGTCCCGGGCGCTCGATCGGCTACGGGGCGGGCGTGCTGTGGACATCGCTCGCCTATCGAGCCTGGCGCGCGAGGCTGGGGCGGCCGCGGATATTCTCGTCCGGGCAAAGGCTCCCGCAGGCCGAGCTCCCCGCCGACCGCGGCGCGCAATGACCACTGCGCGCTCGTCGCGCGTGCTGCCGGTTACGGCTGCCGTGCTGGCGTGCTGCTGGCTGGTCGCCGGCGCGTGGCTTCGCTATTACCAGCTTCGATCGCAGATCCTGGTCGAGGACGAGTGGCACGCCCTGCACAAGATCCTGCGTTCCGGCTATCTCGGCATCTTCGACAGCTTCGGCCGCAGCGACCACAGCATTCCTCTGGCGCTCTACGATCGCTGGATGATGTTGCACGGCGGGCTGACCGAGTGGGTGATGCGGATGCCGATGCTCGCGAGCGGCATCGCTTTGCTCGCTGTGGCGCCGCTGCTGGTGCGGCGCGACGCCGGTCGCGCGACCCGCGCGCTGTGGGTGGGCCTGCTCGCGGTGTCGCCGCTGCTCGTCTATTTCAGCCGCACCGCGCGGCCGTACGCGATCACGGTGCTGGCGGCGCTGGTCGCGGTGATCGCGCTGCGGCGCTGGTGGCGTGACGGCGGCTCGGGCTGGGCTGCGGCGTACGTGATCGGCACGTGGGCGGCGGCCTGGCTGCACCCGGTGACGCTGGGCTTCACCTTGCTCGCGCTCTGCTGGTACGGCGTCGCCGCGATACGCGCCGCGGTCGCGCGCGATCAGCGGCCGCTGCAGCGGTTGGCCGGGCTTGGCGTCGTGCTGTTCGCGCTGCTGGCGGCGTCGCTCGGCCCGCCGCTGTATCACGACTGGGATGCGCTGGCGGCCAAGACCGGCGGTCATGCGATGACCGTCGACAGCGTCTACCGAACCGGGCTGATGCTGGCCGGCAGCGGCTCGCCGTACATGCTGATCGCGATGGCGGCGCTGGCCGCGTACGGCGTTGCGACGCGCTGGCGCCGCGACCGCGAAGAGGTCGGTTTTTTTGTAGTGCTGATCGTCGGCTACTGGCTGCTGCTCGCCGCGAGCGGGGCGACCTGGATCGAGCATCCGCTGGTGCAGGCGCGCTACCTCCTGATCGTGCTGCCATTCCTGCTGTTTGCGGCCGCTGCCGGCGCAATCGCGCTGGCGAACGCCGCGCGGCGGCCGGCGCTGGTGCCGGTCGTCATCGGCGTCCTGCCGCTGGCGTTACTGGCGCTCGGGCCGCTGCCGCGAAGCCTCTACTATCCGAACCAGTTCATCGGCCACGCGCGCTTCCAGTACGACTACGACGAGTCGAAGAATCCGTACGTGACGCAGGCACCGAAGCAGGCCTATCCGGCGTTCTACGATCGTCTGGCCGCGCTGGCGCCGGGAAGCGTCACGCTGATCGAGGCTCCGTGGAACCTCGAATCGCAGTTCAATCCGCTGCCGTTCTATCAGCAGAGGCACCGCCAGAAGATCAAGGTCGGAATGGTGAACGGAGTCTGCGGCGAGCGCAGCTTCGGCGAGTATCCGCAGGCCGAGCATGGACTGCGCATGCGCAACATGGTGCACCTGTCGGCGCTGCTGCAGGGCAAGCGGTACGGCGCCGACTACCTGATCGTCCACAAGACGCCGTGGACGATCGTACCCGGCGTGCGCCCGACGCAGTGGCCCGACGTCGAGCACTGCCTGCCGGCGATCGCGGCACGGCTCGGCTCGCCGATTTTCGACGACGATCAGATCGCGGTCTTCGACCTGCGGCGAACCTAGTGCCTCGCCGCTAGGCTGGCGGCCGCACCGGCTGGTCTTCGTAAATGTCGCAATATCCGGCGTACACCGAGGCGATGGTCACCGGTCCCAGCACCAGCCATCCCAGCATCAGCGGGATGCTGGCGACGATCGCCAGCAAGAGCCCGATCAGGCCGTAGATCAGGAACGGCACGACGTTGCGCAGGCATCCGTCGAACGACAGCCGCATCGCCTGCAGCGGCTCGACGCCGCGCAGCACGATCAGCGCCGGCGCGAACCATACCGCCATCAGCAGCGGCAGATAGAGGAGCAGGAAGATCAGCGAGGCGACCAGGACGGCGCTCAAGAAGCCGCCCAGCATCGAGCCAATCGCCAGCGGATCGGCGACGCTCCGCAGATGCCAGAGCGAGCCGACGATCGTTGCGCCGAAGAACACCATCGTCAATCCGAATACGACCAGCATGATCGCGATGATCGCGCCCAGGTAGATGGCGCCGACGATCAGCAACGGGCCGAAGCGCGCGCCGAACCCGGCGAACAGGTGCTCGATGGTCAGTCGCTCGCCGCGATCGATCGCGCGGCAGCCCAGCATCAGGCCGCCGGAGAAGACCGGCAGCAGCAGTTGCCCCGCGATGTGGCCGAGCACCGGGACGAAGGCCAGCACGAGATTCAGGATGAACAGCACGATCAAGATGACGATCCACGTACCTGCCGCCGGCGCAAACAGCCGCCAAGCCTCGGTCCACCAGTCGACGCCGCGACCGGACGCCACGCCGCGAGGCGAGGCGGTTGGCGTTGTCGCGCCGCTCGACGACGCGGCGCTCGGCGGAAGCTGGCTCGACACGGTAGGTAACTCCAGGGCGGGCGCCATCGGTGCGCAGCGACGCGACCTTAGCACAATCGGGCCCGGCCGCAGCCCGTCCGTGCCGCGGCCGTGCTACGGGTAGGCGGCTTCGCTCCCCGGAGCCGTCGCTACCGCCCGCACCAAGGTGCGCGGGGCGTCGGGGCTGAGCAGCCACACGTCGGCCTCGCTCTCCCGGGCGGCGACGAATCCGTGGCGGCGAAAGATATCGGCTACGATCGCCGCCCCGCCACCATCGCTCCGGCAGCGAACGAGATGCGTGCAGCGGCCGATGTCGCACGCCAGCAGCTCGTCGATCATCGCCCGGGCGTGGCCGCGGCGCCGATAGGCTGAGCCAACGCCGAGCAGCCAGCATTCGAACGAAGCGCCGCCGCACGACTTGAGCAGCACGAAGCCGATCGGCAGCGTCGAGCGCGGCGCCGGATAGACGAAGCCGCGCACCCTCTGCGGCGGCACGCTCGCCCGGTGCGCCTGCTTTTCGGCGAAGTAGTTGGTCTGCAGCGCCCGCCGCAGGCGGGCGAAGAACTCGACGGCGGTCGCCGAGTCGGAGGCCAATTCGCGGTCGACGCTGCCCATCGCAGCGGCCTCGCGTACGAGCTCCCGGATGAACACCCAGTGGCCGGCGTGAGCGGGGAGGAGCATTCGGCAACCGGGCAGCACGTTATGACGATGTCATGGTACGCCGGCCGCGCCCGGCGCGCCACCGCAGATCGCCAAGGTGAAGCTTCTTGCCCGAAGCGCTTGAATTTCCAGTCCGGCAGCCTTATCATCAGCACTCGCCGGCCACGAGTGCTAACACCTTGCCCCAAGGCTTGGGCCCCGGCCGGCCCCAACCAAGACCGCAGAGTCAACCCGTTGATTCTGTTAATTTTACATCCTTAGGAGTGAGTGCTGACATGGATATTCGCCCCCTACACGATCGCGTGATCGTCAAGCGGCTCGAAGAAGAGCGCAAGACCGCCGGCGGCATCGTCATCCCCGATACCGCGGCCGAAAAACCGTCCCAAGGTGAAGTCGTCTACGCCGGGCCGGGCAAGACCGACGACAGCGGCAAGCTGCTTCCGATGGGAGTCAAGAAAGGCGACAAGATTCTCTTCGGCAAGTACTCGGGCCAGGAATTCAAGCTCAACGGCCAGGATCTCTTGCACATGCGCGAAGACGACATCATCGGCATCGTCGGCTGATCGCGCCGGCCCAGACGAACCATCGAATTCAGGAGAACACAGCAATGGCATCCAAAGACGTACGCTTCGGCGACGGCGTCCGCAACCGAATGCTGGCCGGGGTCAACATCCTCGCCAACGCCGTCAAGATCACCCTCGGCCCCAAGGGCCGCAACGTAGTCCTCGAGCGCAGCTTCGGCGCGCCGACGATCACCAAGGACGGCGTATCCGTCGCCAAGGAAATCGAGCTCAAGGACAAGTTCGAGAACATGGGCGCGCAAATGGTCAAGGAAGTCGCGTCCAAGACGTCCGACGTCGCCGGCGACGGCACCACCACCGCGACCGTCCTCGCGCAATCGATCATCGTCGAAGGCATGAAATACGTCGCCGCCGGCATGAACCCGATGGACCTGAAGCGCGGCATCGACAAGGCGGTCGGTTCGGTCGTCGAAGAACTGAAGAAGATCAGCAAGCCGTGCACGACCAGCAAAGAAATCTCGCAGGTCGGCGCGATCTCGGCCAACGCCGACGAGTCGATCGGCAAGACGATCGCCGACGCGATGGAGAAGGTCGGCAAGGAAGGCGTGATCACGGTCGAGGACGGCAAGGGGCTCGAGAACGAGCTCGACCTGGTCGAGGGCATGCAGTTCGACCGCGGCTACATCTCGCCGTACTTCATCAACAATCCCGACAAGCAGACCGCGCTGCTCGAGGATCCGTACATCCTGCTGCACGACAAGAAGATCAGCAATATCCGCGATCTCCTGCCGCTGCTCGAGCAGGTGGCGAAGTCGGGCAAGCCGCTGCTGATCATCGCCGAGGACGTCGACGGCGAGGCGCTGGCGACGCTGGTCGTCAATAACATCCGCGGCATCCTGAAGACCACCGCGGTCAAGGCGCCGGGATTCGGCGACCGGCGCAAGGCGATGCTCGAGGATATCGCGATCCTTTCCGGCGGCACCGTCATCGCCGAGGAACTGGGGCTGAAGCTCGAGAACGCCTCGCTCAAGGATCTGGGCCGCGCCAAGCGGGTCGAAGTCGCCAAGGAAGACACGACGCTGATCGACGGCGCCGGCGAGAAATCGGCGATCGAGGCTCGGGTCAAGAACATCCGCGTTCAGATCGACGAGGCGACCTCCGACTACGACAAGGAGAAGCTGCAGGAGCGCGTGGCCAAGCTCGCCGGCGGCGTCGCGGTGATCAAGGTCGGCGCTGCGACCGAAGTCGAAATGAAGGAAAAGAAGGCCCGCGTCGAGGACGCGCTGCATGCCACCCGCGCCGCGGTCGAGGAAGGCATCGTCGCCGGTGGCGGCGTCGCCTACCTGCGAGCCCGCGCCGCGCTGAAAAACCTGAAGGGCGACAATCCCGATCAGGAGGCCGGCATCAAGATCGTGCTGCGCGCGCTCGAGGAGCCGCTGCGGCAGATCGTCAACAACGCCGGCGAGGAGCCGTCGGTCGTCGTCAACAAGGTCGTCGAAAACAAGGGCAATTACGGCCTGAACGCGGCCACCGGCGAATACGGCGATCTGGTGCAGATGGGCGTCGTCGATCCAACCAAGGTCGCGCGCTTCGCGCTGCAGAACGCGGCGTCGGTGGCCAGCCTGATGCTGACCACCGAGGCGACGATCGCCGCGCTGCCGAAGGACGAGAAGCCGATGGGCGGCGGAGGTGGCGGCATGGGCGGCATGGGCGGCATGGGCGACATGGATATGTGACGTCCGTCCAAGCGCGGCCCGCCGAGAGGACGGGTCGCGCTTGGAAACAGATGCGTCTCCGCGAACGCGGGGATCCGGGTTTCGAACGAAGGCTCCGGTTTCCGGGGCCTTTGTTTTGCCGCCGTCAGTCGGCGGACGACGGCCGCTCCGGCGCCGCGCGTGCGCGGCGGAAATAGATTAGACTACACTTCGGCACGGCGAGAGCGCGACGCTCGCAACGCGCACATGGCGGGACCGCGACGAGCCGGAGCGGTGGGCTTATGGAGAGGAACCCGCACGCATGACCTCCGGAATCCTGGTTGCGCTTGCCTTCGGCGCGATCGCGATCGCAGTGATCTATGGCCTGCTGCGCCAGCGCAAGCGTCGCGGCGGCGGCGGCGATGGATCGAGCGCGGTGGCGCAATGGACCGAAGGCGAGACGACGCGCCTGTTGTCCAGCGCCGAGCTGCCCGGCCTCTATCTGCTCCGTCCGCGCTTCCTGTCCAAGGCCGAGAACGTCGTCTATTTGCTGCTCAAGGCGGCCTTCCCCCGCCACGACATCTTCGCGCGGGTGCGCCTGGCCGACGTGCTGCAGGTCAAGATCGGCCCGCAGGGCATGGAGCGCTTGCGGGCTTTTCGCAAGATCGCCAACCAGCACGTCGGGTTCGTGGTCTGCGACCGCGGCATGACGATCGTTGCGATCGTCGACGCCAAGGAGCCGCAGCAGGCGCAGAATCCGCGCGACCAGAAGCTCGAGATCATCAAGCAGCGCTGCCTGCAGGCCGCGCAGGTCAAGTATCTGTGCGTCTATCCGCCGACGTTGCCGCGCTATCGCGACCTGCGCGAGCAGGTGCTCGGGCCCGCGGCGGAGCTGGTTTAGCGACTGGTTTAGCGAGACGACGCGACCTTGCGTCGCTGCGGCGCGCCGCGCGGCGAGTCGCTCGCCGGCGAGCTGCTGCGCAGAGCGAACCACGTGCCGGCGAGGATCAGCGCGCATCCCGACAGCGTGTTGGCGGTGAGCTTCTCGTCGAGAAAGGCGACTCCCCAGAGCAGCCCGAACGGCGGGATCAGGAAGGTGACGGTCAGCGCCCGCGACGGTCCGACGTCGCGGATCAACCGGAAATAGATCAGATACGCGACTGCCGTCGCGGCGAGCGCGAGAGCGAGCACGTTGGCCGCGACCAGCGGCGTCGGTGTCGCCGGCAGCGGCGTGAAAGCGAGACCCGGCGCCAGCACGATCGTTGCCGCCAACAGGCTGTACAGCGCGATCGCGAAGCTCGGCGCGCTCGCCATTCGCGCCGTGGCGTACACTCCTCCCGCGCCGTAGCACAACGCCGCGCCCAGGCAGGCGAATATGCCGGCAAGCAGCCCGACGGTCCACGGCTCGGGCTGCCATCCGACCAGCAGCACCACGCCGGCGAGACCGAGCCCCATGCCGGCGAGTCGTCTTGCGCCGAGCGGTTCGCCGAGCCAGATCGCCCCGCCGAGGGCGCCGAAGAAAGGGCTGGTCGCGTTGAGGATCGCCGCCGTCGACGCCGTGACGTATTGCTCGGCGAAGGCGTACAGCGCGAACGGCAGGGCAGAATTGACCGCGCCGAGAATCAGGTAGCCGCGCCAGTGCGCCGACAGCGACGGCAGATCGCGCCGCGCGAGCGCCACGGCGAACAGCGCGATGAAGGCGAGCGCGACGCGGGCCCAGGCGAGCCAGGCCGGGCCGATCGCGGGGACCGCGACGCGGATGAAGGCGAACGAGCCGCCCCATAGCGCGGCGAGCGTCAGCAGCCGAACGATGCTGCCGCTGTCCATCGCGGAAATCTTCGAAGCAGCGGGGGTTTAAGCGTCGGCCGGTTCGGCCAGCCCGGGCAGCGTGTGCTGGGACCGGCCGCCGGTATGCGCGCGCTCGTGCTCGAGCAGCCACGCCTTGCGCCACAATCCGCCACCGTATCCGGTGAGCGTGCCGTCGGCGCCGATGACGCGATGGCAGGGAACGACGATCGCCAGCGCGTTGTCGCCGTTGGCCCGGCCGACAGCGCGGACCGCCGCAGGATGGCCGATGACGGCGGCAATCTCGGCGTACGAGCGCGTCACGCCGGCGGGAATGGCCCGCAACGCGGTCCAGACGGCGAGCTGGAAAGGCGATCCATCGAGCCGGAGCGGCGTCTTGAACTCGAGCGAGCGCCCGTGGAAATAGGCGTCGAGCTCGGCTTCGATCTGCGCCAGCAGCGGATGCTCGCCGGGCACGACGTGCCGGCGGCCGACGCGGCGGCGCAACTCGGCGAGCTCGCGCTCGAGACCGCGGCGGTCGACGAACTCGAGCAGCCTCAAGCCGTCGTCGTTGGCCAGCGCCAGCATAGCGCCGAGGGGAGTTTCCAGCCACTTGGCGTACAGGCAGTCGAGCGCGCGCGCGTTGCTGGGCGCGGTGCCGAAGACTTTGGCGAACGCCTCGCGAAATCCGCTGGGCGATTCGAAACCGTGGTCGAGCTGCAGGTCGAGCATGCTTTTTCCTTCACGTACGCCGGAGAGCGCCATTCCCATGCGGCGGGCGCGCTGATAGGCGTGAAATGTCATGCCGCAATAGCGCTGGAACGCGCGTCGTGCGGTCGTGGGTTCTATTCCCAGGCGCGCCAGATCGGCTTCGCGCACCCGCGCCGTCGGGTCGGCCTCGACGGCGGCGAGCAAGCGGCCGACCACCGGAGCCGGCTCGCGCCCGTGGTCGAGCGGCCGGCAGCGCAGGCAGGGTCGATAACCGGCGTAGAGCGCCTGCTGCGGCGTGGTGAAGAACTCGACGTTTTCGCGCTTGGGCGTGCGCGCCGAGCATACCGAGCGGCAAAAAATGCGCGTGGTCCTGACCGCGACATAGAACAGGCCGTCGTAGCGCGGATCGCGAGCGGCCAGCGCTTGGTACATCGTCTGCGTGGAGGGCAATCGGAGCATGGAACGGATTATAGGCGGCGCGACGGAAGCGCGTCGCCGGAAATCGGGCACCGAATTCGGCGCTTCTCGGACGGCGCCGCGACGAGACGCTCAGTCGCCGGCGCGGCGCAGTCGGATCCGGTTCGGCAGCGGCGTCGCCCGCCGCAGAACGTCTTCGGCGAGCCACAGCGCCGAGCGCCGCCCGCGCGCCGCGACCGTCGCCAGCGGCATCTGCTGATAATCGTCGTTGAACACCTCGAAGCTGTAGTCGCCCCGATAGCCGAGACGGTCGAGACGCATCACCAGTTCCGCCAGCGCCTGGCTGTGGACGCCTTCGCCGGGAAAGACGCGGAAATGGCGGGCGGTGGCGATTCGTTCCTCGGCGGTGCGCACTTCCTGCCACATGAAGTCCGCCAGTTGCACCAGGAAGATCTTGTCCGGCAGCAGGAGGTCGAGATCGTCGAGCGAGGCCTTGGTCGCGAAGATGTGGTACGAGTCGATGCCGATGCCCAGGTTCGGCGCGTCGGCCCGGCAGACGATGTCCCAGGCGGCGGTGAACTCGCTGATCGTGCGCCCCCACGACAGGCCTTCGTAGGCCACGTCGATGCCGAGCGGCACCGCCAGCATCGCGAGCTTGCGCAGGTCGCGCGCCAGCGCGTCGGGATCCTCGGTCGCGTGGGTCGAGGTCGACGAGCAGACCAGCAGCACGCGCGAGCCGAGCGCATCGCACATTTCGAGCATCGACTTGGCGACGTCGACCTTGTAGTCGTGCAGGTGCCCGGACAGACCCTCGAAATCGCGCAGCACCTGGAAGCCGGTGACGCGCAATCCGCTGCCTCGCACCGCCCGGGCGGCGGCGTCGAAGCCGCCGGCGTCGCCGATCACGTCGCGCGCCGACAGCATGATCTGCGAGAAGCCGGCCGCGCGAACCGCCTCGAGCTTTGCCGCAAGCGCGCCGGCGAACGAGATCGTGTCCAGGCCGAAGTCGGCGATGTTGGGCAGCGGCGCGGCCGCGGCGTGATCCGGCAGAGGGTCAGCCGCGCTCATCGTGCACCAGCTCGAACATGACGCCGCCCAGCCAGGCCTGCGTCAGCGCGCCCCGATCGCCGGAATGCACGTCCTGCGATTCGACGAAGTCGACGCCGCGCCGGCGCAAGGCCGCGACCGCCGCAAGCACGTCCGCGGTGCCGAGGCCGATGCGTTGCAGCGACTCCTGCGGCTCGACGTCGAAGATCCCCGGCTTGGGGTCGATCAACTGCAGGTGGAAGCGCCCGCACGGACCGCGCAGGATGCGGCCTTTGGGCAGGATGCCGAAGCGCTGGTCGTCGGGCAGCGCGCTGAAGCCCAGAAGCTCGCGGTAGAACTCGGTCCAGTCTTCGACGCGGTCGCTGCCGATGTACTGGACGATGCCAAACCAGTGCAGGCCGGCGAGCGCCGGCGGATGCTGATCCGCGCCCGGGTTGCGTATGAAGTCGACGTCGTAAATCGAAAAGTCCCGGTAGCGGTCGACGAAGTAGATGCGGCTCGACCCGACCCCGTGGATCGCCGGGATGTTGAGCTCCATCACCTCGATCTCGGACGGAACGATCCAGGCGCCACGCTCGATCGCATGACGGTATGCGGCCGCGGCATCGTGCACCCGCAGTGCAAACGCGGCGATCGTCGGCACGTCCGATGGCGGCAGCGCGCGCGGCCCGGCGGCGGCGTGCGCGTTGACGACGATGTTCATGTCGCCCTGCCGGTAGAGCAGCACTTCGCGCGAACGGTGCCTGGCGATCGGCCGGAAGCCCATCATTTCGAGCACCTGGCCGAGCGCCTGCGGACGGGCGGTGGCGTACTCGATGAACTCGATGCCGTCGAGGCCCAGCGGATTGCCGGTGCCGGCGATCATCTCGCGGTCGGAGACCTCGTTCATGGGCGATTATCGAAGTCTGGTGCGATTATCGAACAAGAGGCACGAAGCAACACCCGGCAAGCCGCGCGGAGCGTCGGCTAGCGAGCGTAGGTGTTATAGAGCCACAGCAGGACCACGGCGCCGATGATCGACAGGATCCAGCCGGCCGGATGGAATCTGCCGTCCGGGGACTTCCAGATCAATCCGCCGATCACGCCGCCGACGATCGAGCCGGCGATGCCCAGCCCGGCGGTCAACCAGAAGCCGAGCGCGTCGACGCCGGGCACGATGGCGCGGGCGATCAGGCCGACGATGAACCCGACGATGATGGTTCCGATGATGCTCAAGAGCCCCATGGCTTGGCCTTTCGTGCGATCCGGGAGGGCCGCCGCTTAGTCCCGGCACCCGGGCTGCGGCGGTGCGGCGATGCTAGCATAGACGCCTTCGCGCCGGCAGTCGGCCGGCTGCGGCGCCGATGGCGTAAGCGCCGAGCGGCGATAAGCGACCAATCCTGGTTCGAAGTGAACGCAGAGGATACCGTGCATCCCGCCTTTGGCGTCCTGATCGTCAGCGCATTGACAGCGATACCGGCTGCGGCCGGGCAAGCCGAGTGCAGCGCACGCAGTCCCGAGCACGCGTCGGCGCTGATCGAGCTGTACACGTCGGAGGGTTGTGACAGCTGCCCGCCGGCCGATCGCTGGTTTTCGGCGCTGTCGCCGCAGGAGCTCGGCGGGCGCGCGGTCGCCATCGCCCTGCACGTCGACTACTGGGACCGGCTGGGCTGGAAGGATCGCTTCGGCGCCGCGCGCTTTACCGGCAGGCAGTACGACGAAGCGGCACGCGGTGGCGGCGCGTTCGTCTACACGCCGCAGGTCATCGTCGAGGGGCGCGATTTTCCGCAATGGCGAACCGGCGATGCGCTCGAGCGCGCGATTGCGGCGGCCAATGCACGGCCGGCGCGGGCGAAGATCGAGCTGGCAGCGCGGCCGCGCGGCAGCGCCGCCGACGTCGACCTGAACGTCGAGGTACCCGCCGCCCGCGACCGCAGCGACGCAAGAGTCGTCGTCGCGCTGGTGCAAAGCGGCCTTGCCAGCGAGGTGACGGCAGGCGAGAACGCCGGCAAGCGGCTTAAGCACGATCACGTGGTCCGCGACTGGCGTCTCGACATCGCGCTCGATCCGACCGGCAAGCTGACGCGAAGCCTGCACTTCGATCTGCCCGCCGAAGCCGGGCCGCTGTCGATCGTCGCGCTGGCCGAGAATCAGCGCACCGGCGAGGTACTGCAGACGCTGGAGCTGCCGCTGTGCACGGCACGATGACCTAGCAAAAAAAGCTTGCCGCGGAGGCCCGGCTCCCTGCCGCGGCCTCATTTGCCCCGCTATACTCGCCCGGCCGACGGCGGGGCGACGACGATGATAGGCAGGCTACGCAACTGGGCGGGCAAGCTCGGGCCCGGGCTGATCACCGGCGCCGCCGACGACGATCCTTCGGGCATCGCGACCTATTCGCAGGCCGGCGCGCAGTTCGGGTTGCTGACCCTGTGGACGATCGTGTTCGCCTATCCGCTGATGGTGGGCATCCAGCTCGTCAGCGCGCGCATCGGTCGCGTCACCGGACACGGCCTCGCGTCGAACATCGGCCGCCATTTTCCGCGCCCGGTGCTCTACGCGATCGTCGCGCTGCTGGTCGTGGCCAACACGATCAACATCGCCGCCGACATCGGAGCGATGGGCGAAGCGCTGCAGCTCGTCGTCGGCGGCCCCCCGCACGCGCACGCGGTGTTGATCGGCATCGTCTGCCTCGGGTTGCAGGTGTTCCTGCCGTACCAGCGCTACGTCCGGTATCTGAAATGGCTGACGCTGGCGCTGCTGTCGTACGTCGTCCTGGTGCTGACCATCCAGATTCCCTGGCGCGAGGTCGTTGCGCACGCGGTGCGGCCGCACTTCTCGCTGACCACCCAATACCTGACCGTGATCGTCGCCGTCTTCGGCACGACGATCAGTCCGTATCTGTTTTTCTGGCAGGCGTCGCTGGAAGTCGAGGAGCTCAACGCCGATCCCGCCGCCGGTGCGCTGGCGCACGCGCCGGAAGGCGCGGCCGAGCACCTGCAGCGGATCAAGATCGACACCTACCTCGGCATGGCGTTCGCCAATCTCGTCGCGTTCTGCATCATTCTCGGCACCGCGGCGACGCTCAACGCCGCCGGCATCACCGACATCCAGACCTCGGCCCAGGCGGCGAATGCGCTGCGGCCGCTGGCCGGCAATTTCAGCTTCCTGCTCTTTTCGCTGGGCATCCTCGGCACCGGCTTGATCGCGGTGCCGGTGCTCGCCGGGTCCGCGGCCTACGCCGTCGCCGAAACCTTCGAGTGGAAGCGCGGGCTCGACCTGAAGCTGCTCGAGGCGCGCGAGTTCTACGCCATCATCGCCCTCGCCACGCTCGGCGGCGTCGCGCTGGACTTCTCGCCGATCGATCCGATCCGGGCGCTGTTCTGGTCCGCCGTGATCAACGGCGTCGTCGCGGTGCCGATCATGGTGGTGATGATGCTGATGGCCGACGACGCCAGGGTCATGGGCGCGTTCACGGTGACGCGCAAGCTGAAAGCGCTCGGCTGGCTCGCGACCGGGACGATGGCGGCCGCGGCGGCGGCGATGTTCGCGACCTGGTAACTTGGTCCGCGGCGTCACTTCCCATCGGCGACGGGGATCCGGCCGCGTTGTCGGCCGCCCCCGGCGACTCGCAATTCCCGGCCGATCCCGCTTCGCGGGTCCCTCGTCCGGTGGCTCGCGCCGCTAGTTCACGATCTGGCGCAGCTCGCCGCTCTTGTAGCGCGCCGCCATCTTCTGCAGCGGCACCGGCTTGATCAGCGGCGCCTTGCCGGCGCAGCCGAACTGCTGATAGCGCGCAACGCACACCGCCTTGGCGGCCAGCATCGCCGGCTTCAGGTACTCGCGCGGATCGAACTTCGACGGGTTGTCGCGGAAGAACTTGCGGATCGCGCCGGTCATCGCCAGGCGAATGTCGGTGTCGATGTTCACCTTGCGCACGCCGTAGCGGATGCCCTCCTGGATCTCCTCGACCGGCACGCCGTAGGTCTCCTTCATCTGGCCGCCGTTGTCGCGGATGATCTGCAGCAGTTCCTGCGGCACCGACGACGAGCCGTGCATCACCAGGTGCGTATTCGGGATGCGGGCATGGATCTCCTTGATGCGGTCGATCGCCAGGATGTCGCCGGTCGGCTTGCGCGAGAACTTGTAGGCGCCGTGGCTGGTGCCGATCGCGATCGCCAGCGCATCGAGCTGGGTCGAGGCGACGAAGTCGGCCGCCTGGTCGGGGTCGGTCAACAGCATCTCGCGGGTCATCGTGCCCTCGGCGCCGTGCCCGTCCTCCTTGTCGCCCTTCATCGTCTCGAGCGAGCCCAGGCAGCCGAGCTCGCCCTCGACGGTGACGCCGATGGCGTGGGCTTCCTCGACCACCTTGCGCGTGACCTTCAGGTTGTAGTCGTAATCGGCGATCGACTTGCCGTCCTCCTGCAACGAGCCGTCCATCATCACGCTGGAAAAGCCGAGCTGCATCGCCGATTCGCACACCGCAGGCGACTGGCCGTGGTCCTGGTGCATGACGATCGGGATGTTCGGATAGCTCTCGACTGCGGCCTCGATCAGGTGGCGCAGGAAAATCTCGCCCGCATACTTGCGCGCGCCGGCGGAGGCCTGCATGATCACCGGGCTGTCGGTCTCGGCGGCAGCCGACATGATCGCCTGCACCTGCTCGAGATTGTTGACGTTGAACGCCGGCAGGCCGTAGTCGTGCTCGGCGGCGTGGTCGAGCAGCTGGCGCATCGAGACGAGTGCCATG
>DATEFZ010000181.1:0-8506 GCA_035280325.1 Casimicrobiaceae bacterium
ATGCCCGATTGCATGCGCTGCCTCGATCAGAGCGGGCTGCGCGAGGTGGTGGTCGAGACCGCCCGCGATCGCCCGTTTCTCGGCATCTGCCTCGGCCTGCAGATGCTGTTCGACGACAGCGAGGAGGGGCCGACCATCTGCCTGGGCGAATTGCCGGGTCGGGTCGTGCGCTTCCGCGACGATGCGATGTTCGACGCCGCAGGCGGGCGGCTCAAGGTTCCCCACATGGGCTGGAGCCCGGTCGTGCAGCGGAAGGCGCATCCGCTGTGGCACGGCATCGCCGATGAAACCCGTTTCTACTTCGCGCACAGCTACTTCCCGGTCCCCGCGAACGGGTCGTTGACCGTGGCCACGGCGGACTATCCAACGGCGTTTACTTGCGCGATTGCAAGGTCTAATATCTTTGCCGTGCAGTTCCACCCCGAGAAGAGTCACCTCGCCGGTCTTCAGTTGCTCGCCAATTTCGTTACGTGGGACGGACGCGCCTGACCCACGTTCGTCACGCTAGCGACGCCCTGTCGCAAGAACCACCGCCATGCAGATCATCCCCGCGATAGACATCAAGGACGGTAACTGCGTCCGCCTGAAGCAGGGCGAGATGCAGTCGGCGACGGTGTTCTCGGAGGATCCGGCGGCGATGGCGCAGCACTGGCTCGAGAAAGGGGCCAAGCGCCTGCACCTGGTCGACCTGAACGGCGCGTTCGCCGGCCGGCCGAAAAACGAGCAGGCGATCCGGGAGATCGTCAGCGTCATCGGCGAGGAGATCCCGGTGCAGCTGGGCGGCGGCATCCGCGACCTGGACACGATCGAGCGCTACCTGGACGACGGCATCAGCTTCGTCATCATCGGCACCGCCGCGGTCAAGAATCCGGGCTTCCTGCACGACGCCTGCACCGCGTTTCCGGGTCACATCATCGTCGGGCTGGACGCGCGCGAAGGCAAGGTCGCCACCGACGGCTGGTCGAAGCTGACCGGGCATGACGTCGTCGACCTGGCCAAGAAATTCGAGGACTATGGCGTCGAGGCAGTCGTCTATACCGACATCGGCCGCGACGGCATGCTGACCGGCGTCAACGTCGAGGGCACCGTGCGGCTCGCGCGCGAGCTCAAGGTGCCGGTGATCGCCAGCGGCGGCATCAACAGCATCGAAGACATCCAGGCGCTGGCGGCGTACGAGAGCGAAGGCGTCACCGGCGCCATCGCCGGCCGCGCGCTCTACGAAGGCACGCTCGACTTCGTCGCCGCGCTGAAGGCAGCCAAGGGCGCGTAGCGCCCATGGGCCTCGCCAAGCGCGTCATCCCCTGTCTCGACGTCGCCAAGGGGCGCGTCGTCAAGGGCGTCAACTTCGTCAACCTGCGCGACGCCGGGGACCCCGTCGAGGTGGCGCGGCGCTACGACCAGCAGGGCGCCGACGAGCTGGCTTTTCTCGACATCCAGGCGAGCGTCGAGTCCCGGCCGCTGCTCTACGACATGATCGAAGCGGTCGCCGATCAGGTGTTCATCCCGCTGACTGTCGGCGGCGGCGTTACCCACGTCGATGACATCCGCGCGCTGCTGACCGCCGGCGCCGACAAGGTCAGCATCAATACCGCCGGCGTGGCCAACCCGGCGCTAGTCGGCGAAGCCGCGCGCCGCTACGGTGCGCAATGCATCGTCGGTGCGATCGACGCGAGGCAATCGGCGCCCGGCGAGTGGCAGGTCTACACGCACGGCGGCAGGACCGCGACGGGGCTCGACGCCGTCGCCTGGGCGCGCCGGCTGGTCGACTTGGGCGTCGGCGAAATCCTGTTGACCAGCATGGACCGCGACGGCGCGAGAAGCGGGTTCGACCTCGGGCTCACGCGCGCGGTAGTCGCCGCGGTCGACGTGCCGGTGATCGCCTCGGGCGGCGTCGGCTCGCTCGCCGATCTGGTCGACGGCATCGTCGAAGGCGGCGCCGACGCCGTGCTCGCGGCGAGCATCTTCCATTATGGCGAGCACACGGTCGGCGACGCCAAGGCGGCGCTGGCGGCCGCCGGGATCGAGATTCGCGCCACGCCATGAGCTGGCTCGACGCCGTAAAATGGAACGCCGACGGCCTCGTTCCCGCGATTGCGCAGGAGGCTTCCACCGGTGCGGTGCTGACGCTGGCGTGGATGAATCGCGAGGCGCTTGCGGCAACCGAAGCCTCGGGCGAGGCGCATTACTGGTCGCGAACGCGCGGCAGGCTGTGGAAGAAGGGCGAGCGCTCGGGCCATGTGCAGCGGGTGCGCGAGATACGGCTCGACTGCGACAACGACTCGATCCTGCTGCTGGTGGAACAGCAAGGCGGCATCGCCTGTCATACCGGCAGGCACCGCTGCTTCCACCAGCGCCTCGAGGGCGGCGCCTGGCGCGTCGTCGAACCCGTGCTGAAGGAGCCGAAGGTTATCTATGGCGACTGACGACGTGCTGCAGCGTGTTGCCTCGACCATCGCCGCCAACCGGCATGCCGATCCGGTCCAGTCCTACGTGGCGACGCTGTTCGCCAAGGGTGCGGACGCGATCATCAAGAAGGTGGGCGAGGAGGCGACCGAGGCGGTCATGGCCGCCAAGGACGGTGATAAAATCCGCCTGACGGCCGAGGTTGCAGACCTGTGGTTCCATTGCCTGGTGCTGCTCGAAAGCCAGGGCGTGGGACCGGACGAGGTGCTGGCCGAGCTCGAGCGGCGGGAGGGGGTCTCCGGCCTGGTCGAGAAGGCCGCGCGCTAGCCGCGCGTCGCAGCTTCGAAAGCTCTATTCAGGGCATGGACAACTGCATCTTCTGCAAGATCGTTCGCGGCGAGGTTCCGTCGACCAAGGTCTACGAGGACGACGAGATCCTGGCGTTCAACGATATCCGGCCGCAGGCGCCGGTGCACTTCATGCTGATACCGAAGAAGCACATCGATTCGCTGGCCCACGCTGAGGGCGAGGCCGCGGTGCTCGGCAGGATGCTCGCGCTGTCGGGCAAGCTGGCGCGCGAGCAGGGCTCGCCGGATGGCTATCGCACCATCGTCAACACCGGCCGCATCGGCCGGCAGGACGTCATGCACCTGCACATGCACGTTGTCGGCGGGCCGGGCCCGCTCGGGCCGATGCTCCCCAAATCGGCCGCATAGAGGAGACAAGATGGGATCGATGAGCATCTGGCACTGGCTGATCGTCCTCCTGGTCGTGGTGCTGATCTTCGGCACCAAGAAGCTGCGCAACATCGGCCAGGACCTGGGCGGCGCGGTCAAGGGTTTCAAGGAGGGGATGAAGACCCCGGAGAGCGCAGAGCCGCCGCCCGGCACCCCGCCGCAGCAGATCGGCGGGCAGACGATCGAAGGCGAAGTGAAGAAGGAAAAGACCTCGTAGAAAGGTCGCGCGAATCGGCGCCAAAGACCTCGTAGAGAGGTCGTCGTCGGTCGGCGCCCGATGCGCGGACGCGCTTTTGCGGTCGCGCGCAACGTCCCATGTTTGATATCGCCTTCAGCGAAATCGTCGTCATCGCGGTCGTCGCCCTGATCGTGATCGGGCCGGAGCGCCTGCCGAAAGTCGCCCGCACGCTGGGCCACATGTACGGCCGCCTGCAGCGCTACGTCAACGAGGTCAAGGCCGACATCAACCGCGAGATGGAGCTCGACGAGCTGCGCAAGCTGCGCACCGAAGTGCAGTCCGCGGCGCAGGAGATCGAGTCCTCGATCCACAAGGCGGCGCAGGACACCGAGAGCGGCGTGCGATCGGTCGAGCGGGAATTGAACGAAGCCGCCGCCGAGGCGCCGCCTGGGGCGCCGGCGGCGACGCCGGTCGCAGCAGTACCCGAACCGACGCCGGCCGCAGCACCGCACGCCGGCGCCGAATCGCCGCGACAATCTGCCCTGCCGGGATTCGACGCCTGACCCGGCGCGAGCGCGGCGCCGCCCTCGCCGCGCTACAATGAAGCGCGCCTTTGCCGGCGCGCTCGATCCTTCGCGATGAACGACTCTTCTCCCGGCCCGGAAAGCACGCAGGAAACGTTCATCTCGCACCTGATCGAGCTGCGGTCGCGGCTGCTGCGCGCGATCGTCGCCGTCATGGTCGTGCTGTTCTGCCTGTTCCCGTTCGCCAAGCAGATCTACGCGGCGCTCGCCGCGCCGCTGATCAAGGCGTTGCCGCAAGGCGCGACGATGATCGCGACCGACGTCACCGGCACGTTCCTGGTGCCGCTCAAGGTCACGCTGATGGCGGCATTCCTGATCGCGTTGCCGTACGTGCTTTACCAGATGTGGGCATTCGTCGCGCCGGGGCTGTACCGCCACGAGAAGCGCCTCGCCCTGCCGGTGATCGTATCGAGCGTCGTGTTCTTCGGGCTCGGCATGTGCTTCGCCTACTTCGTCGTGTTTCCGATCGCGTTCGGCTTCTTTGCCGGATACGCGCCGGCGGGTGTGCAGATGATGACCGACATCGACAAGTACCTGACCTTCGTGCTCAGGATGTTCGTCGCCTTCGGCATCACTTTCGAGACGCCGGTGATCGTGATCGTGCTGGTGCGCATGGGCGTGGTGAGCCTGGAAAAGCTGCGCTCGCTGCGCGGCTACGTGATCGTCGGCGCCTTCGTCATCGGCGCGATCTTCACGCCACCGGACATCCTGTCGCAGATGATGATGGCGGTGCCGCTGTGGCTGCTGTTCGAAATCGGACTGCTGGTCGCGCGCTTCGTCGGCGCACCGAAGCGCGACGACGGCGCGGTCGGCGAGGAGAAAGCGCCGGGCTGAGGCCCTGTCGGGGCCCTACGACACGCGCGGCTTCGGCCGCTTGCCGACGACGACGTCGATGTCGACCGGCTTCTGCTCGCGCAGCACCCTGAGCTTGGCCTGCGTTCCCGGAGTGATCGAGGCGATCTGCGCCAAGAGCGATGCGACGTCGTGCGTCGGCTTGCCGTCGATGTCGACGACGACGTCGCGGACCTGCATCCCGGCGCGGTCGGCCGGACCGCTCTTGAGCACGCCGCGGATCAGCACGCCGTCGGTGCCGCGCAGCGAGAAGGCGGTCGCCAGGTCCGGGGTGATGTCCTGCGGCTCGATGCCGAGCCAACCGCGGGTCACCTCGCCGTCGCGGATGATCTGCTCGAGCACGTTGCGGGCGAGCGATACCGGGATCGCGAAGCCGATGCCCTGCGAGCCGCCGCTTTGCGAAAAGATCGCGCTGTTGATGCCGACCAGGTTGCCGCTGCTGTCGACCAGCGCGCCGCCCGAGTTGCCCGGATTCACCGCGGCATCGGTCTGGATGAAATCCTCGTACCGGTTGATGCCGAGGTGATTGCGGCCGAGCGCGCTGATGATGCCGTGCGTGACCGTGCTGCCGAAGCCGAACGGGCTGCCGATGGCAAGCACCGTGTCGCCGACCTGGACCTTCTCGAGCTGGCCGAAGGTGATCGCCGGCAGATTCCTGCCGTTGACCTTGAGCACCGCCAGATCCGACTCGGGATCGCTGCCGCGGACTTCGGCGTGCATGCGCCGGCCGTCGGCCAGGACCAGCTCGATGTCGTCGGCTTCCTCGACGACATGATTGTTGGTCAGCACATAGCCTTCGCGACTGACGATGACGCCGGAGCCGAGGCTCGTTGCGCGGCGCGGCTCGTTGTCGTCGAGCCCGGGGAAGAAGCGGCGCAGGATCGGATCGTCGGGCAGCAGCTGGCGGTGATGGATCTCCTTGCTGGTGTAGACATTGACCACCGAGGGCATCGCTTTTTTCGCCGCGTCGGCGAGGCTGGCGATCTTCGGCGCGACGATCGCGGCCGGCGTTTCCTGCACCAGGACCACGCTGTTGCGGTGCGCGAATCGCGCCAGCAGGTCGGGGCGCAGCGTCGCCACGACGAACAGCGCGGCGACGCAGACGGTCGACACTTGCGCGAACAGCAGCCAGAAACGTCGAAGCATCAAAGCGCCTGAAGTCGGGTCTCGGGTTCGAAAGTCATTATAAGCGCCGGTGCGGCGATGCAGCATGCGGGCGACTGCGTCCGGTCGGCGGTGCCGGGAACGCATGCCAAGCGACTGGTTTTGCAGGGCTTTTCGACGCAGGACTTGGGCCGCGGCCACGAAACCACTTATAATGCGCAGCTTTGCGGCTGAGCATCGAGAGGAATCCGGTCGATGGACGATGCGGGGAGTGTGGACAGGGGGAAGCGCCGGTTCCTGATCGGAGCGACCACGGCGGTCGGCGCGGTCGGCACGGTGGCGGCGGCGGTGCCGTTCGCGATGAGCTTCTGGCCGAGCGAGCGGGCGAAGGCGGCGGGGGCGCCGGTCGAAGCCGACATCAGCAAGCTCGAGCCGGGACAGAAGATCAACGTCGAGTGGCGTGGCAAGGTGGTGTGGATCATCCACCGAACGCCGGAGATGCTGGCCGACTTGCCGAAGATGGACTCGAGGGTAGCCGATCCGCACTCGGAGGTCGATCACCAGCCGCCGTACGCCAAGAACGAGGATCGTTCGCGCAAGCCGGCGATCTTCGTCGCGATCGGCATCTGCACCCACCTTGGCTGCTCGCCGACCTACCGCCCCGAAATCGCGCCGGCGGACCTCGGACCGGAGTGGTTGGGCGGCTTCTTCTGTCCCTGCCACCAGTCCAAGTTCGATCTTGCGGGGCGGGTGTTCAAGGGCGTCCCGGCGCCGACCAACCTGTTCATCCCGCCGTACAAGTTCCTTACCGACTCGAAGATCGTGATCGGCGAAGACGACCTGAAGAAGAAAGCGTAGCCCCTGCCCATGTCGAAAATGCTGAACTGGATCGACGAGCGCTTTCCGCTCTCGGCGCTGTGGAAGTCGCAGGTCTCCGAGTACTACGCGCCGAAGAACTTCAACTTCTGGTACTTCTTCGGCTCGCTGGCGCTGGTCGTGCTGGTGATGCAGATCGTGACCGGCATCTTCCTGACGATGAGCTACAAGCCCGACGCGGCGAAAGCTTTCGAGTCGGTCGAGTACATCATGCGCGACGTCTCCGGCGGCTGGTTCATCCGCTATCTGCATTCGACCGGTGCTTCGGCATTCTTCATCGTCGTCTATCTGCACATGTTCCGCGGCCTGCTCTACGGCAGCTACCGCAAGCCGCGCGAGCTGTTGTGGATCATCGGCTGCTTCATCTACCTGGCGCTGATGGCCGAGGCGTTCTTCGGCTACCTGCTGCCCTGGGGGCAGATGTCGTACTGGGGCGCGCAGGTGATCGTCAACCTGTTCTCGACGGTGCCGATCATCGGCGACGACCTCGGCACCTGGATCCGCGGCGATTACACGATCTCCGACGTGACGCTAAACCGCTTCTTCGCCTTCCACGTCGCTGCCGTGCCGCTGCTGCTGCTGCTGCTGGTGCTGGTGCACCTGATGGCGCTGCACGAAGTCGGCTCGAACAATCCCGATGGCATCGAGATCAAGGACAAGACCGACCCGGCAACCGGGCATCCGCTCGACGGCATCCCGTTCCACCCGTACTACACGGTCAAGGACATGGTCGGCGTGGTCGTATTCCTGGCGATCTTTTCGTTCGTCGTGTTCTTCTGGCCCGACGTCGGCGGCTACTTCCTCGAGGCCGACAATTCGATCCCGGCCAATCCGCTGCAGACGCCGGTGCACATCGCGCCGGTATGGTACTTCACGCCGTACTACGCGATGCTGCGCGCCGTGCCGTCGTTCTTCAAATCGCAATTCTGGGGCGTGCTGGTGATGGGCAGCGCGGTGATCATCCTGTTCTTCCTGCCCTGGCTCGACCGCGCCAGGGTCAGGTCGATCCGCTACCGCGGCGGCATCTACAAGGCGTGGCTGGCGGTGTTCGTCTTCTGCTTTCTGATGCTCGGCTACCTGGGCACGGTGCCGGTGACCGTCTGGGGCCAGTTCGGCGACATGATGGGATCGGCCGACCGCGCGACCGTTGTGGCGCGCGTCCTGACGCTCGTCTATTTCCTGTTCTTCCTGTTGATGCCGTGGTACAGCTCGCGCGACAAGACCAGGCCGGTGCCGGAAAGGGTGACCGGAAAATGAGGATCCTGACCAGCGTCGTCGGTATCGTCCTGCTCGCCGCGGCCGGCTCTGCGCTGGCGAGCGAATCGGGCCTGCGCCTCGAATCGGCTCCTGGAAGCCGGCTCGACGAGGAATCGCTGCAGCGCGGCGCGCGCAATTTCGTCAACTACTGTCTGACCTGCCACAGCGCGCAGTACATGCGCTACAACCGCCTTTCCGACCTGGGCCTGACCGAGGAACAGATCAAGGACAACCTGATGTTCGCCACCGACCGGGTCGGCTCGACGATGACGGTGGCGATGAGGAAGGCCGACGCGGTTGCCTGGTTCGGCGCGGCGCCGCTCGACCTCTCGGTCGAAGCCCGGGTGCGCGGGAAGGACTGGCTGTACAGCTACCTGAGCGCCTTCTACCACGACGAGAAAGCGCCGTCCGGCTGGAACAACCTGGTCTTTCCCAACGTGGCGATGCCGCACGCGCTGTGGCAACTTCAGGGCATCAACAAGCTGGTCGAGACCGAGTACGAGGATCACGAGAAG
>DATEFZ010000182.1:0-6698 GCA_035280325.1 Casimicrobiaceae bacterium
CGAGGGCATCGCGCTGCGCGCGCTGGGGCGGCACGACGCGGCGCTCGCCGCGTTCGCCGAGGCTGCGGTGTGGGATCCCAACGACCCCGCGCCGCGTGCCGAGGCGGCGGACCTTCTGACGCAGATGGGCCGCACCGAGGAAGCATCGGCCGGACGCAGCGAGGCCGCCGCGCTCCTCGCGCGGAACGCCGCGTATCGCTGACTCTCGCGCGACGCGATCGCGCCGAACGCTGCGCCTGCTTCGACCGCAACAGACACCCGCGCCGGCTATCGTCCTGTTTCGTGAGCTCCGACGGCAGGACGCTAAACCACTTCGAACAGCCCCGCCGCGCCCATGCCGCCGCCGATGCACATCGTGGCGACGACGAACCTGGCGCCGCGCCGCTTGCCTTCGATCAGGGCGTGGCCGACCAGCCGCGTTCCCGATACGCCGTAAGGATGGCCGACCGCGATCGCCCCGCCGTCGACGTTCAGACGGTCGTCGGGAATGCCCAGCTTGTCGCGGCAGTAGATCACCTGGACCGCAAAGGCTTCGTTCAACTCCCAGAGTCCGATATCGTCGACCTTCACGCCGGTGCGGGCGAGAAGCTTCGGCACCGCGAACACCGGACCGATCCCCATCTCGTCGGGCTCGCAGCCGGCGACGGCGAAGCCGCGGAAGACGCCCAGCGGCTCGATACCGCGCTCCGCCGCGAGCCGTTCGTTGATCACGACGCAGGCGGCGGCGCCGTCGGAAAACTGGCTCGCGTTGCCTGCGGCGATCACGCCGCCGGGCAGCGCGGGCTTGATCTTGGCGACCGCGTCGTAGGTGGTATCGGGCCGGATGCCCTCGTCGGCGGCGAGCGTCGCCTGGCGCGTGTACATCCGGTTCGACTCCTTGTCGGCGACGCCCATGGTCACCGCCAGCGGCACGATCTCGTCGTCGAACCGATGCGCCGCGGCCGCCGCCGCGGCGCGCTGCTGGCTCTGCACGCCGTAATGGTCCTGCGCCTGGCGCGAAATACCGTAGCGCCGGGCGACGTTCTCCGCCGTCTCCAGCATCGACCAGTAGATCGCCGGCTTGCGCTCGACCAGCCAGTTCTCGCGCAGCATGTGCTTGTTCATCTCGTTCTGCACGCAGGAGATCGACTCGACGCCGCCGGCGACGAAGGCATCGGCCTCGTTGGCGACGATGCGCTGCGCCGCAAGCGCGATCGTCTGCAGGCCCGACGAGCAGAAGCGATTGACGGTGGTGCCGGGAACGCTCACCGGACAGCCGGCGCGAAGCGCGATCTGGCGGGCGATGTTGAAGCCGGTGGCGCCTTCGGGAAACGCGCAGCCAATCAGCACGTCGTCGATCTCGCCGGGGGCGAGACCGGCGCGCTCGATCGCGTGCCGCACGACGTGGCCCCCCATCGTCGCGCCGTGCGTCATGTTGAGCGCCCCGCGCCACGATCGCGCCAGTCCGGTGCGAGCGTACGAGACGATGACGGCGTCGGTCATAACAGCATGCCTCAGTCAATCGCTGAACCGGCGGCCCTCTGCGGCCAGCCTTGCCAGCAGCGGCGCCGGTTGCCAGAACGAAGGATCGCCGCCGCCGGCGGCGGCGAAGCGCTCGATCGCGCGGACGACGTTGTACAAACCGACCGTATCGGCGTAGTACATCGGACCGCCGCGCCAGGGCGGGAAGCCGTACCCGGTCAGATACACGACGTCGATGTCGGAGGCGCGCTGCGCGATCCCATCATCGAGAATGCGCGCGCCTTCGTTGACCAGCGCGTAGATGCACCGCTCGACGATCTCGCGGTCGCCGATCGCACGCGGCGCGAGGCCGCGCTCGGCGCGGTAGCCCGCGATCAGCGCGTCGACGGCGGGATCGGGCAGCGCATCGCGACGGCCCGGCTCGTAGCGGTACCAGCCCTGCCCCGTCTTCTGTCCGAAGCGCCCGATCTCGCACAGGCGATCGGCGATCCGCGAGTAGACGAGCTGCGGCATCTCGGCGTAGCGCCGCTTGCGGATGTACCAGCCGATATCGTTGCCGGCGAGATCGCTCATCCGGAACGGGCCCATCGCCATGCCGAACCTTTCCAGCGCGCGGTCGACATGCTGCGGCGACGCCCCTTCGTCGAGCAGGAACATCGCCTGGCGCAGGTACTGCTCGACCATGCGGTTGCCGATGAAGCCGTCGCACACGCCGGAGACCACGGCGGTCTTGCGCATCCGCTTCGCCAGTTGCATGACGGTGACCAGAACGTCGTCCGCGGTCTTGGCGCCGCGCACGACCTCGAGCAGCTTCATCACGTTGGCCGGGCTGAAGAAGTGCGTGCCGATGACGTCTGCCGGCCGCGCCGTGAAGCCGGCGATGCGGTCGAGATCGAGCGTTGAGGTGTTGCTGGCGAGGATCGCGCCGGGTTTCGCGACCGTATCGAGCCGCTCGAACGCCGCCTTCTTCACCGCCAGATCCTCGAACACCGCCTCGATCACCAGGTCGACGCCGGCCAGCTCGTCGTAGGCCAGCGTCGGTGTCAACATGCGCATTCTGCGCTCGGCCACGGCGCTCGCCAGCCGGCCCTTCGCGACTGCGCCCTGGTAGTGCCGACGCAGGTTGGCGACGCCCTTGTCGAGCGCCTCCGGCTTCGCCTCGAGCAGCGTCACCGGGATGCCGGCATCGAGCAGACAGATCGCGATGCCGCCGCCCATCGTGCCGGCGCCGACGACCGCCGCGGTCACGATCGCGCGCGGCAGCGTTCCCGGCGGCAGGCCCGGAATCTTGGCCGCCGCGCGCTCGGCGAAAAAAGCGTGCCGCAGCGCGAGCGATTGCGGCGTCTGCGCCAGCTCGGCAAACAGCGCGCGCTCGTAGGCTAGCCCTTCGTCGAACGGCCTGGCGACGGCGGCAGCCACCGCATCGATGCACTTCAGCGGCGCTGGGTAGTTGCGCGCCATCGCGCCGACGGTGGTTCGCGCGAAACCGAAAAAAGCCTCGGCGTCCGGATAGTCGATGGCGACGTCGCGCACGCGCGGCAGTGGCCGGCGCGCCGCGGCCTCGGCGGCGAACGCCATCGCCGCCTCCGCCGGATCGCCGTCGACGATGCGATCGAACAGCGCGCTGTCGCGCAATTTGTCCGCGGCGACGCTGTTGCCGGATACGATCATGCCGAGCGCCGCTTCGACGCCGATCGCCCGCGGCAGGCGCTGCGTGCCGCCGGCACCGGGCAGCAAGCCGAGCTTCACTTCCGGCAGCGCAATTTGCGCACCCGGGGAAGCGACGCGATAGTGGCAGCCGAGCGCAAGCTCGAGGCCGCCGCCCATGCAGGTGCCGCCGATCGCCGCGACCACCGGCTTGGCGCACGCCTCGACGATCGAGATCAGCGTGCGGAGCGTCGGCTCGGCCGTCGCCTTCGGCGTGTTGAACTCGCGGATGTCGGCGCCGCCGGAGAACAGCCCGTTGGCGCCGGTCAGCACGATCGCCTCGACCGCGGCATCGGCACCGGCCCGATCGAGACCCTCGACGACCGCCGTCCGCACAGCGTGATTCATGCCGTTGACCGGCGGATTGTCGAGCGTGATCACCGCAACCTTGCCGCGTCGCTCATAGCCGGTCGTCATCGCTGGTTCGATCCTCGAGCCGCCTGAAGTGCGGACCCGCCGGGGCAGATCCGTCCGGCGATGCTACCGGCGCGGCGCGAGCCTTACAAGACGAGCCGGAGCGGCCGGCTATGCCGCCGCGCGGCGGCGTGTCAAGATGATCGGCTCATGCCTAGCCGCAAGCGCTTTCTGGTCATCGTCCGCGCCGGCGATCGGTCGCTGCACCCGATGTGGACGCGATCGGAACAGACGCGCAACTGGGATCTGGTGGTCAGCTACTACGGCGACGATCCGACCCGATACGCCTCGCCGGGGGAGCGCCGCATCGACGACCGCGGGTCGAAGTGGGCCGGGCTGCACGCGCTGCTGACCCGCGAGACCTTCTGGCGCGACTACGATTACCTGTGGCTGCCCGACGACGATCTTGCGGCGCACGAGGATGCGATCAACTTCATGTTCGACGTCGTCGCCGGCAGCGGCCTAATGCTGGCGCAACCGGCGCTGTCCTGGGTCAGCTTCTTCAGCCACGACCTGACTCTGCGCAGCCCCAGCTTTCGTTTGCGCTATACCAACTTCGTCGAGATCATGGCGCCCTGCTTCGGCCGTGAATTCCTGGCCACCTGCCTGCCGACGTTCGCGGAAAATCGCAGCGGCTGGGGTCTCGACTACCTGTGGCCCAGGCTGCTGCCGGCCGGACAGCGCCTTTGCGCGATCATCGATGCGGTGGAGATCACGCATACGCGGCCGCACGGCGGTCCCGGCTACGACACGCTGCGCGCCAGCGGCGTCAGGGCGCGCGACGAGTTCGAGCGGCTGCTGGCGAAGTACGCGATTCCACCCGACGTTCAGCCGGCGAGCGACGCGGCCATCGACGCGGCGGGGCGGCTACTGACCGAAGCGTCGCTACGCGACGCCGACGCGCTGCGGACCCTGCGCGCTGCGGACCGACAGGCGCTGATCGCCTCCCGGCAGCGGCTCGACCTGCCCTTCAGCCTGGTCGCCTCACAGCCAGCGTGGCGCGGAAGCTAGAATACGATCGTTGCCGGCAGCCACGCGTCGAGCACCTGCCGGTAGGCGTCGATCCGCTTCGGCGGCAGGAAATACGGCGACTTGGTGCCGTGATCGTAGCGCTCGAACACGTTCAGATAACGCTGCGCATAGTCGCGGTCGCGCGTGTCCATGTAGGCGTCGCAGGCGGGCCTGGCGATGCTGTGATAGCGCACCAGCCACGCGATGCCGTCGGGCAGGTAATGCTTGAGCCGCGAAAACGCGAACTCGTCGTGATTCCACTGCAGCAGGCAATGGTCGAGTCCGACGCCGGGCTCGAAAGTCCCGATCGGCTCGTTGAAGCAGACGACGTTCTCCGGCGCTTCGCCGGCGAGCAGCAGCACCTTGCCCAGATCGTGCACCAGCGCGGCGACGATCAGCTCCTCGCTGGCGACGCCTTCGGCCTCCATGCCGGCCAGGATCTGCAGCACGTGCATCTGCTGGCTGACGCCATACAGCCGCAGATCGGTCGGATCGACACACTGGGCAAGCTTTTCAACGAGACTCCATACGCCGACCTTGCCGAACAGCGGCGCGTCGTACTTGCGGCGCAGCGCGGCGACCGTGTCCGGCGTCTGCTGCCGGTGTCGCGCGCAGATCGCCTCCGCATTGCGGGCGAAAGCAGCGGCATGGTTCGGGCGCGGCGCCGCCGGCCGCGCCTGCGGCATCGTCCAGCGGAAGTCGAGCTCGAGGCGGTGGTCGCTCTCCATGCGGCGATGGTAGCACCGGGGCTGCAGGATGTTTAGCGCTGCTCGCGCTGCTGCCTTCCGCTGCCGACGCTAGCGGGACGGCTCGTGTCGGTCGACATCCTGGTCGTCGGCTTGGGCTTCACCGGCGCCACCGCGGCTCGCGTGCTGGCCGAGAACGGCCACCGCGTCCTGGCGATCGACCGCCGCGACCACGTCGCGGGCAACGCCCATGACGCGTTCGATCGGCACGGCGTGAGAATCCATCGCTATGGACCGCACGTATTTCATACCAACTCCGATCGCATTTTCCAGTTCCTGTCGCGGTTCACCGCGTGGCGGCCCTACGAGCATCGCGTGCTGGCCAGCGTCGACGGCAAGCTGGTCCCGGTCCCGATCAACCGCACGACGATCAACCGGCTGTACGGGCTGTCGCTCGACCAGAGCGGAGTCGCCGAGTTCCTGGCGCGCGCGCGCGAGCCGCGGGCGGCGATCGCGACCAGCGAGGACGTCGTGCTCGACCGCGTCGGGCGCGACCTCTGCGACAAGATCTATCGCGGCTACACCCGCAAGCACTGGGGCCTCGATCTTTCCGAGCTCGATGCCTCGGTCGCGGCGCGCATCCCGGTGCGGATCGACGACGACGATCGCTACTTCGGCGATCGCCACCAGTGCATGCCGGCCGACGGCTATACCTCGCTGGTCGAGCGCATGCTCGACCATCCGCGGATCAGCCGCCAGCTCGGCGTGGATTTCTTCTCGTTGCGGCCGACGCTCGACTGCAGGCACATCTTCTACACCGGCCCGATCGATGCCTACTTCGACCGCTGCTGTGGGGCGCTGCCGTATCGCTCGCTCGAGTTCCGCCACGAGTACCTTGCAGGGGTCGCCACCTTCCAGCCGGTCGCCGTCGTCAACTACCCCAACGAGCACGAGTACACACGCATCACCGAATTCAAGCACCTGACCGGCCAGACGCACACCGGCACGTCGATCATGAAGGAAATCCCGCGCGCTGAAGGCGAGCCTTGCTATCCGATCCCGCGCCAGCAAAACCAGTCGCTGTATCGCCGCTACCGCGAGCTCGCCTCCGGTTGCGCCAACACGAGCTTCGTCGGTCGCCTCGCCCAATACCGCTACTACAATATCGACCAGGCGGTCGGCGCCGCAATCGCCGCTGCGGCGCGCCTCGGCGCTTCCTTGCGGCCGCTACAGCGACGTTAGGGAACCTCTGAATAAGTCCCGCGTGGCCGCGACGGCGGCTTGCCGGGATCCCCCCGCCGTAGCGTCGCGCCTCGGAACGTGCGCAGCGAAGGCGGGGGCCGCCTGCTGCGCGGTCGCATCCCCGCGCCAGGATCGCGCGGGGCCCCTGCTTCGCGCTCCGCAGGCGTGGCCCGAAGC
>DATEFZ010000183.1:0-9855 GCA_035280325.1 Casimicrobiaceae bacterium
CGATCGCCTACACCGACCGGCTGCAGGGCGCTCAGTCGCAGCGCCTCGCGCGCGACATCGGCGACTTCGTCATCCGGCGCGCCGACGGTCTCGTCGCCTACCAGCTCGCAGTCGTGGTCGACGACGCGCTGCAGGGCATCACCCACGTCGTGCGCGGCGCCGATCTGCTCGCTTCGACGCCGCGCCAGATCTGGCTGCAGCGCGCGCTGGGCTACGCCACGCCGACGTATCTGCATCATCCGATCGCCATCGACCTGCACGGGCGCAAACTGTCGAAGGAGACTGGCGCCGCGCGCCTGCCCGACGACCCGGTGCCGGCGTTGTGGCGCGCCTGGCGATTCCTGGGGCAAGCCGAGCCGGAGCGGCGATCGACCTCGCTCGCCTCGCTCACCTCGTTCTGGCGCTGGGCAATCGCCCGCTGGGAGCCGCGCGCGCTGCCGCCGGTCGCGATGCAGCCCGCAGTATAATCATCGTCTTGCGTGCCGGCCGCCGCAGGCCGGCACCGCTTTCCGCTTCGATCCACGCCATGACCACACTCGTCGCCGTGCGCAAAGGCAAGGAGATCGCCATCGCCGCCGACTCGCTGACGACCTTCGGCGACACGCGGCTGTCGGCCTATTTCGACCGCGCCTACGAAAAGATCGTCCATTATCGCGGCACCTACATCGGGCTTGCCGGCAGCGCCGCCCACCAGCTGGTGTTCGAAAGCCTGCTCGCCAAGCACGAGGACCTCGATTTCTCGAACCGGCGGGCGATCTTCGAGACCTTCCGCAAGCTGCACCCGATATTGAAGGAGCAGCATTTTCTCAATCCGAAGGAGGAGGAGGACGATCCGTACGAGTCGACCCAGATCACCGCGCTGATCGCCAACTCGCAGGGCATCTTCGGCGTCTACTCGATGCGCGAGGTGTTCGAGTACAACCACTTCTGGGCGGTCGGCTCCGGCCGCGAGTTCGCGCTGGGCGCGATGCACAGCATGTACCGGCGGCTGAAGACGGCGAGCGCGGTGGCCAAGGCTGGCATCGACGCCGGCACGACGTTCGACAAGAATTCGGCGCCGCCGATGACGCTCTACACGCTGCCGCTGCGATGAGCCTGTACATCCCGCCTTCGTTCGCCAGCGACGACCGCGCGGTGCTGGCGCGACTCGTCGGCGAGCATCCGTTCGCGACGCTGATCAGCACCGGCGCCGGCGAACCCCGGGTGAGCCACCTGCCGCTGCTCCACGTCGCCGATCCCGAGCCGCACGGGGCGCTGATCGGCCACATGGCGCGGGCCAATCCGCACTGGCGGCACTTCGCCGACGGGCGCACGCTCGCGATCTTCCACGGCCCGCACGCGTACGTCTCGCCGTCGTGGTACGCGGCACCGGCCACGCAGGTCCCGACCTGGAACTACGCGGTCGCCCACGTGCACGGGCATGCCGACCTCGTCGATCGGGACGCGACACTGACGACGCTGCAGGCGATGATCGATCGCTTCGAAGGAGGCCGGCGCGAACCCTGGCGGCTGCAGCTCGAGGGCGCCCGGCTCGACGCGATGGTCGGTGCGATCGTCGCCTTCCGCATCGCGATCGAGCGCGTCGACGTCAAGCTCAAGCTGTCGCAGAACAAGGATCCGGAGGACGTAAAGCGCGTCGCTCGGGCGCTGCGCGGCGAGGACTTCGCCGACGCCGACGCCACCGCGGCGTGGATGGAACGCGAGGCCGGCGCCTGAGCCGGACTCGAGCTTGGCGCAGTCGGACGCTAGCAGAACCGCGCGTTGGCGAAGTCGAGTATCAGTTCCGGCTGTTGATAGCCGCGCCAGACCAGGTAGCCCAGCGCGGCGATCAGCACCAGCGCGATCACGCGCCAGGGCCAGCGCAGCAATAGCCCGTCAGGCACGCTGCGGCATCTCCTGCGACGGCGGGGCGCCGACGGCGCCGAGGTCGCGCATCGCCGCCATGACCGAGCTGAAGTCGGCCGCGGTGCGCACGTTGGCGATCGGCTTGGCCAGCAGGTTGACGGCGCGGCCGCTGACCACCAGCGGCAGTTCTTCCGGCAGCGCGGCGCGCAGCGAGCGGATCTCCTGCCCTGCGATCTTGCCCGAAATGCCGCGGTCGAACAGCAGGATCGCCAGGCAGACGCGATAGGCGTGCGCCGCGCCGGCGACTTCCTGCGGCGGAACCCCGCTGCCGAGCGTCAGGCAGTTGATGCCCTCGGTGAACAGCAGGAGCTCGAGAATGGCCAGCCCGAGCTGGTTCGGATCGTTCGGCGGCGTGGCGAGCAGGATCTGACGCGCGTCGCGCGTCGGCCGCACCAGCCGGGTCACGTCGCGCAGCAGCCGTTGCGCCAGATCGGCAAAGCGCAACTCCTGGAAATTCTGCATTTCACCCCGTACCACGCGCTCGTGCACCGCTTCGTTCAGCGGGATCAGCGTCTGCTCGAGAAAGCGCCGCAGGCCCTGGCCCACCAGCAGCTTGGACAGGTGCGCCTGCAGCTCGCCGACGCGGTGCTCGCCGAGCAGCGTGACCGCGGTCTCGATCTCGCTCGGCAGCGGCGCCGGGGCTTCGACGGCGATGCCCAGCATCGACTGCAGCGCCGGTTCGGCCAGCGGCACGACCGCGCCGGCGCGCCAGCCCTCCGACAGGAGCTGCTTGATCACCTTGAGCCGCGCCACCTGGTCGGGCGGATAGACGCGGTCACCGAAGGCGTCGCGGGCGGGATGGGGAAAACCGTAGCGCCTTTGCCACATGTAGAGCTGCTCGCGGCGCAGGCCGGTGATGCGTACGACTTCGCGAATATGCAGCGCGCCTCGAGCATCGCTCGGGGCCGCCGCCAGCGGCGCGGCGATCTGGAGCCGCGGGTTGCTGCGACGCGTCGGCGCCTTGATCAAGATTCCCATGGCGAATCCTCTAGCCTGTTGGTTACAAGTATAAAGTGTCCGTTTGTCGATTTCAGCCCGGCGGAATGCGGCATTTACAGCCGCGGGGCGTCAGTCCTGCTCTTCGCACTCGCCGGCGTATTGCGACCGCTGCCGCTTTGCCCCATCATCCGGCTTTGCGAACAAGGGCTTCCGGCCGAGTTCTACCGCCGAGTCTTTGCTCATCTGCTCACCACAATCAGGCCAGTGCAAATATCGTACCGGCCTGGGGCTTAGACTCGAAATGTTCGGTTTCGGCAAGTCGATCAAGGACCCGCTGGCGGACGCCAGGACCGCCGACCGGTGGCTGGCGACCTTCCCGGCCAACGATCCGCTGGCGCTGCATGCGGCGATCCTGACCGAGCTGGGCGCGCTCGCCGAGCGCAATGCCAGCCGGGTGCCGGCGCGCCTCGAGGCGGTGTTCCGGCTCGACGTGCAAAGCGAGCCGCTGCGCCGCACGCTTACCACGCAGTACCACGATCACGGCAGCCGCTCGAGTCGCGTCGAGAGCCAGCTCTGGCAGGCGCTGTTCGACCTGACGCAGGGTTTCCTGCTCTGCTACCAGGCCTTCGCGCGCGAAGTCAGCGATCATGCGCAAAGCACGCGCTGGCGAGCGCTGGTACCCGAGCTGATCGCGCGTCAGATCATCCATCACGGACTCGACGCCAAGATCCGTCTGTATCGCTACGAGCAATGGATTCCGGCGCGCTGGGTGGACCTGCATGCGCTGTTCCAGATTGCTTGCACCGTGCAGTTCGAGCGCCAGCCGGTGGCCGCGCTCGGCGACGGTGCGCTGACCACGGTCGAGCAGGAATACCTGCGCGTACTGCTGCTGCAGCTGATGGACGCCGGCAATCTTTCGGCCCGTCACGTCGAGTGGGTCGCCGAGCAATTGTCCGAGTGGTGCGCGCCGCTGCGACTGAACCTCGAATCGTCGACGGTGACCAGCTTCTACGTCGACCTGGGGTCGCGCACCGGGCTCAAGCGCCGGGGGCCCGATCCGCTCGAAGGCCGGGTGCTGTTCCTCGATACGCGGCCGCTGCACGCGATGCTGATGCAGAACGTGGTCATGCTCGAGCAGAAGGTGCGCAGCGATCCGTTGTCGGAGCGCACGCCGCGCCGCACCGAGCAGCTCAATCTGATGACCAAGCTCGCCGCCCAGGTCGACCCCGAGTTCCGCCCGGTCACTCGCCGCGGCGAACGCATCAACGCTTCCGGCGCGGTCGATGCGATCGCCGGCTTCGCCAAGATCGCCGGCTACCTGCACGACGAGGAAATCCATCCGCTGGTCGAGAAGCGGCAGCGGCCGGGCAATTTCGGCGATTCGGTCGAGCTCGCCACCTTCGGCCACCGGCGCAACGAGAGCGCCCGGGCGCTGGAAGTCTCCCGCCGGCTGCTGGCGAGCTACGCGGCCCCCGGCGGCTCATGGGACATCCGCGATGTCTCGCAAACCGGATACCGGCTGGTCGCGCCGATGAGCGTGATCGACGCGGTGACGCTGAACACGCTGGTCGCCATCCGCGCCCACGGCCAGTCGCTGTGGACGCTGGGCATCGTCCGGCGGATGAAGCGGCTGACCAGCGAGCGCGCCGAGATCGGGTTGCAGGTGATCGCCAACAACCTGGTCGCGGCCGAGCTGTTCGAGCCGAAGCGGGGCGACGCCGACTATTCGATCGACGGCGAGGCGGCGACGACCACCGGACGGCGCTTCCAGGGGCTGTTCCTGTCGCTCTTGCGGCGCGACAGCGACGCCACGATCCAGACCTTGATCGTTCCCGCCGGCGAGTACCAGCCCGGCAAGCGGATGAAAATGAGCGTCGCCCGGAACTCGCAGCAGATCGCCTTCGGGCGCCTGCTCGAGCAACAGCCGGAATGGATCTGGGCCACGATCGAGATGCAGGAAGGCGCGGCGCGCGCCGCGCGATCGGACGCCGCCTGAAGCGAATCGCTGGCGACCGGACCGCGGCGCAGGGAGCGGATCAGCCGGGGCGCGAGGCGGCCAGGCTCTCGACCAGCCGCCGGTGCATCAGCACCCAGACGACGGCGGGCACCACGGTGGGCAGGATCAGCGTGCCGAACTGGTAGGCGAAAGCGATCGCTTCGCGCTCGACCGCGCTGAAGCCGGTCTGCGAAGCGACGCCGGGTCCGAGTCCGGAGGCGACGTCGGCCAGGAATTCGGCGACCACACCCCAGGTCTGGAACGGCAGCAGCAGCGCGTAGCCGGCCAGCAGCTTGCGCGCGACGTGCGGTCCGCCCGCGGCGAGGATCAGCGCCGCCAAGAGCGGCAGTCCGAAGGTGTAGTGGCGGACATCGACATCGTCAGACACCAGGCCGCTGGCGGTAGCGGTGGTCGTGGCGCTGGCGGCGTGCAGCGTGGTCACGAAGCTCACCTTGTCGCCGTGCTGTTCGACCAGGCGCACCAGGTCGGGCAGCGCGACGCGGCTGAAGACGTCGGCGAGGAGCGTTACCGGTGCCGCCAGCAGCGGCGAAGCGAACCACCAGACGGCCAGTGCGCAGACCAGCCATCCGAACACCCGCAGCACGAATCGCGGCAGCGACCGCGGAGGCATCGCTCGCCGCTCCGGTCAGGCCGGCACCGCGGGAAATTCCGCCGGCGGCCGCGGCAGCGTGCGCACCCACAGCAGCCAGACGATCAGCACGTCGAGCATGATCAGCGCCTGCCAGACGTACAGATGCGCCCATTCGAACGCGCTGTAGTTCCACTGTCCGAGGTAGAACAGGCTGATGACCCGCACGACGTTGAGCCCCTGCACCGCGACGATGCCGATGCCGAGGCCGGCGAGCTTGCGCCGCCACGGCGCCGGAAAGGCGAGGATCGCGGCCACCAGCACGATGGTCGCCTCGACGCCGTTGCAGCCGGCCTCGATCGATACGGCGAACCCGGTGGCCGTGCTCTGCAGCACGTTGCCGTATGCCAGCACGCGCGGGTCGAACAGCCTGACGATGTCGGCGCTGATCGCGGCCAGCGTCGCGGTCCACGGCGCGACCAACCAGTGCTGCGCCCAGGGCGTGAGCTCCAGCCCGAACAGCAGGCCTTGCAGGATCAGGAAGCCGAAAAAGAAGCGCAGCATGCGCGGATTGTACGTGACGGCTGCGCGGCGGCCGGACGCTCGGCCGGTCGCGCCGCGCCGGCTAGACCGGTCCGGCCCGCGCCAGCGCCGGGTTCTGCGCGAAGTAGCGCTTGACGCCGGCGAAGATCGAATCGGCGAATTGCTGCCGATGGCGATCGCTGCGCAGCTTGAGCTCTTCCTCGGGATTGGAGATGAACGCGGTCTCGACCAGGATCGACGGGATATCCGGGGCCTTGAGCACGGCGAATCCCGCCTGCTCGACGACGCCGCGGTGCAGCGGATTGATGGCGCCGATGCCGTCGAGCACCGAGCGACCGACCCGCAGGCTGTCGCTGATCTGGGCGGTCTGCGACAGGTCGAGGAGCGTCCTGGCTAGCATCGGGTCGCGGTTGTCCAGGTTGACGCCGCCGATCAGGTCGGCCTCGTTTTCGCGCTGCGCGAGCCAGCGCGCCGCGGCGCTGGTCGCGCCGTGCTCGGACAGCGCGAACACCGACGAGCCGCGCGCCTGCGGCGTCGAGAAGGCGTCGGCGTGGATCGACACGAACAGGTCGGCGCGCACGCGGCGTGCCTTCTGCACGCGCACGTTCAGCGGCACGAAGTAGTCGTCGTCGCGGGTCAGCATCGCGCGCATGCCCGGCTCGCGATCGATGAGCTTCTGCAATCGGCGCCCGATCGCCAGGGTTACGTCTTTTTCCCGCGTGCCGCGGCGCCCGATCGCCCCAGGGTCCTCGCCGCCGTGCCCCGGATCGATGGCGACGATGATCCGCCGGCGCGACCTGGCGCGAGGCTTTTCGCGCGCCGTCGCCGGCTCGGCCGGCGCGTTGCCGGAATCGCCGGCGCGCGCCTTCGGTTCGCCTTCGAGCAGCGCCATCAGCGGGTCGGGAGGCGTCAACGGGTAGAGGTCGAGCACCAGCCGATAGCGGTATTCGCCGACCGGCGTCAGCGCGAAGAGCTGGGGGTTCACCGCCGCCTTCAGGTCGAGGACGATGCGCGACACGCCCGGCCGGAATCGCGCGATGCGGATCGACTTGATGTACGGATCGCTCGGTTTGAGGCGCTGCACCAGCTCGCCGAGCTCGCCTTCCGGGGCCACGTCTTCGAGATCGAGCACCAGCCGCTCGGGATCGTGCAGCGCGATCATCTGATGCACGATCGGCACCGTCGACTCGATGATCAGGCGGGTATATTCCTGCGCCGGCCAGATGCGCGCCGACGCGATCGTCGACGCGATTGCGCCGGGCGGCAACAGCAAGCCACCGGCCGGCAATAGCAGCCAGCGGCAAACGCGGCGGCGTTCGAGCGAGACTCCGGTCAGCGCATTTCGGCTGCGAACCCGGCCAGGCATCGGCTACCCGCGCTCGTTCCGGCCCGCAGGCTCAAATCGCGGCCCGGGTCGCGAAATGCGAGCCGCACCGCGATGTCGATGTCCGGCAGGACGCCGGCGATTTTTTCCGGCCATTCGATCACGCATATCGCATCGGATCGAAAATATTCGGCGAAGCCCGTGTCGTCCCATTCGTCCGGCTGATCGAAGCGATAGAAATCAAAGTGATAGAAGTATAAGCTCGAAATATTGTAATGTTCAAGCAGGCTGAAGCTGGGGCTCTTGACCGGGCCCCGAAAGCCGAGAGCACGCAATACGCCGCGCACCAGCGTCGTCTTGCCGGCGCCCAGATCGCCGGACAGCGTCATCACCATGCCGCCGCCGAGACCGCGCGCCAGGTCGGCACCGGCGCGCATCGTCGCCGCCGCGTCGGCCAGGTACTTGCGCGCTTCGTTCGCCGCCGTCATGGTTGAATAGTTCACGGACTTTTGATGCCATCAATCGATCTCGCCCGCCTTGCCGAAGACATTCGCGTCTGGGGTCGCGCGCTGGGTTTCGGCGAGATCGGAATTGCCGACACCGGCCTGGAGGCGGAGGAGGCGCGGCTCCTGGCGTGGCTCGCCGCGGGCCGCCACGGTGAAATGGATTATATGGCACGGCACGGCGCGCGCCGGGCACGCCCGGCCGACCTGGTGCCGGGGACGGTGCGCGTCATCACGGCGCGGCTCGATTATCTGGCGCGAGAGGCGCGCGATGCGAGCGCCACGCTCGCCGACTCGCGCAAGGCGTACGTCTCGCGCTACGCGCTGGGGCGCGACTATCACAAGGTGCTGCGCGGCAGATTGCAGCGCCTCGCCGACCGGATCGAGCAGGCGGCGCCCGGCTTCCGCCATCGCGTGTTCACCGACAGCGCGCCGGTGCTCGAGGTCGCGCTGGCCGCCAAGTCGGGCATCGGATGGCGCGGCAAGCACACACTGCTGCTCAGCCGCGAGGCGGGGTCGTTCTTTTTCCTGGGCGAGATCTACACCGAGCTGCCGCTGCCGACGACTGCCGCCGCGAGCGCGCACTGCGGAAGCTGCAGCGCGTGCATCGACGCCTGCCCGACCGGCGCCATCGTCGCACCGTACCAGCTCGATGCGCGGCTTTGCATTTCGTATCTGACGATCGAGCTCGAGGGAAGCATCCCTGAGAGCCTGCGGCCGTCGATCGGCAATCGCGTCTACGGCTGCGACGATTGCCAGCTCGCCTGCCCCTGGAACAGCTACGCGCGGGTCTCGACCGACCCGGACTTCGCCGTCCGCAACGGTCTCGACGATGCCGACCTGATCGCGCTGTTCGGGTGGACGCGGGAGGAATTCGAGCGGCGGATGGCGGGGAGCGCGATCCGCCGCATCGGTTTTGAGCGCTGGTCGCGCAACCTCGCGGTGGGGTTGGGCAACGCCCGCTACGACCGGCGGATCGTTACCGCGCTGGCGATGCGCCGCGACGACGAATCGCCGCTGGTGCGCGAGCACGTCGCCTGGGCCCTCGAGCAGCAACAGGCGAAGCGCCCGCGCGCCGCCGACCGCGCGCCATTGGATGCGGGTCCGGAGTGATGATCACCGGATCAGCTGGTTCATCGACACGATCGGCAGCATCACCGCCAGCACCAGCACCAGCACGATCCCGCCCATGAATACGATCAACAGCGGCTGCACCAGCGCGGCCAGCCAGGTGAGCCGGCGCGCGACGTCCTGCTCTTGGGCTCGCGCCGCGCGATCGAGCATCTCCGGCAGCGCCCCGCTGTGCTCGCCGCTGGCGACCAGGTGCACGAGCAGCGGCGGAAACACCCGCTGGCTGGCGAGCGCGCGCGCCAGCGATACGCCTTCGCGCACCAGACCGGCGGCGGCGTGCGCGGCGCGGCGGATCGGGACCGCCCAGACCACCGCGGCGGCCGTCTCCAGCGCGCGCAGGAGCGGCGCTCCGCTGCCGGTCAGGATCGCCAGCGTGCTCGCGAAACGCGCGGTATCGAGCCCGCGCAATACGTTGCCGGCAACCGGCGCATCGATCAGCATCGCGTGCATGCGCTCGCGCCACGCCTCGCTGCGAAAGAGCAGCGCCACGACGACGGCCGCCAGCGCCGCCGCGATCAGCCAGTAGATGCCGGTGTCGCGCAGGAAGCCGCTGGTCGCGATCAGCGCCCGGGTCAGGAACGGCAGTGCCTGCCGGCTCTGCTGATACACGTTGACAATCTGCGGAACGACGTACAGCAGCAGGGTGGCGATGACCGCCAGCGCGATGACGGTGACCAGCGCCGGGTAGATCAGCGCCGCGGTGAACTGCTGGCGCAGCGCCTGCCGCGCCTCGAGGTAGTCGGCCAGCCGGGTGAGCACGCTGCCGAGCTGGCCGCTTTCGGCGCCGACCGCGACCAGCCCGCGGTAGAGCTCGGAGAACGTGCGCGGAAAGCGCGACAGCGCGCCGGCCAGCGGCTCGCCGCCGGCGACCTGCTCGCGAATGGCGGCCAGCACGCGCGCGGCGCGCGGCTCGTCGGATTGCTCG
>DATEFZ010000184.1:0-20650 GCA_035280325.1 Casimicrobiaceae bacterium
TGCCGAGGCAGGCCGAGGTCGAGCACCACGGCGTCGTGCACGCGCTCGGCCAGCGCCGCCTGCGCGGCGCGGCCGTCCTCGACCCAGTCGACGGCGAATCCGTCCTGCGCCAGGCCGCGGCGCACGCTGGCGCCGATCATCGGGTCGTCCTCGGCCAGCAGCACGCGCATCGCGCGCTATTTCTTCGGCTCGAACGTGAGCGACGCCGAGTTCATGCAATAGCGCTGGCCGGTCGGCTCGGGACCGTCGTCGAACACGTGCCCGAGGTGCGCGTCGCAGGCCGAGCACAGCACCTCGGTGCGCCGCATCATGTGGCTCGTGTCCTCCTCGGTGCGCACGTTGCCGGCGTCAGCGGGGGCATAGAAGCTCGGCCAGCCGCAGCCGGCGTCGAACTTGGTGTCGGAATCGAACAGCAGGTTGCCGCAGCAGACGCAGCGGTATTGTCCGGCCTGCTCGTTGTCCCAGTATTCGCCGGTGAACGGGCGCTCGGTTCCTTTCTGTCGCGTGACTCGGTATTGCTCGGGCGCGAGCACCGCCTTCCATTCCTGGTCCGACTTCCTGACCTTGTCCATCGATGGGTCCTCCGTTGCAGATTGCGCGTCGGCCCGCTTACGATCTGACGGGCATCGAGGCAATGCAGTATATTGGAGGCTTGGCGGCTGTCTTCAACCTCGGCAACGGCCTGCCGCCTTGCGCAAAGCCCCACCTCTTGGATAACGCCGCCGCTGGCTCGTTCCGCGCCGACACCCGGGTGATCGGCGTCGTCGGCTCGGCGCACGCGCTGTCGCACTTCTTCCAGCTCGTGCTGCCGCCGCTTTTTCCGCTGCTGCGGGCGGAATTCGGCGTGAGCTACGCGACGCTGGGCGCGCTGGTCAGCGCGATGTACATCGCCAGCGGCGTGTGTCAGTTCAGCGCCGGCTTCGCGGTCGACCGCTTCGGCGCCAGGCCGGTGCTCCTCGCCGGAATGGGTCTCCTGGCCGGCGGCACCTTGCTCGCCGGGTTCGCGCCCGGAGTCGGTGCGCTGTTGCCCCTCGTCGTGCTGATGGGGATCGGCAACGGCGTGTTCCACCCGGCCGATTTCGCGGTGCTCAACGCCAACGTCGATCCACGCCGGCTCGGCCACGCCTACAGCACGCACGGCATCGGCGGCAGCCTGGGCTATGCGCTGGCGCCGGTGGTGAGCTTCGGCCTCGGCAGCGCTTTCGGCTGGCGCACCGCGCTGATCGCGACCGGCGCGATGGGCCTGATTGCGATGGCGGTGTTCGCGCTGCAGCGCGGCGTCCTCGACAGCCGCCGGCGCGGCGCGCCCGCGCCCGCACACACGGTGTCGGCCAGCCTGCAATTGTTCCGCCAGGCGCCGATCCTCTTGTGCTTCGCCTATTTCTGCGTGCTGACGATCGCCACCATCGGCATCCAGACCTTCCTCGGCACGAGTCTCAACGCTGCCTACGGACTGCCGCTGACGGTCGCCGCGGCCGCGCTGACCGCGTACCTGCTGGGCAACGCGTCGGGCATCCTGGCCGGCGGCTTCCTCGCCGCCCGAACCGCGCGGCACGATCGGGTCGCCGCGACCGGTCTCGCCGTCGGCGCCAGCATGGTGCTGCTGCTGGCGCTCTTTCCGGCGTTCGCCGTGGCGGCGATTCCGCTGCTGGCGCTGACCGGCGTCGCCATCGGCGCCACCGGGCCGTCGCGCGACATGATCGTGCGCGGCGCAACGCCCAAGGGCGCGTCGGGCCGCGTCTACGGCTTCGTCTATTCGGGACTCGACCTGGGTTCGGCGCTCGCTCCGGTGGCGATGGGCGCGATGGTCGACCATGGCTCGCCGCGGATGGTCGCCGCGGCGATCGCGTTGTTCCTGTTCATCGCCATCGCGACGGTGGTGCAGGTTCGCCGCGCGACGAGGCCCGACGCCGGGCTGGTCGCAGCGGCCGACTAGACTTCCGGCATGGATCTCGGGTTGGCGGGCAGGCGGGCGCTGGTCTGCGCCGCGAGCAAGGGTCTCGGACGCGGCTGCGCGGAAGCCCTCGCCCAGGAAGGCGTCGACGTCACGATCGTCGCGCGCACCGAGGCCGCGCTGCGCGACGCCGCGCTCGAGATCGGCCGGATGGCGGGGCGCGACGTGCAGTGGGTCGCGTGTGACATCACCACCGCCGCGGGCAGGGCCAGCGCACTCGCCGCGTGCGCGCAGCCCGATATCCTGATCAACAATGCCGGCGGCCCGCCGCCGGGCGACTTCCGCGACTGGGATCGCGACGCGTGGCTGCGCGCCATCGACGCCAACATGCTGACCCCGATCGAGCTGATCAAGGCGACTGTCGACGGCATGATCGCGCGCCGTTTCGGCCGCATCGTCAACATCACGTCGTCGGCGGTCAAGGCGCCGATCGACATCCTCGGACTGTCCAACGGCGCGCGCAGCGGGCTGACCGGCTTCGTCGCGGGCCTGGCGCGCAAGGTCGCGCGCCACAACGTGACGATCAACAACCTGCTGCCGGGGCCGTTCGACACCGACCGGCTGCGCGGCAACCTCGAGTCGCGCGCCAGGTCGACCGGCAAGCCGGTCGCGGAGCTGCGGCGATCTCAGATGGAGGCCAATCCGTCCGGACGCTTCGGCACGCCCGCCGAGTTCGGCCGGGCCTGCGCTTTTCTGTGCAGCGAGCACGCCGGCTACATCGTCGGACAGAACCTGCTGATCGACGGCGGCGGCTATCCTGGAACGTTCTGACGCCGGCGACGTCCATTCCAGGCTGCCTTCCGCCACGCGACCGGGCCTTGAGGATCACACGCGATGATCGATCTCTACTATTGGACGACGCCCAACGGGCACAAGATGACGATGTTTCTCGAGGAGACCGGCCTCGAGTACACGATCCGCCCCGTGAACATCGGCCAGGGCGAGCAGTTCCAGCCCGAATTCCTGAAGATCTCGCCGAACAATCGCATTCCGGCGATCGTCGATCGCGCGCCGGCGGACGGCGGCGCGCCGATCGCGATGTTCGAATCCGGTGCGATCCTGCTCTATCTGGCCGACAAGATCGGCGGCCTGATACCGCGCGATGCGCGGCAGCGGCTGGACTGCATCCAATGGCTGTTCTGGCAGATGGGCAACCTGGGGCCGCTCGCCGGACAGAACCATCATTTCGTGCACTACGCACCCGAGCGCCTGCCGTACGCGGTCGAGCGCTACGTCAACGAGACCGGACGGCTCTATGCCGTGCTGAACAAGCGGCTCGCCGATCGCGAGTTCATCGCCGGCGAGTACTCGATCGCCGACATCGCGTCGTATCCGTGGGTGCTGCCCGAGCGCCAGTCGCAGGACATCGAGCAATTTCCTCATCTGAAGCGCTGGAAGGAAGCGATCCGGGCGCGTCCGGCGACGGTGCGCGCCTACGCGCTGGCCAAGGAAGTCAACCCGAAGCTCGGCGCCCCGCGCACCGAAGCGGAGAACAAGATACTTTTCGGGCAGACCAAGGACGTGGTGCGCTAGAGACGCATTCTTGGTCAGTCGCGGCGCGTCAGTCGCACCGCGGCGCCGTCCAGGCAGGGATCGTCGTCGAAGGCGAGATCGCCGCCGGGCTCGCGGGTCCCGCTGGCGCGGATCGCGGCGAAATCCTGCAGGCGGCGATCGAGCAGGTGGGTGGTCACCACATTCGACAGCGCGTTGAAGATGCTCTCGGCGCGGCCCGGATGGCGCTTCTGCCAGTCGGTGAGCATCGCCGCCACCTGCCTGCGCTGCAGGTTCTCCTGCGATCCGCAAAGCGTGCAGGGAATGATCGGGAACGCCATCGCTTCCGCGTAGCGCGCCAGGTCGCGCTCGCGCACGTAGGCGAGCGGGCGGATGACGACGTGCCGGCCGTCGTCGGAAACGAGCTTCGGCGGCATCGTTTTGAGCTTGCCGCCGAAAAAGAGATTGAGGAAGAACGTCGCCAGCACGTCGTCGCGGTGGTGACCGAGCGCGATCCTGGTCGCGCCGAGCTCGCCGGCGACGCGATAGAGCACGCCGCGGCGCAGCCGCGAGCAGAGCGAGCACATCGTCCCGCCCTCCGGAATCACCCGCTTGACGACGCTGTAGGTGTCCTGCTCGACGATGCGGAACGGCACGCCGCGCGCGGCGAGATAGCGCGGCAGGACTTCGGCCGGGAAGCCGGGCTGCTTCTGGTCGAGGTTGACCGCGACGATGTCGAACGACAGCGGCGCGCGCTCTTTTAGCGACAGCAATACGTCGAGCAGGCCGTAGCTGTCCTTGCCCCCCGACAGGCACACCATCACGCGGTCGCCGGGCTCGATCATCGCGTAGTCGGCGATCGCCTGGCCGACCAGCCGCCGCAGCCGTTTTTTGAGCTTGCCGGTCTCGAAATCCTGCCGCTTCGCCTGCCGCGAAGGTGGGGTCGTCGATCGGGTCAGCTCGCCGTCGGGAGTCATTGTTCGAAGCTAGCGCGAGTCGCGCTCCGGCGCAAGGCGCTCTACAATGCAGGCCGTCCCAGCCTTGGGGCCCGCCGACCATACAGGGGAGAAGATGGCAACGCAGACGCTGCTTGTGGCCAATCCGAAGGGCGGCAGCGGCAAGACGACGCTGGCGACCAACATCGCCGGGTGGCTCGCTGCGCGCAAGCAACGCGTCGTGCTGGCCGACTTCGACCCGCTGCGCTCGGCAACCGAATGGCTCGGCCGCCGGCCGCCGCTGTTCCCCGCGATCGCCGGCTGGACGCCAAGCGCCGGCCGGGACGAACTCAAGGAGCAGCATCCGAACTGGCTGGTGCTCGACACTCCGGCGGGCCTGCACGGCGAGGGCCTGCGCGACGCGATGCACCGTGCCGACATTCTGCTGGTGCCGGTGTCGCCGAGCGCTTTCGATACCGCGGCGACCAGGCATTTCCTCGATCAGATCGGCGAATACAAGGCGATCAAGAAAGGCGATATCGCGGTGGGGCTGGTGGCGATGCGGGTCGACCCGCGCACCCACAGCGCCGCCGAGCTGGAGGAGTTCCTGCGCTCGTTCGATTTTCCGCTGGTCGCGCATTTGCGCGCGACGCAGGTCTACGTGCACTGCGCTCGCGACGGGCTCACCATCGCCGATCTGCCGCGGGCGCGCGCCGAGCAGGATATCGAGCAGTGGCGACCGCTGGCGCGCTGGATCGCGCGCAACGGCTCGGCGAGAGCTTAGGGCGTCGCGGCAGCCGGCCCAGCCGCGGCACCTATCGACGCGGCGCGCGAGCCCGCTCGCGCAGCGCAAGCATCAGGCCGCTGCCGACGATCACCGTCATGCCCAGCGCCGACCAGCCGTCGGGTAGCTGGCCGAACAGCGCCAGACCGTAAGCGGTAGCCCAGATGATCTGCAGATAGGCGAACGGCGTCAGCAGCGCTGCCGGCGCCCGCCGGAAGGCCCCGATCAGCAGCCAGTGCCCGATGCCGGCGAACAGCCCGAGCAGGACGAACGGCAGGCTTTCACCCGGCGTCGGCAGGCCCGCCTCGAGCGCAAAAGGAAGTCCGATCGACAGCCCGACCGTGCCGACCAGCGCGCTGTAGAACAACGTGGTGTGCGGATCGTCCTCGACCAGCTTGCGGGTCAGCAGGAAATACAGCGCGTTGCACAGCGCGGCGAGCAGCAGCAGCAATGCCGCCGGGTGGAAGACCGCCGATCCGGGGCGGAGCAGGATCAGGATGCCGGCGAAACCGGTGAACGCGGCGATCCAGCGCGTTGCGTCGGGGCGCTCGCCGAGCAAGGGCCCGGAAAGCAGGACCACGATGATCGGGGCGAGGAAGGTGATCGCCGATCCCTCGGCCAGCGGCAGGAAGCGCAAGCCGCCGAAAAAGCAGAAGGTCGCGCACAAGAGCATCGTCGAGCGCAGCAACTGCAGCCGAAGCCGCGGCGTCCGCCAGAACCCCGGCCCGGCCCGCCGCCAGGCGAACGGCGTGACGACGATCATCTGCCCGGCGTAACGGGCCCAGACGACCAGGAACAGTGGATGATCGCGGACCAGGTACTTCGCTGTCGCGTCGAGCGACGACAGACACAACCCGGCGAGCAGAAACAGCGGCAGCGCGCGCGTCAGGCTGCGCGAATCGCCGACGGCCGGGATCGGTGGCGGCGCGATGGCGATCGGACTCGCTGAGGACGTCTTACGCGGCCAAGAGCTCGCGCAGGACGTAAGGCAGGATGCCGCCGTGCCGGTAGTAATCGACCTCGATCGGCGTGTCGATGCGAAGCAACAGCGGCACGCGCCGGCTCGAGCCGTCCTTGGGCCGGATCACGAGTGTCGCCTCCATCTGCGGCCGGATGCCCGATTCGAGGCCGACGATGTCGAATTCCTCGCTGCCGTCGATGCCGAGCGACGCCGCGCTGTCGGTGCCGGTGAACTGGCAGGGCAGCACACCCATGCCGACCAGGTTCGAGCGGTGGATGCGCTCGAAGCTCCGCGCGATCACCGCCTTGACGCCCAGCAGTTGCGTGCCTTTGGCCGCCCAGTCGCGCGAACTGCCGGTGCCGTATTCCTCGCCGGCGAAGACCACGGTCGGCGTACCGCGCGCGATGTACGCCATCGCCGCGTCGTAGATCGACATCGGCTTGCCTTCCGGCTGCAGGATCGTCTCGCCGCCCTCGATCCGCGTGCCGTCGGGCCGCGCCGGCAGCATCAGGTTCTTGATGCGCACATTGGCGAAGGTGCCTCGCATCATCACCTCGTGGTTGCCGCGCCGGCTGCCGTAGCTGTTGAAATCGGGCACTGCCACATCGTGCTCGAGCAGGTAGATGCCGGCGGGCGAGGTCGGCTTGATCGATCCGGCCGGGCTGATGTGATCGGTGGTCACCGAGTCACCGAAGATGCCCAGCGCGCGCGCGCCGCGCACCTGCGCGACTTCGCCCGGCTGCATCGCGAAATCGGCGAAGAACGGCGGTTCGGCGATGTAGGTCGATTGGTCCCAGGCGTAGACCTGGCCGGTCGAGGTCGGAATCGCGTTCCACAGCGGGTTGTCGCGGGTGAAGTCTCCGTACAGACGGCGGTAGGTCGCCGGGTCGGTCGCGTACTGCAGCACCGCGCCGATTTCCTGCGACGTGGGCCAGACGTCGCGCAGGAACACCGGTTTGCCGTCGCTGCCGGTGCCCAGCGCCTCGCTGGTGAGATCGATGTTGGCCCGTCCGGCGATGGCGAAGGCGACGACCAGCGGCGGCGAGGCCAGGAAGTTGGCCTTGATGCTCGGATGGATGCGCGCCTCGAAATTGCGGTTGCCGGACAGCACCGCGGCGCATACCAGGTCGTTCTTGTTGATCGCTTCCTCCAGCCCAGGGTCGAGCGGGCCGGAATTGCCGATGCAGGTCGTGCAGCCGTAGCCGGCCAGATAGAAATTGAGCTTCTCCAGCTCGGGCAAGAGCCCCGAGCGCGTCAGGTACTCGGTCACCACCCGCGAGCCCGGCGCGAGCGAGGTCTTGATGTGGCGCTTGACCGAGAGGCCCCTGGCGGCGGCTTTTTTCGCCAGCAGCCCCGCCGCCAGCAGCACGCCGGGATTCGACGTGTTGGTGCACGACGTGATCGCGGCGATCAGCACGTCGCCATTGCCGATGTCGAGCGGCTTCGGCCCGGCAGCGCGCGCCGGGTCCGGCGTCGGGCGATTGTCGACCATCTCGACCAGGTTCCGCGGCTGGCCGTTCGGGGGCAGGCGCTGCGCGGCGATCTGGGCTCGATCCTCGGCGCGATCCTCTTCGGGCGTCGCGGTGTGGACCGGGTAGCGGCGGGCGAGCCGGTCGGGCGATTGCGCGAAGCCGTTGTCGGCGACCGGCTTGGAGAACAGCGTATCGAACGCGGTCTTCATCTTCGCGAGCTCGATGCGGTCCTGCGGTCGCTTCGGTCCGGCCAGGCTCGATCTCACCGTCGAGAGATCGAGCTCGACGACCTGCGAATAATCGATCGCACCTGCGGCCGGCATGCCGTACAGGCCCTGGGCGCGGAAGTAGGCCTCGAGCGCCTCGATCTCGGCGCTCGTGCGGCCGGTCTGGGTCAGATACTCGATCGTCCTGTCGTCGACGGCGAAAAATCCCATCGTCGCGCCATATTCGGGAGACATGTTGGCCAGCGTCGCGCGATCGGGAACCGACAGCGAGGCCGCGCCTTCGCCGAAATACTCGACGAACTTGCCGACGACCTTGGCGCGGCGCAACAGCTCGGTCACCGTCAGCACCAGGTCGGTGGCGGTGACGCCTTCGCCGAGCCGCCCCTTGAAATGCACGCCGACCACGTCAGGCGTCAGCATGTACAGCGGCTGGCCGAGCATGCCCGCTTCGGCCTCGATGCCGCCGACGCCCCAGCCGACGACGCCGATGCCGTTGATCATCGTCGTATGCGAGTCGGTGCCGACCAGCGTGTCCGGATACCAGACGCCGTCTTTCATGTGTATGCCGCGGGCCAGGTATTCGAGGTTGACCTGGTGGACGATGCCGATCCCGGGCGGGACGACCTTGAAGGTGTCGAAGGCCTGCATCCCCCACTTCATGAACTTGTAGCGCTCGGCGTTGCGCTGGAACTCGACCTTCATGTTGAGGTCGAGGGCTTTCTTCGTCCCGTAGTAGTCGACCTGCACCGAATGGTCGACCACCAGGTCGACCGGCACCAGCGGCTCGACGACCTTGGGATCGCCGCCCAGGCGCCTGGCGACGCTGCGCATCGCGGCGAGGTCGCACAAGAGCGGCACGCCGGTGAAGTCCTGCAGCACGACGCGGGCGACGATGAACGGGATCTCGTCGCTGCGCGGCGCGTTCGGCGCCCAGTTGGCGAGCTGACGCACGTGCTCGTCGGTCACCTTCCTGCCGTCGCAGTTGCGCAGAACGCTTTCCAGCACGATGCGTAGCGTGACCGGCAGCCGCGACACCCGGCCGACGCCGGCCGCCTCGAGCGCGGGCAGCGAGTAATACTGTCCGGACGCGCCGGAAGCAGTCTTGAGCGTTTTCAGCGTGTCGTGCAGGTCGTGCTTCATCGGATCGCCTCTAAGGAACCGGGCGCCGCCGGACCTTGCCGCGGCGCGAGGGGTGCAGCGACTATTTCTTCATCATGCTCTTCATGTTGATCGTCTGTCCCGACTCGAGCGTGATGTCGCCGGGCTTCTGTCCGGGCTTGCATGCGCCGACCCATTTACCGTCGATCGCGGTCCTGCCTTCGGTCATGTTCATGAACGGCGGGTCGTACTTCACCGTACCGTCGGTGTGGAACGCGGTGTCTCCGGCGTAGGTCATCACCGAGTGAGTCGTCATCGTCGAGGTGCCGAGATTGCACACCGCGTCGATGACGACGCGGTTGCCCTCGACCCGGCGGTCCGACTTCGAGCACATTTCCCTGGCCATGCCCATCCCGTATTCGCGCATCTCGGCTTGCACCGACTGGTCGAGGCACATCGTCGTGACGTGTCGGGTTCCTGACTGCTGTCCGCTGCGCGAGATCTCCCACAGTCCGGAGCGGACGATCGGCGGTTCGGCGGCAAGGGTTGCGCCGGTGGACGCCGAGCAGGCAATGGCGAGCAGCAGCGCAGCGCGGCGCGCCGGCGCGCGGCGGCGGGGAACGGCGTGGCGGAAGGGCATGGCGAAGTCCATCGTGGCGAGATCGTGGTCAGATGACGAAAAGATCGACGAATTCGTGCACCGCGGCCGAGTCGAGTCGGCGCCGGTCGAGCGCGAGGTCGAGGATCGCCTGCTGCTGCTTGGGCGGAAAACGGCGGGCGAGGTTGGTCCGGAATTTCTCGATCAGGAGCGGCGTCGCTTCGGCGCGCCGCCGGCGATGGCCGATCGGATATTCGACCACGGCTTCGTCCAGCCTGCTGCCGTCGTTGAACTCGATGCCGATTGCGTTGGCGATCGAGCGCTTGTCCGGATCGAGATAATCGCGCGAGAACCGCGGGTCCTCGATGCAGGCCATCTTTGCGCGCAGCACGTCGATGCGCGGGTCGGCGGCGACGCGGTCCTCGTAGTCGGCGGCGGTCAGGCGCCCGTAGAGAAGCGGCACCGCGACCATGTACTGGATGCAGTGATCGCGGTCGGCCGGGTTGGCGAGCGGCCCCTGCTTGTCGATGATGCGGATCGCCGATTCGTGGGTTCGGATCGCGATGCGCGCGATGTCGTCGATGCGACCCTGAACCTTCGGGTGCAGCGCCAGCGCACACTCGACCGCGGTCTGGGCGTGGAATTCGGCCGGGAAGCTAACCTTGAACAGGACGTTCTCCATCACGTAGCTGCCGTAGCGGCGCGGGACTCGGAACGGCTTGCCGCCGAAGGCGACGTCGTAGAAGCCCCAGGTCCTGGCCGACAGCACCGACGGGTAGCCCATTTCCCCCTTGCTCGCGATCAGCGCGAGGCGTACGCCGCGCGCGGTCGCGTCGCCCGCCGCCCAGCTCTTGCGCGAGCCGGTGTTCGGTGCGTGGCGGTAGGTGCGCAGGCTCTGCCCGTCGACCCAGGCCAGCGACACCGCGTCGACGATCTCGTCGCGGCTCAAGCCCAGCATCTGCGCCACCACGGCGGTCGACGCGACCTTGACCAGCACGACGTGATCGAGGCCGACGCGGTTGAAGCTGTTCTCCAGCGCGAGCACGCCCTGGATCTCGTGCGCCTTGATCATCGCGGTCAGCACCGAGCGCATCGCAAGCGGCGGCTTGCCGGCAGCGGCGGCGCGGCGCGACAGCCAGTCGGCGGTGGCGAGGATCCCGCCCAAGTTGTCGGACGGATGGCCCCATTCGGCCGCCAGCCAGGTGTCGTTGAAATCGAGCCAGCGGATCATCGCGCCGATGTTGAACGCGGCCTGCACGGGGTCGAGCTGGAACTGCGTGCCCGGAACGCGGGCGCCGTCGGGCACGACGGTGCCCGGAACGATCGGACCGAGCAGCTTGGTGCACGCCGGGTACGACAACGCCTCGAGACCGCAGCCCAGCGTGTCGATCAGGCAGTAGCGGGCGGTGTCGTAGGCTTCGTCGCTGCCGATCGTCTCGCCGGCCACGTAGTCGGCGATGTCGACCAAGACCCGGTCGGGCTCGGGACGGACGTTGGAGATCGGCGCCGACATGACTTCGAAGCGTGCGCTACTTGCCCTTGGCCGGGGCCAGCGCGATGTCGTAGCCGGCGACCTGCCAATGCCCGGTCGAGTTTCTGGCGACCGCCAGCGTTTCCTCGACCACCGGCGTTCGCTCGAACTTGGACAGATAGGTGACGGTCACGTAGTCGCCGGTCGGCGCGCCGCGCATCGTCTTCGAGTACTGCGCCGTCTGCCGCTCGCGGGTGATCAGCCGGCCGAACTTGAGATCGCGCTTGGTAAGCTCGTCGACCCAGCCGAGCTGCGTCGCCGCATCCTGCAGCACCGGGGCGGCGGACAACCAGCTCTCGGCGAACTTGCCGCGGGTGATCAGGTCCAGCCAGCGGTCGCTCGCTTCGGTGGCGGCGGCGATCTCCGCGGCATGGTCGTCGTTCGCCACGGGTGCGGTCGCAGCGCGCAACGCGTCGGCGGCGAGCGCGAACCGGTAGCATCCGCCGGCGGCGAGCGCCATCGCCAGCACCAGCAGCAGGGCAGGGCGTCGCCTCATCGCCGCCTCGCCAGCGGGACGAAGGCCTGATCCTCCGGGCCGACGTAGTTGGCCGACGGCCGGATGATCTTGCCGTCGGCCCGCTGCTCGATCACGTGCGCCGACCAGCCTGCCGTTCGCGAGATGACGAACAGCGGGGTGAACATCGCGGTCGGAACGCCGAGCATGTGGTAACTGACCGCCGAATACCAGTCGAGGTTCGCGAACATCCGCTTCGCGTCCTGCATCACCTGCTCGATCCGCTCGGCGACGGCGAACATCCTGGTGTCGCCAGCGTCGGCCGACAGCCGCTGCGCGACCGCCTTAATCACCCGGTTGCGCGGGTCGGCGACCGTGTACACCGGGTGGCCGAAGCCGATGATCACCTCGCGGTCGGCGAGCCGCCGGCGGATGTCGGCTTCGGCTTCGTCGGGCGCGGCGTATCGCTGCTGGACCTCGAACGAGAATTCGTTGGCGCCGCCGTGCTTGGGTCCGCGCAGCGCGCCGATCGCGCCGGTCAGCGCCGAATAGATGTCCGACCCGGTGCCGGCGATGACCCGGGCGGTGAACGTCGAGGCGTTGAACTCGTGCTCGGCGTAGAGGTTGAGCGAGGTGTCCATCGCCCGCACCCAGGAAGCCGGCGCTGTCTTGCCGTGCAGCAGGTGCAGGAAATGCGCGCCGATCGAATCGTCGTCGGTCTCGACGTCGATGCGCCTGCCGCCGGTCGACCAGTGGTGCCAGTAGAGCAGCATCGATCCCAGCTTCGCCAGCAGACGGTCGGCGATCGCGCGGGCGCCCTCGGCATCGTGCCGATCGCCCTCGGGCATCACCGCGCCCAGCGCCGACACCGCGGTGCGCATCACGTCCATCGGGTGGGTGCCGGCCGGCAGGCGCTCGAGGATCTCGCGTATTGGACCGGGAATCGCGCGCTCGCCTTTGAGGCGCGCCTTGTAGGCGCCGAGCTCGGCCGCGGTCGGCAGCTTTTCGTGGATCAGCAGGTAGGCGATTTCCTCGAACTCGCAGGCATCGGCGATGTCGAGGATGTCGTAGCCGCGGTAGTGCAGGTCGTTGCCGGTGCGGCCAACCGTGCACAGGGCAGTGTTGTCGGCGACCACGCCGGACAGCGCGACCGATTTCTTCGGCTTGGGCGAAGTGACAGTGGGCGAAGCAGTCTCGCTCATCGCTTTCCTGTATCGAGCCGCGGCGACGCGGACGCCTTCATTGCGTTGCCTTCGCGAACAGGCGATCGAGCTTCTGCTCGAAGGCGTGGTAGCCGAGGAATTCGTACAGCTCGGCCCGGGTCTGCATCGACGAAAGCACCTCCCGTTGCGTACCGTCGCGGCGCAGCGCCTGGTAGACTCGCAGCGCCGCCTGATTCATCGCCCGGAACGCGGACAGCGGATAGAGCGCGATCGCAACGCCGGCGTCGCGCAGCTCGTCGATGGTAAACAGCGGAGTGGCGCCGAATTCGGTGATGTTGGCCAGTACCGGCACGTTGACCTCGTCGACGAATCGCCGGTAGGCGGCGAGATCGGTCACCGCCTCGGGAAAGATCATGTCGGCGCCGGCCGCGACGCAAGCGCCGGCCCGGTCGATCGCCGCGGCCAGGCCCTCGACGGCCAGAGCGTCGGTGCGCGCCATGATCGCGAAGTCGGCGTCGGTGCGGGCATCGACCGCCGCCTTGATCCGGTCGACCATCTCGTCCTTCGCCACCAGCTCCTTGTTCGGCCGGTGGCCGCAGCGCTTGGCGCCGACCTGGTCCTCGATGTGCATCGCCGCGGCGCCGGCCTTGATCAGCGCGCGCACGCTGCGCGCGACGTTGAACGCCGACGCGCCGAATCCGGTATCCGCGTCGACCAGCAGCGGCAGCGCGCTGGCATCGGTGAGCCGCCGCACATCGGTCAGCACGTCGTCGAGGTTCGAGATGCCCAGGTCGGGCAGCCCGAGCGAGCCGGCGGCGACGCCGCCTCCCGACAGGTAGATCGCGCGGTACCCGGTCTTCTCGGCCAGGAGGGCGTGATAGGCGCAGATCGCGCCCGGCACCTGCAGCGGCGACTCCTCGGCGAGCGCCGCCCTGAACCTTGCGCCAGCGGAAGCCGACTCGCTCATCGGATGAGATCTGCGACGCCGGCGCGCTCTTCCTCGAGCTCTTTCAGCGTCGCATCCATCCGCTGCCGCGAGAACGCGTCGATGTCGAGGCCGGTGACGCGCTGGTATTCGCCGGCGCTGGTGATCACCGGCACCCCGTACATGACCTCGCGCGGGACGCCGTAGCTGCCGTCGGAGGCCACCCCCATCGTGACCCAGCGGCCGCCGCTGCCGCCGATCCAGTCGCGCATGTGATCGATCGCGGCGTTGGCGGCGGACGCAGCCGACGACAGCCCGCGCGCCTCGATGATCGCCGCGCCGCGCTTGGCGACCGTCGGCAGAAACACGTTGCGGTTCCAGTCGTCGTCGCCGATCAGCGCCTTGAGCGACTTGCCGCCGGCCGTGGCGAAGCGATAGTCGGGATACATCGTCGGCGAATGGTTGCCCCAGACGACGAGCTTGTCGATCGACTCGACCGGCACTTTGGCCTTGGCGGCGAGCTGCGACAGCGCGCGGTTGTGATCGAGCCGCAGCATCGCGGTGAAATTCTTCGCCGGCAGGCCGGCGGCCGACTTCATCACGATGTAGGCGTTGGTGTTGGCCGGGTTGCCGACGACGAGCACCTTGATGCCGCGGCTGGCGACTGCATCTAGCGCCTTGCCCTGCTCGATGAAAATGCGCGCGTTCTCGAGCAGCAGATCCTTGCGCTCCATGCCGGGACCGCGCGGCCGCGCTCCGACCAGGAGCGCCAGCTCGGCGTCCCTGAACGCGTCCTTGGCGTCGCCGGAAGCGGTCATGCCGGCGAGCAGCGGGAAGGCGCAGTCCTCGAGCTCCATCATCACGCCTTTGAGCGCCGCCTGCGGCTTGTCCTGCGGCAATTCGAGCAGCTGCAGGATCACCGGCTGATCGCCGCCCAGCATGTCGCCGTTGGCAATGCGGAACAGCAGGCTGTAGCCGATCTGGCCGGCGGCGCCGGTCACCGCGATGCGGACGGGCTTTTTCATCGAGAGCTCCAACGAGACGACCGGCGGGACCGTGCGCCCACTGCCGGAATGGCGCAGGCTCGGCCGGCGCCTGGCAAAAATTCTACGGGCTCGCACCGGCGGTGTCAATTGACTCTTATGTAAGATATAAGATATAACGCAAGCCAGAGCGACTTTGTTACCGCCCGCCTGCCCGATGCCCGCGACCGCCCCACGCGCGCCGACTTTCCGCCCGCTTTATCTGCAGCTCAAGGATCTGCTGCTGCGGAACATGGAGGCGCGGCACTGGCCGCCGGGCGAGGCGCTGCCCAGCGAGCTCGAGCTGGCGGCGCGCTTCGGCGTGTCGCAGGGGACGGTGCGCAAGGCGATCGATGCATTGGCCACCGACAACCTCGTGGTGCGCCGCCAGGGCAAGGGCACGTTCGTCGCCACCCACACCGAGGAAAAGACGTCGATGTTCCGTTTCCTGCGCATCCGGCGCAACGACGGCGGCGACGAGTACCCGGCGAGCCGGCTGGTCGACGTGCGGCGGGGACGGGCGACGGCCGAGGTCGCGCGCCTGCTCGAGCTCAAGCCGGCGGAATCGGTGATAGTCGTGCGGCGCGTGCTGGAATACGGCGGCGAGCCGGTCGTGCTCGACGACATCACGCTGCCGGCGGCGCTGTTCAGGGGGCTGACGCGGGCCAGGATCGAGGGCTATCGCGGCTCGATGTACAGCCTGTTCGAGACGCAGTTCGGCGTGCGCATGCTGCGCGCCCAGGAAAAGCTCAAGGCGATCGCCGCCGACGCCGCGAGCGCCGCGCTGCTCAAAGTCAGGAGCGGAGATCCGCTGCTCGCCGTCGAGCGGCTGACCCGGACTTACGGCGATCGTCCTGTCGAGTGGCGACGCGGGCTGTGCTGCACGCGCAGGCACCACTACCTGAACGATCTGTGCTAAGGAACCTGTCATCTCGGCAAGCCTCCGTCGCGGCCACGCGGGACTTGTCCAGAGGTTCCCTAACGGCGCGGCGCCGCGCTGTGAGGGCGGCTCGAAACACGGTATAATTTGCGCCGTGCGCTGTTCGTGCACAGCCCCGGGGAGGGGCGCCCAACCGCGAAAGAACCAGATGCCGTTGCCAAGGGATTCGTGCCACGGGGCCGCGCGCGCGGTCGGTAGCACTTTCCCGATGCAACGCAACGCCGGCGGTTTCGGCGCTTCGAGGCGCCGCGATGCCGATGTCCGATAACGGCCTGCACATCGAAGCGCCGGCCGCGGCCGGCGAGCCTGCGGCGCCGCGGCGACCGGTCTATCTCGATCTCACCCGGATCCGCCAGCCGATTCCGGCGATCGTCTCGATCCTGCATCGCGTCAGCGGCGCGGCGCTGTTCCTGATCGGCATCCCGCTCGTCCTGTATGCGCTCCGGCAAAGCCTGGCGTCGCCGGCATCGTACGCAACGCTGCAGGCGATGGTGGCGCAGCCGTGGGTGAAGGTCGTGCTGCTCTTGCTGGTCTGGGCCTATCTGCACCATTTCTGCGCCGGCATACGCTACCTGCTCTTCGACCTGCACGTCGGCACCGACCTGAAGCCGGCGCGGCAGTCGGGGGTCGCGGTGCTGATCGCGAGCCTGGCACTGACCGCCATCATCGGAGCGCTCCTGTGGTGACCCGCGTCGTCGTCGGCGCGCACTACGGCTGGAAAGACTGGCTGGTACAGCGGCTGACCGCCGTCATCATGGCGCTCTACACGCTGCTGCTGCTCGGCATCGCGCTCTACCACGGCAGCATCGACTACGCGCTGTGGACCGCGCTGTTCGCGCAAGGCGCATTCCGCATCGCCACACTGCTGTTCGGGCTCGCGCTGCTCTGGCACGCCTGGATCGGGGTGCGCGACATCTGGATGGACTACATCGCGCCGGCCGGGCTGCGGCTGACGCTCGAAGCGCTGACCGTCGTCGCGCTGGTCGCTTACGCCGCGTGGCTGATCGAGGTCCTCTGGGGACGAGGATGAGCGTGCCGGTGCGCAGGTTCGACGCGCTGGTCGTCGGCGCCGGCGGCGCGGGCATGCGCGCGTCGCTGCAGCTCGCCGAGGCGGGGCTCTCGGTCGCCGTGCTATCGAAGGTCTTTCCGACCCGCTCGCACACCGTGGCGGCGCAGGGCGGCATCGGCGCCAGCCTCGGCAACATGGGCGAGGACCACTGGCTGTGGCACATGTACGATACGGTCAAGGGGTCCGACTGGCTGGGCGACCAGGACGCGATCGAGTACATGTGCCGGATGGCGGCCGAGGTCGTCTACGAGCTCGAGCATTACGGCATGCCGTTCGACCGCAACAACGACGGCACGATCTACCAGCGGCCGTTCGGCGGCCATTCGGCGAATTTCGGCGAGAAGTCGATCCAGCGCTCGTGCGCGGCCGCCGATCGCACCGGCCACGCGATGCTGCACACGCTCTACCAGCGCAACGTTCGCGCCCGCACCCAGTTCTTCGTCGAGTGGATGGCGCTGGACCTGATCCGGGACGCCGAAGGCAGCGTGCTCGGCGTCACCGCGCTGGAGATGGAAACCGGCGAAGTCGTCCTCCTGCAGGCCAGGGCGACGCTGCTCGCGACCGGCGGCGCCGGCCGAATCTTCGCCGCCAGCACCAATGCCTTCATCAACACCGGCGACGGCCTGGGCATGGCGGCGCGCGCCGGGCTGCCGCTCGAGGACATGGAGTTCTGGCAATTCCATCCGACCGGCGTCGCCGGCGCCGGGGTGCTCATCACCGAAGGCGTGCGCGGCGAAGGCGGCATACTGCTCAACGCCAAGGGCGAGCGCTTCATGGAGCGCTACGCGCCGAACCTGAAGGACCTCGCGTCGCGCGACATCGTGTCGCGGTCGATGGACCAGGAGATCAAGGAAGGCCGCGGCTGCGGGCCGCACCAGGATTACGTGCTGCTCAAGCTCGATCACCTGGGGCCCGAGGTGATCATGAAGCGGCTGCCGTCGATCCGGGAGATCGCGATCAAGTTCGCCAATGTCGACCCGATCCGCGAGCCGATCCCGGTCGTGCCGACGATCCACTACATGATGGGCGGCATCCCGACCAACGTTCACGGCCAGGTGGTAGCCCCCGCCGGCGGGGACCCGAACACGGTCGTTCCCGGGCTGTTCGCGATCGGCGAATGCGCCTGCGTTTCGGTGCACGGCGCCAACCGGCTCGGCACCAATTCGCTGCTCGACCTGCTGGTGTTCGGCCGCGCTGCCGGCAACTTCATCGCCGCCACCAACGGCCGGGGCGAGCCGCACCGGCCGCTGCCGCCCGCTGCCGCGGAGCCTTCGCTGGCGCGCCTGGCAAGGCTGGACGGCGCGACCGGCGGCGAGCAGGTCGCCGAGGTGGCCGGCGCGCTGCGGCGGACGGTGCAGACGCACTGCGGCGTGTTCCGCAACGAGACGCTTCTGAGCGAAGGCGTACGCAAGATGCAGGAGCTCGAGCAACGCGTCGAGCGCGTGGCGATCAAGGACAAGAGCCGCACCTTCAACACCGCGCGGGTCGAGGCGCTCGAGCTCGCCAACCTGATCGAGGTCGCCAAGGCAACCGTGGTCTCGGCCGAAGCGCGCAAGGAAAGCCGCGGCGCGCAGGCGCGCAGCGACTATCCGAATCGCGACGACGCCCATTGGCTCAAGCACACGCTGTGGTTCCGCGACGGCAACCGGCTGCAATACAAGCCGGTCAACATGAAGCCGATCTCGGTCGACGCTTTCCCGCCCAAGGCACGTACCTACTGAGGACCGATGAAGTTTCGCATCTACCGCTACGATCCCGACAAGGACGCCGCGCCGTACATGCAGGACTACGACGTCGCACTCGATCCGCACGACCGGATGCTGCTCGATGCGCTGATCCGGCTCAAGGCAGCCGACGACACGCTGGCGTTCCGCCGCTCGTGCCGCGAGGGCGTGTGCGGATCCGATGCGATGAACATCAACGGCAAGAACGGGCTGGCCTGCATCACCAACCTGCGCCAGCTCAGGGAGCCGGTCGAGCTGAGGCCGCTGCCGGGCCTGCCGGTGATCCGCGACCTGATCGTCGACATGAGCCAGTTCTTCAAGCAGTACCACTCGATCAAGCCGTACGTGGTCGACGACACACCGCCGCCGGAAAAGGAGCGGCTGCAGACTCCGCGCCAGCGCGAGGAGCTCGACGGGCTCTACGAGTGCATCCTGTGCGCCTGCTGCTCGACCGCGTGTCCGTCGTTTTGGTGGAATCCGGACAAGTTCGTGGGTCCCGCGGGATTGCTCGCCGCGTACCGGTTCATCGCCGATTCGCGCGACCACGCGACCGGCGAACGGCTGGACGACCTCGACGACCCGTATCGCCTGTTCCGCTGCCATACGATCATGAATTGCGTCGACGTGTGCCCGAAGGGTCTGAACCCGTCGGCGGCAATCGGCAAGATCCGCAGCCTGCTGGTCAAGCGGGCCGTTTGAACCATTTGACGCCGGACGAGGCGGGCGCGAGCATGGACGTCACGGCAGCGGCAGACGCCTCCGGCGGCGCGGCGGGCGACGAGCGCTTTCTCGATCGTTTGCGTTGGCGTTGCCGGCGCGGCATGCTGGAGAACGATCTGCTGCTGGCGCGTTTTCTCGACGCTCGCGGCGCCACGCTGACGCTGTCCGAGGTGGCGGCGCTCGACGCGCTGCTCGACCTCGACGACGGCGAGCTGTGGGATCTGATCGCCGCCCGCGCCGAGCCCGCCGACGCGACGCTGGTCCCGCTGCTGGCGAGCCTGAGGACGGCTTGAGGAGCCTGATGCCATGAACGAACGCAACGCGACCCTGAACCTCGGCGACGGCACCGCGCCGATCGCCTTTCCCGTGCTGTCGGGAACGATCGGGCCGGAGGTGGTCGACATCCGCGCGCTGTACGGCAAGACCGGCAAGTTCACCTACGACCCGGGGTTCCTGTCGACGGCGGCGTGCGCGTCGACCATCACCTACATCGACGGCGACAAGGGCGAGCTGCTCTACCGCGGCTACCCGATCGAGCAGCTCGCCGTCAACTGCGACTTTCTCGAGGTCTGCTACCTGCTGCTGAAGGGCGAGCTGCCCGGCACCGCGGAAAAGAAGGACTTCGTGCAGATGGTGACCATGCACACGATGGTCCACGAGCAGATGAGCCAATTCTTCCGCGGCTTCCGGCGCGATTCGCACCCGATGGCGATGCTGGTCGGCGTCACCGGGTCGCTGTCCGCGTTCTACCACGACTCGCTCGACATCACCGACGCGCATCACCGCGAAGTTTCGGCGATCCGGCTGATCGCCAAGCTGCCGACGCTGGTGGCGATGTGCTACAAGTACACGATGGGGCAGCCGTTCGTGTACCCGCGCAACGAGCTCTCATACGCGGCCAATTTCATGCGCATGATGTTCTCGGTGCCGTGCGAGGAGTACAAGGTCAACGACGTGCTGGTGCGCGCGCTCGACCGCATCTTCATCCTGCACGCCGACCACGAGCAGAACGCCTCGACCTCGACCGTGCGGCTGGCCGGCTCGTCGGGCGCCAACCCGTTCGCCTGCATCGCCGCCGGCATCGCCTGCCTGTGGGGCCCGGCGCACGGCGGCGCCAACGAAGCGGCGCTCAACATGCTGGACCAGATCGGCGACGTGTCGAAGATCGGCGAGTTCATCAAGCGCGCCAAGGACAAGCAATCCGGCGTCAAGCTGATGGGCTTCGGGCATCGCGTCTACAAGAACTACGACCCGCGGGCGAAGCTGATGCGCGAGACCTGTCACGAGGTGCTCGAGGAGCTGGGCTTGCACGACGACCGGCTGTTCAAGCTGGCGATGACGCTGGAGAAGATCGCGCTCGAGGACGAGTATTTCGTGTCGCGCAAGCTGTATCCGAACGTCGATTTCTACTCCGGCATCGTGCAGCGCGCGATCGGCATTCCGGTCAGCCTGTTCACCGCGATCTTCGCGCTGGCGCGCACCGTCGGCTGGATCGCGCAATGGAACGAGATGATCTCCGACCCCGACCAGAAGATCGGCCGGCCTCGCCAGCTCTACACCGGCGCCCGGCGGCGCGACGTGG
>DATEFZ010000185.1:0-7731 GCA_035280325.1 Casimicrobiaceae bacterium
TGCTGACGGTCGGCGACGGCGTGATGCTGGCGCGCAAGCGCTAGGCGCGCGAGCCGGCGCTACTGCTTCGGCGGCTCGGTCGACGGTGCCGATGCAGGCGCGGCCGCGGGAGCGGGAGTCGTCTCTGGCGGTTGCGGCGCAGCCGCCGGGGCCGATGCTGCCGCCGGTGCGGGCGCCGTCGCAGCGCGGTCGCCGCCGTGCATCGCGAGCAGCGGCACGATCAGCAGCGCCACGATGTTGATGATCTTGATCAACGGGTTGACGGCGGGGCCGGCGGTATCCTTGTACGGATCGCCGACGGTGTCGCCGGTGACCGCGGCCTTGTGCGCGTCGGAGCCCTTGCCGCCGTAGTGGCCGTCCTCGATGTACTTCTTGGCGTTGTCCCAGGCGCCCCCGCCGGTGGTCATCGAAATCGCGACGAACAGCCCGGTGATGATCGTCCCCATCAACAGGCCGCCCAGCGCGACCGGGCCGAGCAGCAGTCCGACCAGCACCGGCACCAGCACCGGCAGCAGCGACGGAACGATCATTTCGCGGATCGCCGCGCGGGTCAGCATGTCGACCGCGACGCCGTATTCGGGTTTGGCGGTGCCGGCCATGATGCCGGCGATCTCCTTGAACTGCCGCCGCACCTCGACCACGACCGCGCCCGCTGCGCGGCCGACCGCTTCCATCGCCATCGCGCCGAACAGGTACGGCACCAGGCCGCCGAGGAACAGGCCGACGATGACCATGTGATTCGACAGGTCGAAGCTGACGTCGATCCCGGCGCCGGCCAGCGCGTGCGTGTAGTCGGCGAACAGCACCAGTGCGGCGAGTCCCGCCGAGCCGATCGCGTAACCCTTGGTCACCGCCTTGGTCGTATTGCCGACCGCGTCGAGCGGATCGGTGATCGCGCGCACCGAGTCGGGCAGGTCGGCCATCTCGGCGATGCCACCGGCGTTGTCGGTGATCGGACCGTAGGCATCCAGCGCGACGATGATCCCGGTCATCGACAGCATCGCCGTCGCCGCGATGGCGATGCCGTACAGCCCGGCCAGCCAGTACGAAGCCAGGATCGCGACGCACACCGCGATCACCGGCCACGCCGTCGCCTTCATCGACACGCCGAGCCCGGCGATGATGTTGGTCGCGTGCCCGGTGGTCGAGGCTTCCGCAACGTGACGCACCGGCTTGTATTCGGTCGCCGTGTAGTACTCGGTGATCACGACCATCGCCGCGGTAAGCGCGAGGCCCACGACGCCGGCGCCCCACAGGTGCACGGTCGAAAGCTCCGGATGCGAGGCGGCGACCCCTGCCATCAGGCGGTCGGTGATGAACCAGAAGCCGATCACCGAGAGCACGCCGGCGACGATCAGGCCACGGTAGAGCGCGTTCATGATCTTGCCGCCGGCTCTCGCCTTGACGAAGAAGCAGCCGACGATCGAGGCCAAGATCGAGAAGCCGCCCAGCGCCAGCGGATACGTCACCGCGGCCTCGGCCTGCGCCGGCAGCAGCAATGCGCCCAGCAGCATCGTCGCGACGATCGTCACCGCGTAGGTTTCGAACAGGTCCGCTGCCATGCCGGCGCAGTCGCCCACGTTGTCGCCGACGTTGTCGGCGATCACCGCGGGATTGCGCGGATCGTCCTCGGGAATGCCGGCCTCGACCTTGCCGACCAGGTCGGCGCCGACGTCGGCGCCCTTGGTGAAAATGCCGCCGCCCAGCCGAGCGAAGATCGAGATCAGCGAGCCGCCGAAGGCCAGTCCCACCAGCGGTCCGATGACCGTGTGCAGGGCTTCGCCGGTGGCGTGGCTGCCGCGCACCAGGAACCAGTAGAAGGCCGACACGCCCAGCAGCCCCAGCCCGACGACCAGCAGTCCGGTGATCGCGCCGCCGCGGAAAGCGACCGACAGCGCCTCGTTCAGCCCGGTGCGCGCCGCTTCGGCGGTGCGCACGTTGGAGCGAACCGAGACGTTCATGCCGATGTAGCCGGCGAGCCCCGACAGGATCGCGCCGACGGCGAAGCCGAGCGCGGTATACCACGACAGGAATACGCCGACGACGATGAACAGCACCACGCCGACCGCAGCGATCGTCGCGTACTGGCGGTTCAGATACGCCTGCGCGCCCTGTTGCACGGCTGCGGCGATCTCCTGCATCCGCGCGCTGCCGGCGGGCTTTTTCAGGATCCAGCCGATCGACCAGCCGCCGTAGACCAGCGCCGCGACCGCGCAGACGAGCGCGAAGACGAGTGCATTTGACATCGAAATCCCCTAGAGAAGGCCGGCGAGAGCTTGTTGTGCCCGGGAGTTCTCGCCCGGAGGGCGCCCGGGCGCTTGCGCCCGGCGTGCGGTTACGCCGTTGCCGCGGCGAACCGCCAAAGCGCGCTATTTTGCCAGTGCCCGGTCCAGAAAGTCGAGCCGATCCTGACCCCAGAACGGCTCGTCGCGATAGATGTACGTCGGCGCGCCGAAGACCTGGCGATCGATCGCCTCCTGGGTCAGCGCGTCGTAGCGCGCGGCGACGTCGGTCGTCGCGGCAAGGTCGGCGAGCGGCTGCGGATCAAGCCCCTGCTCGCGCGCGATCGCGGCGACAGTGGCGGCATCGGCGATGTTGCGCTCCTCGGCCCATACCGCGCGCAGCAGCGCGCCGGCGAGCCGAAGCGCATCGTCATCACCGCTTCGCCCTACCACTGCCAGGATCCATTTCGCGGCAAGCCCGGCGGCGACGGGAAAATGCCGCGGCTCCGGATTGAGCGGCACGCCGAGGTGCGTCGACCAGCGCGCCAGTTCGATCAGCCGGTACGCCTGGCGTTGCGGCGCGCGCTGCTTGAGCGGCAGGCCGCCCGAGGCAGGAAACACGCGACCGTAGTCGACCGGCTTGACGTCGACCGACGCGCCGTGCCTGGCGGCGATGGCGACGAATCGCTGGTGGCCGAGATAGCTCCAAGGCGAGATCGGGGTGAAGTAGTAGTCGATGCGTCTGGTCATCGGTCGATCACGAACGAGCTGGCGAGTTTTTTTCGCACCGCGACGTTCTTCAGCCGCACGTAGCGCGGCAGGCCGTCGCGAAACGGCGGAAACGCCTCGCCGCGCGTCAGCGGCGAGAGGTACGCGCGTGCCTTCGGCGTGATGCCGTAGCCGTCGGCGGTGATGTAGTCGCGCGGCAGGTTCTTCTCGAAATTGGCGACCTTGTCGAGCGGCACGGGCGCGATCTTCCAGCGATACGGCCGGTCGGAAGTGCGCACGATCGCCGGCATCACGGCGCTGCGGCCGCGGATCGCCAGCTCGACCGCTGCGCGCCCGACCGCGTACGCCTGGTCGAGGTCGGTCTTCGAGGCGAGATGCCGCGCCGCGCGTTGCAGATAGTCGGCGACCGCCCAGTGCACCTTGTGCCCGCGCTTGCCGGTGATGAGCGATGCGATCATCGGGCCGACGCCGCCGAGCTGGGCGTGGCCGAAGGCGTCTTTGGTTGCGGCTTCGGCCAGCACCTTGCCCTGCACGTCGCGCAGACCTTCGGACACGCCGACGCAGCAGTAGCCGAACTCGGCGACCCTGGCGTCGACGAGCGAGAGAAACTTCTCCTGATCGAAGGCGATCTCGGGAAAGAGCAGAAGCAGCGGAATCGGCGTGTCGGCGTCATCGGCCAGACCGACCGCGGCGGTGATCCAGCCGGCGTTGCGTCCCATGACCTCGAGCACGAACACGCGGGTCGAGGTCCTGGCCATCGACGCGACGTCGAACGCCGCCTCGCGCATCGACGTCGCCACGTACTTGGCGACCGAGCCGAAGCCGGGACAGCAATCGGTCGCCGCCAGGTCGTTGTCGACCGTCTTCGGCACGTGCACCGCGATCAGCGGGTAGTCGAGGCGCTCGGCCATCTGCGCCACCTTGAGGCAGGTGTCGGCCGAGTCGTTGCCGCCGTTGTAGAAAAAATAGCCGATGTCGTGGGCACGGAAGACGTCGAGCAGGCGCTGGTACTGCGCGCGATCGGCGTCGATTCCGGCGAGCTTGTAGCGGCACGAGCCGAAAGCGCCGGACGGCGTATGCAGCAGCGCCGCGATCGCCTGCGGCGACTCGCGGCTGGTATCGATCAGGTCCTCGGTCAGCGCGCCGATGATGCCGTTGCGGCCGGCATAGACGCGGCCGATGCGGGATTTGCGGGCCCGCGCCGTCTGGATCACGCCGCAGGCGCTGGCGTTGATGACGGCGGTCACGCCGCCGGACTGGGCGTAGAAGGCGTTGCGCAAAGGCAAGGGAATTCGCGGCGTGGAACCGGGGCAGGCGGCGATTGTAATCGATGCCGGCCGGACGAGTCCACGCCGCCGGGCGCGAACGGCGCGAGGATCGCGAAGGCCGATTCAATCGCTCTCCGCATCGACCGCGACCAGCAACTCCTTCGCGGCGGCGAAATCCGGAGCCAGCTCGAGCGCGCGCAGCGCGCAGTCGCGCGCCGCGCGAGCGTCGCCGCGGCTACGATGGATGTCGGCCAGGTTATAGAGCAGCGCCGGGTTGTTCGGACGCACCGCGACCGCGTCCGCCTGCGTGCGCGCGGCGTCCTCGAGCCTGCTATCGGCGCGATAAACGAGCGCGAGGGCGTTGAGCGCCCAAGGATCGCCCGGGCTCGCCGCCAGCGCTTCGCGGCAGCGGTGCTCGGCATCGGCCAGATCCCGCCGGCGCAGGCTGGCCGCGGCCTGGTCCAGCAGCTCCTTCACCCGCGCCGCGAGCACCTCGCGGCGGCCGCGCCACTTGGCGTGGATCGCGTCGCGAAAGCGCGCGAAGCGGGCCGGGTCCTGGTTGTCGCCGACGCCGGTGCCAGAGGCCCCGCGATCGACGTGCCACTCGAAGGTCTGCCGCGGCTCGAAATGGAACGGCGTGCGTTGCGCGCACTGCAGGAAGAAATCCCAGTCCTGCATGATCTCGAACGCCTCGTCGAACCGGCAGCCTTCGTCGACCAGGCTTTTCGCGAACAGCGCCGTCGACAGATGGATGAAGTTGCGCTCGTAGAGCTGCGACAGCGAGAACGGCATCCCCCACGACGCGGTGCGGCCGTCGGCAAATCGCCCCAGCGCCAGCGTGTAGACGAGTCGCGAGTCTCGAGCGTGGCGCGACGCATCGACCAGCCCGGCGACGTGGCCCGGCAGCATCCTGTCGTCGTCGTCGAGGAAGGTGATCCACTCGCCGGCGGCCGCGCCGACGCCCGCGTTGGCCGCCTGCGGGCGCGACAGCCGGACGTCGCTTCGCACCAGCCGCAGCGGATGGCGGCCGATCCGCGCCGGCAACGGCGGGTGATCGGCCCCGCTGGCGGCGACGACGACCGCTTCCAGCCGCGGATAGTCCTGATCGCCGATCGACTCGAGCGCCGCCTGCAAGGTCGGACGCGCGCTGCTGCGCACGATCACGCTGACCGCAGGCGACGGCTCGCCGCTCATGCCCTGCCGAGCGAGATAAAGCGACGAGGATGCACAGCGCGCCGTCCCTTCAGCGCAGCGCGGCGAGCACGGCTTCCCTCACGGCGTCGACCGGTTTGAGGCCGTCGACGCTGCGGTACTTCGGCGCGCGAGGATCGCCGCTCGCCGCCCATCGCCGGTAATAATCGACCAGCGGCTTGGTCTGCGCGTGATAGACCGCCAGGCGCTTTTGCACCGTTTGCTCACGGTCGTCTTCGCGCTGGACCAGCGGCTCGCCGAGAACGTCGTCGCGGTCGGCCACCTTCGGCGGATTGAACTTGACGTGGTAGCTGCGGCCCGACGCGAGATGCACGCGCCGGCCGCTCATGCGCTCGACGATCGCGGCATCTGGGACCTCGATCTCCAGCACGAACTCGATCGGGACGGCGGCTTCCTTCATCGCGTCGGCCTGCCGGAGGGTGCGCGGGAAGCCGTCGAACAGATAGCCGTTGGCGCAGTCGGCGGCCTTGAGCCGCTCCTGGACCAGCGCGATGATGATGTCGTCGGACACCAGCGCGCCCGAGTCCATCACTTTTTTGGCGGCCACGCCGAGCGGCGTGCCGGCATCGACCGCGGCGCGCAGCATGTCGCCGGTCGAGATCTGCGGGATGCCGTACGTCTGCTTGATGAACGCGGCCTGGGTTCCCTTGCCCGCTCCGGGCGGCCCGAGCAGTATCAGTCGCATGGTGGGAATCGATGGCAGGCGGCGCCGGGCGACGATGGCGCGAAGCCGAAGGCGCCGCGATTCTCGCCCGGAACCGCGCAACCGGTCAAACGCGCCCGCCTGCGTACAGCACGCGCACCCGATCGAGATCCTCCGGCGTATCGACGCCCGGCGCCGGCGCGCCGCGCGTGATGCTGACCACGATTCGATAACCGTGCCACAGCGCGCGCAGTTGCTCGAGCGCCTCGAAGCGCTCCGGCGGCGCCGGTGAGAGCGACGGAAAGCGAAGCAGGAAGTCGACCCGGTAGGCGTACAGGCCGTAGTGTCGATACAGCGGCAGGCCGGCCGGGATCCGCGCCCGCTCCGCGGCGAAGGCGTCGCGCGCCCAGGGAATCGTCGCCCGGCTGAAGTAGAGCGCATAGCCGGCGTGATCGAGCACGACCTTGACCACGTTCGGATTGAACGCCTCGTCGGCGCCGACGATCGGATGGCAGGCGGTGGCGATCGCGGCATCGGGGTGCGCCGAGAGCTGGTCGGCGACACCGCGGATCAGCGCCGGTTCGAGCAGCGGTTCGTCGCCCTGCACGTTGACCACGATGCTGCGGGCATCGAGCCCGAGCTGCGCCGCCGCCTCGGCCAGGCGGTCGGTGCCGGTCGGGTGGTCGTCGCGGGTCATCGCCGCGTCGATGCCGTAGCGACGGGCCGCGGCGCGAATCCGCTCGTCGTCGGTCGCGATGACGACCGCGGCCGCTCCGCTCATCCGGGCGCGCTCGGCGACCCGAACGACCATCGGCTTGCCGGCGATATCCGACAGCGGCTTTCCCGGCAAACGGGTCGACGCGTAGCGCGCGGGGATGAGGACGGTGAACAAGCGGTGCGCGTCGCGCTTCGGGTCGGGCGCCGGCGCCGAAGGCGGCGCGGCGGCGCGCTTTCACTCGTATTCGGCGGGCGTCAGCTTGCGCGCTTCTTCTTCCAGCATGACCGGGATGCCGTCGCGCACAGGGTAGGCGAGCCGCGCGGTCTTCGAGATCAGCTCCTGGCGTTCGCGGTCGTAGACCAGAGGCCCCTTGGTGACCGGGCACACCAGCAGCTCAAGCAGCTTGGGATCCACGCAATTTTCTCTCGATCAGTGCGAACAACCCCGGATCGACGATCGCCCGCACGGGCAGCGCCCAGCAGCGGTCGTCAGCGAACGAGCCGCATTTTACCGCATCTTTTTCGGTCATCAGGATCGCCGTGGCGTCGGGGAAATCGAGGTCGGACGCGGAGTAGCGGTGGTGATCGGGGAACGGATGGCCGATTGCCGCGATACCGAGTGTGGCGAGCTGCGCGAAGAACCGCGCCGGGTTGCCGATGCCCGCGACCGCGTGCACCTGCCCGGAGCTGAACGACTCGGCGTCGGCGACGACGGCGGCGGTATCGACGCGAACGAAGCGCTCGCCGGCCAGCGACATCGTGAAATCGCGCCCGGAGCGAAGCGCCGCGCCGCTGCCCAGGCGCACGACCGCATCGACTTCGGCCAGGCGTGACGCCGGCTCGCGCAGCGGACCGGCGGGCAGCGGCAGTCCGTTGCCGACACCGCGCTCGACGTCGATCACGGCGATCTCGACGTCGCGCGCCAGCGCGTAGTGCTGCA
>DATEFZ010000186.1:0-8131 GCA_035280325.1 Casimicrobiaceae bacterium
AGCGGCTGGGCGAGCCTCGCCCTGTGGCGCGGGCTGACGCTGGCCGGGTTCGCGACCGCGCTGGCGCTGGCGCTGGTGCTGCTGATGCCGCCGGCCGTGCCTCCCGAAGCGACGCTGGTGGCGGTGCTCGCCGCCCAGGACGCGAAGCCTGTGCTGATCGCGACCGCCGACCGCAATCGGCGCCTGCTGACGATCAAGGCCGTCGCGCCGCTCTCGCCCGGCGCCGATCGCTCGCTCGAGCTCTGGGCGCTGCCGCCGCAGGGCAATCCGCGTCCGCTGGGGCTGATATCCGACTCCGGGGTCGCGAGCATCGAGCTGCCGGCGGCGGCGGGAGCTTCGCTCGCCGACGTCCCGACACTGGCGGTGAGCCTCGAGCCGCGCGGCGGCTCGCCGACCGGGTTGCCGACCGGGCCGGTGCTTTACACCGGCGCGCTGCAGCGGCTGTACTGACGCTTCGCGATGCCCTTCTAGCCTCGGCGGACCCGCTGCTCGATCGCGCCGAAGATCGAGCGCCCGCGCGCGTCCTGCATGTCGATCGTCACGCTGTCGCCGAAACGCAGGAATGGCGTCGCCGGCTTGCCGTCGAGCAGGGTCTCGACGGTGCGCTGCTCGGCGATGCAGGCGTAGCCGCGTCCGCCTTGCGCGACCGGGCGGCCCGGGGCGCCGTCCTCCTTGTTCGAAACCGTGCCGGAACCGACGATGCTGCCGGCTTCCAGCTCGCGCGTCCTGGCGGCATGCGCGATCAGCGTCGGAAAATCGAAGGTCATGTCGACCCCCGCGTCCGGGCGGCCGAACGGCGCGCCGTTGACGTAGGTCAGCAGCGGCAGATGGACCTTGCCATCGCGCCAGGCATCGCCCAGTTCGTCGGGCGTCGCCGCGACCGGAGAAAAAGCCGACGCAGGCTTGCTCTGGAAAAAGCCGAAGCCCTTGGCCAGCTCGCCGGGAATCAGGTTGCGCAAGGATACGTCGTTGGCCAGCATCAGGAGCCGGATCGCGCCGACCGCTTCGGCCGGCGTCGCGCCCATCGCCACGTCGCCGGTGATCACGGCGACCTCGCCTTCGAGGTCGATGCCCCAGGCCTCGTCGCGGCAGACGATGTCGTCGCGCGGACCGACGAAGCTGTCGGATCCGCCCTGGTACATCAGCGGATCGGTCCAGAACTCAGCCGGCATCGTCGCGCCGCGCGCCTTGCGCACCAGCTCGACGTGGTTGACGTAGGCCGATGCATCGGCCCACTGGTACGCGCGCGGCAGCGGCGAATGCGCCGCCGCCGGGTCGAAGGCGATCGCGGCGTTCTCACGGCCGTCGTTCAGCCGCCGGTAGACGTCGGCAAGCCGCGGCGCGCTCGCATCCCAGTCGTCGAGCGCATCCTGCAGCGTGCGCGCGATCGCCGGCACCGCGACCGCTTTCGCCAGGTCGCCCGCAACGACGACCAGTTTTCCGTCGCGGCTGCCATCCTTGAGCGTCGCGAGTTTCATCGGGTTGCTAGCGACGCCTGAGCACGTACTCGTCGCCGCGGTCTTCCATCTCCCATCCGGCGGCGTGCAGCTCGGCGCGCAGGCGGTCGGCTTCGGCCCATTGTCTCGCGGCGCGCGCCGCGGCGCGCGCGGCAGCCAGCGCATGCACCGGCTCGGGTATCGTCTCGACCGGCGGCTGCCACGTCGAAAGACCCAACCCGAAGACGCGATCGCAGGCGAGCAGCGTGGCCCTGGTCGCGGCGCGGTCGGCCAGATCGCCGCGCAGCAGCTCCCAGGCGACCGCCAGCGCCTTAGGCACATTCAGATCGTCGTTGACGGCGGCGGTGAATCGCTCGAGGTACGAGGCTTCGGCGTCCCCGCCTCCGGGCAGCGCATGCACGCCGCGGCGCATGCGCTCGAGGCCGGTCGCCGCCGCGTCGAGCGCCTCCCAGGTGAAATTGAGCTGGCTGCGATAGTGCGCGGTCAGGCACAGATAGCGATAGGCCAGCGGATCGTAGCCGCGGTCGAGCAGCGACTGCAGTCGCAGGAACTCGCCGGCCGACTTGGCCATCTTGGCGTCGTTCGAAAGCAGGAAATAGCCGTGCATCCAGAAGTTGGCGAGCCGGGTGCCGACGCGGGCCTCGGTCTGCGCGATCTCGTTCGTATGGTGGACCGGAATGTGGTCCTCGCCGCCGCAGTGGATGTCGAAATAGTCGCCGAGATATTCCTGCGCCATCGCCGAGCACTCGATGTGCCAGCCGGGAAAGCCGCGGCCCCAGGGGCTGTCCCACTCCATCTGCCGCTTCTCTCCAGTAGGCGAGAACTTCCACAGCGCAAAATCGGTGGCGGATTTCTTCTCGCCCAGCTCGACCCTGCGCCCGGCGTCCAGCCCCGCCTTGTCCAGCCGCGCCAGGTAACCGTAGCCGGGCTGCCGGCTGGTGTCGAAGTAGATGCCGTCCGACGTGCGATAGGTGTAGCCCGCCCGTTCGATGTCGGCGATGAAGGCGATCTGCCCGGCGATGTGATCGGTGGCGCGGCTCAAGATCGTCGGCGGCTCGATGCCCAGGCGCTGCATGTCGTCGAGGAAAGACCGCGTGTACAGCTCGGCGATCTCCCAGGCGCTTTTTCCGGTACGCCGCGCGCCCTTCTCCATCTTGTCTTCGCCGGTGTCGGCATCCGAGGTCAGGTGCCCGACGTCGGTCACGTTCATCACGTGCCGGACGCGGTAGCCGTTCCATTCCAGCACCCGCTTCAGGACGTCCTCGAAAAGGAAGGTGCGGAAGTTGCCGATGTGCTGGTAGTCGTAAACCGTCGGTCCGCAGGTATAGAGTCCGACGACGCCGGGCTCGAGCGGCTCGAAGGTGCGCAAGCTGCGCGTATAGGTGTCGTACAGCCTGAGCGTGGATGGCATCGTCGATGGCCGGACAGCCGCGGCAGCGCCGTTGCGCGCCCTGGCGCGTTTTTGCGCGCTTTTGCGGGATAGTAGCGAATCGGACGAGCGAACGCGAGCAAGGCGAGGCGCCGATGGCGCTCGCCGCACGGTAGAATCAAAGCCGGCGCCGGCCCGCACCGGCGATATCCCGATGCTCGCTTCCACCGCCGACCCCGCTCCAGGATCGTCCGCCGCGCTGCTGCCGCGACCTGCGCTTTTTGCGCTGCTGCTGGTATTCGCGCTGATCTGGTTCGCCAATCTCGACTACCGGCGCCTGATTCATCCGGACGAGGGACGCTACGCGGAGATACCGCGCGAGATGGTCGTGACCGGCGATTGGCTGACGCCGCGGCTCGACGGCATCAAGTATTTCGAGAAGCCGGCCCTGCAATACTGGCTGACCGGGCTGTTCTACGAAGCTTTCGGCGTGCGGCAATGGTCGGCGCGACTGTGGCCGGCGCTGGCAGGCTTTCTCGGCGTGCTGTTCATCGGCTACGTGGGACTACGGCTCGGCGGCCCGCGGCTCGGCCTGTACAGCGCGGCGGCGCTGGGCGGCTCGGCCTGGTACGTGCTGAACGCGCACATCCTGACGCTCGACGCCGGGTTGACGTTCTGGATGAGCGTCGGCATGGGCGCCTTGCTGCTCGCGCAGCGCAGCGCCGCCACCGCGCGCGCGGAGCGCGCCTGGATGCTGGTCGGCTGGGCGGCGCTCGCGCTGGCCGTGCTGTCCAAGGGCCTGATCGGCGCCGTGCTGCCGGCCGCATCGCTGGTCGCCTACTCGCTTGCGACGCGCGACTGGGCGGTGTGGCGGCGCCTGCACCTCGTCGCCGGCCTGCTCTTGTTCCTGCTGATCGCCGCGCCATGGTTCATCGCCGTCTCATGGCGCAACGCCGAGTTCTTCCGGTTCTTCTTCATCCACGAGCATTTCGAGCGCTTTCTCACCAATGAGCACCATCGCGAAGGGGCATGGTGGTATTTCATCCCGATCTTCGCCGTCGGCATCCTGCCCTGGTTCACCCTGTTCGCCTGGAGCGCGCGCCGGATGTGGACCGGGGCCATGGCCGGGGCCAACGGCTTCTGCTGGCAACGCTATGCGCTCGTCTGGTCGGGCTTCATCTTCGTCTTCTTCAGCGCGTCGGGGTCCAAGCTGCCCTCGTACATCCTGCCGATCTTCCCCGCACTGGCGCTGGTCATCGGCGAAGCGCTCGCCGCCCTCGACCGGCGCACGCTGTTCCGGCTGGCGCTGCCGCTGGTGATCCTGAGCGGAGTCGCGACGCTGGTGGCGGTCTTCGGCTACGACGCACTCGCCCGCCGCTTCGTCGACGAGCAGGCGGCCCTCGCACCGGTGCTGGCATACGGTCCCTGGGTCGCGGCGGCTTGCGCGGTCGCGTTGGCGGGCGGCGTCGCCGGCCTGGCCTGGATCGATGCCGGGCGGCGCACCGCCGCGGTGCTCGCGTTCGCGCTGACGGCCCAGATCGCCGCCCTGCTGGTGCTGACCGGTCACGACGAGTTCGCCGATTCGCGCTCGGCGGCGCCGATCCTGGACCGCGTCGTCCGGCAGCGCGGACCGCTCGACCCTGACGTGCCGTTTTATTCGGTCAGGATGTACGATCAGACGCTGCCCTGGTACCTCGGCCGCACCGTGACGCTGGTCGCGCACCGCGACGAGCTGGCGCTCGGCCTCGACCTCGAGCCAGAGCGGGCGATCGCCACGCTCGCCGCGTGGCGGCAGCGCTGGGCCCTGGCGAACCAAGCCTATGCGATGATGATGACCGACATGTACGACAAGCTGCGTAACGAGGGCGTGCCGATGCACGAGCTGGGCCGCGATGCGCGCCGCGTGATCGTCAGCCGGCGATGAACCTGTCCGGCTTCGGCTTCCTGATCTCGGGCGTGCTGCTCAACGCCGTCGCGCAGCTGTTCCTCAAGGCGGGAACCAACGCGCTGGGCGTGATCACGCTGACCCGCGCCAACTGGCCCGGCCAGTTCGGCCGCATGGCGGTCGAGCCGCATTTCATCGCCGGCGTGTTCTGCTACGGCATGAGCCTGATCGTCTGGATCCTCGGGCTCTCGCGCGTGCCGGTGTCGGTCGCCTACCCGATGCTGTCGGTCGGCTACGTGATCAACGCGATCGCCGCCTACTACCTGTTCGGCGAGAGTCTGACGCCGGCGCGCTGGCTGGGCATCGGCTGCATCGTGCTCGGCGTCTGGCTTTTGGCGCGGAGCTAGCTCGAATGACCGCGCGCGACACGCAGGCAGTGCTGCCGTACCTCAAATTCGCGAGCCCCGATCTCGACCCAGCGACGATCGCCGGCGTCGCCGACGTGCTGCGCTCGGGGCAGATCACCAGCGGGCCGTGGGTGCGCCGCTTCGAACAGCAGCTCGCGGACTTCTGCGGCGGCCGGCCGGTACGGGTACTGAGCTCGGCGACCGCGGCGATCGAGGTCGCCTTGCAGCTCTGCGGAATCGGGCCCGGCGACGAAGTGATCACCTGTGCGCAAAGCTTCTTCACCGTCCTCAACATGATCGTCAAGGTCGGCGCCACCCCGGTGTTCGTCGATTGCGACCTGGTCACGCGCAACATCGACCTGGCCCAGGTCGAGGCCGCGATCACGCCGCGCACGCGGGCGATCATGCCGACTCACTACCCCGGCGCGCTGGTCGACCTCGATGCGCTGTACGCGCTGGCGCGCCGGCGCAATCTTCGCGTCATCGAGGACGCCGCGCTGGTGCTGGGCTCGCGCTGGCGCGGCGCCAACGTCGGCGCCGTCGGCGACCTGGTGACCTTCAGCTTTCATCCGAACAAGAACGCGACCGCGATCGAAGGCGGCGCGCTGGTCGTCAACGACGAGACCGAAGCCCGGCGCGTCGAGGCGCTGCGCTTCCACGGCATCGTGCCGCTGCCCGACCGCACGCGCGACGTCGCCTTTGCCGGCGGCAAGTTCAACCTGCCCGACGTCAACGCCCGCATCGGCTGCGCGCAGCTCGAGCGGCTGCCCGAATTCCTGGCGACGCGGCGCAGGCTGGCCGAGCGCTATTTCGCCCGCTTCGCGACCGACCCGGCGTGCCTGCTGCCGCCGCGGGCCGCCGGGCCCGACGACGGACAGTCGTGGAACATGTTCTGCGTATTGCTGCCGCTGTCGCGCATGACCATCGACCGGCGCCGGTTTCGCGACGCGCTGGAGGCGCGCGGCATCGGCACCGGCGTCTCGTACGAGGCGCTCCACCTGTGCACGCTGGGCCGGCGCCACGGCGGGCGCGACGGCGCGTACCCGAACGCCGAGCGCATCGGGCGCGAAACGGTGACGCTGCCGTTGCACACGCGGCTTTCCGAATCCGACGTCGATCGCGTCTGCGAGGCGGCGGCCGCGATCATCGCCGCGGCGGCCAGATGACGACGCCGGCGCCCGAGCTGTCGGTCGTGATCCCGGTGTACAACGAAGCGGGCGGGCTGCCCGCGCTGTTCGAGCGGCTGTACCCGGCGCTCGACGCGCTGGCCGTGCCGTACGAGGTCATTTTCGTAGACGACGGCAGCCGCGACGCGTCCGCCGCGCTGCTGAAGGATCGCTTCCTGGCGCGGCCCGACGTCACGCGCGTCGTGCTGTTCAACGCCAACTACGGCCAGCACATGGCGATCGTCGCCGGTTTCGAGAAGAGCCGCGGCAGCCGCGTCGTCACGATGGACGCCGATCTGCAGAATCCTCCCGAGGAGATCGGCAAGCTGCTCGTGGCGATGGACCGCGGCCACGACTACGTCGGCAGCATACGCGTCAACCGCGAGGACTCGTGGTGGCGGCGCGCCGCCTCGCGGATGATGAACCGCATTCGCGAGCGCATCACCCGCATCAGGATGACGGACCAGGGCTGCATGCTGCGCGCGTACAGCCGCGACATCGTGCAGACGATCGCCGCGGCGCGCGAGGTCAGCACCTTCATCCCGGCGCTGGGCTACACCTTCGCGCACAATCCAACCGAGGTCGAGGTGGCGCACGCCGAGCGGGCGGCCGGCGAATCGAAGTACTCGCTGTACCGGCTGATCCGGCTCAATTTCGACCTGATCACCGGATTCTCGCTGGTGCCGTTGCAGATGTTCTCGATGTTCGGGATGCTGGTGTCGGCGCTGGCGCTGGCCACCTACCTGGTGGTCATCGTCGAGCGGCTCGCGCTCTCCGGCTGGCGCGAAGGTCTGGCCACGCTGTGGGATCGCGACATCCTGGCCTTCTTCCTGATCGGCATGCTGCTGTTCGGCCTGGGCCTGGTCGGCGAATACGTCGGCCGCATCTACCAGCAGGTGCGCGAGAGACCGCGATTCACCGTCCAGGCGGTGCTGGAAAAAGGCGCGCCGGACGCCGTCGAGCGCACCGGCAGCAGCGACCTGCCGCTGCGCTGAACGCGAAGCCGCGCCGCGAGGAACCCCGCGATGACCCGCGCCGTCGTCTTCGCCTACCACGACGTCGGCGTGCGCTGCCTCAAGGTGCTGCTCGCGCACGGCATCGAAGTGCCGCTGGTCGTCACCCACGACGACGATCCGCGCGAGACGATCTGGTTCGCGAGCGTCGCCCGCGCCGCGACCGACTACGGGATCGCGACCATCGCGCCGGCCGATCCCAACGCCGCGGCGGTCGTCGCCCGCGTCGCCGCCGCGCGCCCGGACTTCATCTTTTCGTTCTACTACCGCTCGCTGCTCGCGCCGCGGCTGCTCGCGCTGGCCGGCCGTGGCGCGCTCAACATGCACGGCTCGCTGCTGCCGAGGTACCGCGGCCGCGCGCCCGTCAACTGGGCGGTGCTGCACGGCGAGACCGAGACCGGCGCGACGCTGCACTACATGGCCGACAAGCCCGACGCCGGCGACATCGTGGCGCAGGCGCCGGTGCCGATCCTGCCCGACGATACGGCGCGCGAAGTCTTCGCCAAACTGGTGGTCGCCGCCGAGCTCCTGTTGCACCAGGCGCTGCCTGCGCTCCTCGCCGGTACCGCGCCGCGTCGAGCGCAGGATCTCGCGCTGGGATCGTACTTCGGCGGCCGCGAGCCGGAGGATGGCACGATCGACTGGTCGCAGAGCGCGGCGGTGATCCATAACCTGGTGCGCGCCGTCGCGCCGCCGTATCCGGGCGCGCACACGATGCTCGACGGTCGTCCGGCGCGCGTGCTGCGCACGCGGGTGCTCGACGCATCGCCGGCGCCGCGGCACGCTCCCTCGTTCGACCTCGCCGACGGCCGCATCGCGGTGCGCTGCGGCGGC
>DATEFZ010000187.1:0-31890 GCA_035280325.1 Casimicrobiaceae bacterium
CGAGCACGTATTCGAGCTGCGACGGCTGCGCCAGCAGATTGATCGGAGATACGACGAAGCCGGCGTACATCGCGCCCAGCAGCAGGTCGGCGGCCTGGTAGCCGTTGCGCAACATCAACGCCACCTTGTCGCCCTTGCGCAGGCCGTGCTGCAGCAGCAGCCTGCCGAGGTTCCGCGCGTCGCTCCTGAGCTGCCCGTAGCCGAGCTGCAATCCGGTCTCGGGCGCAATCAGGTAGACCTGGCCGGGCCCGCTCTCGCTGCCGGGATCGGCACGAAGATCGATGAAGTGCCGGATCGTGCGCAACGGCACATCCGACCGGGAATCAGAGACCGTATTTGGCGCGGTAGCTCCCAAACAAGTCCTCTTCCGACGGCTCGTTCTCGCGAATGACTCGGGCGATGCGGGTGATGTTGAGAAAGTGCCTGTAGTTCAGGTTGTCGGAGATGCTGTTGCGGCCCCAGGTGCCGCAGCCCATCGACAGCGTGAACGGCAAGCCGTTGTCGAAGTTTCCGCCGTTCGCGAAGCAGTGCGCCTGGTTGACGATCACCCGGCAGACCGGGAACTCCAGCCCCAGGCGCATCGCCTGCGCGTCGTCGGCGGTGTGAATGCCGATCGAGTGGCCCGCGCCTTCGTACTCGTTGATATCGCCGGCGAGGGCGACGGCGTGGTCGAAATCGCGGGCGCGGTACACGGTCAGCACCGGCGAAAGCTTTTCACCGGAGAAAGGATATTCCGGGCCGGCGCCGGTTTCCTCGACCATCAGAAACGACGCATCGGCGCATCGGTCGAGGCCGGCCACGCGGGCGATGTCTGCCGCCGACCGGGCGATGATCGAAGGGCTCAGCTTGCCTTCGCGCCACATGGCATTCTGCAGCCGCGCCTTTTCCGCGGGGTCTAGCAGCACGCCTCCCTGCTTGCGAAGCGCCTCGATCATCGCGTCGTAGACGGCGTCGAGAATCACCACCGCATTCTCTGACGAGCAGCTCGTCGCGTTGTCGAACATCTTCGACTCGCCGATCTTCCGCGCGGCGTCGCCGAGGTCGGCGCTGGCATCGACGATCACGACGACGTTGCCGGCGCCAACGCCGATCGCCGGCGTGCCGCTGGAATACGCGGCGCGAACGTTGTTCTGCGAACCGGTCGCGACCACCAGGTCGACCCGACGCATCAGCTCGGCGGTCATCTCGCGGGTGACCGGTGCCGGAATCTGCTGGACGAGATCGCGAGGCGCACGGACGCGATCGAGCTCGGCGTGGACGTATTCCAGCAGCTTCGTGCTGGTCGGCGAGCCCTTGGGCGACGGCGACAGGATGATGGCGTTGCGGCCCTTGAGTGCGTTGATGATGTTGTTCGCCGGCGTCGCCGCGGGATTGGTCGACGGGACGACCGCGCCGACGACGCCGACCGGGCGGGCGATCTCGACCAGCCCTCGGGCCTTGTCCTCGGAGATCACGCCGACCGAGCGCGCGCCGGCGAGGTCGCGCAGCAACCCCATCGTCTTGCGCCGGTTCTTGCTGATCTTGTCGGCGACGTTGCCGAGCCCCGTGGTCGCCACGGCCAGCTCGGCCAGCACGCGGTTGTGCTCGGGGTCGACGATCGCCCAGCCGGCGGCGGTCACGACTTCGTCGACCTGCTCTTGCGAGTAGGCCTCGTAGCGTCGCTGCGCGGCGCGCGCCCGCGCCACCAGGCTCGACACCACTTTGTCGATGCCCGGAGCGCTTGCTTGTCGCGTCCCGCCCAAGGTCGTGCTCATGTCAGCATCCCTTCCCGTGCTTCTGTGATTCGCTTTCCGGATCCGGGTTCACTTGGCGAAGCTCGCCCGCAGATCACCCGCCGGAGGCTCGACCGTATCGATGCGCTTGTTCGGGTCGATGAACAGCGACGCTCCGGCGCCGATCAGCAGCAGCACGCCGGTGATCACGAACGGGACCTGGTAGGCGCCGGTCTTGTCGATCAGGAATCCGAACACCGCCGGCGAGATGATGCCGGCCAGCCCGAAGCCGGTGTTCATCATGCCGCCTGCCGTACCCGCATATTTTCCGGCGATATCGATCGGCAGGCTCCAGAGCACCGCGTTAGTCAGTTCGAGGAAGAAGAACGACGCGGCGAGGAAATACACCGCCGTCAGCGCAGAACCGGTGTACACCGCCGGCAGGATGAACACCAGCGCGCCGACCAGTCCGGTCAGCAGCAGCCCGCGCCGGGCAAGCTTGAGACTTCCGCTCTTCTTGTAGATGAAGTCGGAGACGACGCCGCCCAGCGTATCGCCGACGACGCCCGCGAGGAGGGGAAGCGTCGCGAACAGAGCGATCTGCTTGAGATTGAATCCGCGCGCATCCTTCAGATACGAAGGCAGCCAGGTGAGGAACACCCACAGCGACCAGCCGTAGCAGAAATCGACGAAGGTGACCAGCCACATGCGCTTGATCATCGGCATCCACGGCGTCCTGCCCTTGGCGGCCGCGTGCATCTCGTCGGCTTTGACCCCGATCTCCGCCAGCTCGGCGGGAGACACCCACTTGTGCTCGACCGGCGTGTTGCGGAAAAGCCAGATCCAGACCACGGTCCAGACGAGGCTGATGCTTCCGAGGACGAAGAACGACTGGCGCCAGCCGGAGGCCAGCGCGATGGCCAGCACGATCGGCGGTGTCACCGCGCCGCCGAGGCGGGCGAAGCTGTGCGTTATCCCCTGCGCAAACCCGCGCTCGGTGGCGGGCATCCAGTAGGTGAAAGCGCGAGTCGCGGTCGGGAACGCGCCTCCTTCGCCGATGCCGAGCAGGAAGCGGAACACGACCAGCGTCGCCACGCCGCCTGCGAATCCGGTGAGGATCGTCGCCGCCCCCCAAACGAGGCTCAGCAGCGCCAGGACGAGCCGCGGTCCGAGCTTGTCGGCGAGCCAGCCGCCGATGATCTGCATGAACGTGTACGGCACCGCGAAGGCCGAGAAGACCAGGCCCAGCTCGCTCGCCGACAGGTGCCATTCCTGCTTGATCAGCGGGGCCGCAACCGAAATGTTGACGCGGTCGACATAGGCGATGAAATACATCAGGCACAGGATGCCCAGGATCAGATATCTGCCTTTCATGAATCGCTTCATGTCACTCCTCCTCCTCCTGCGCCGGCGCGCGCGAGCACGGCGTGCAGCAGGACGTTGGTTCCCGCCTCGAGGTGCTCCGGCCGTGCATCCTCGATCTCGTTGTGGCTGATGCCGTCCTTGCACGGCACGAAAATCATCGACGTCGGCGCGACGCGGGCGATATAGATCGCGTCGTGGCCGGCGCCGCTCACCATGTCGCGATGCGGATAGTCGAGCGCCTTCGTCGCCGCTCGCACGGCAGCCACGCACGCGGGGTCGAAGCGCGACGCCTTGAACTGGTCGACCAGCGTCAATCCGCATTCGAGCCGTAGCTCGCGGGCGATCGCCGCGGCATCGGCGCGAAGCTCGCTATCCATCGCCGCCAGCGCGTCGTCGTCGGGATGGCGCATATCGACCGTCATTATCACGCGCCCGGGCACGACGTTGCGCGAGTTCGGGCTGACCTGCATGAAGCCGACGGTGGCCCGGCCGTCGGGCGCGTGGCGCATCGCGAGCTCATGGATCGCCTCGACGAACCGTGACGCGCCGCGCAACGCGTCACGGCGCGCTTCCATCGGCGTCGGACCGGCGTGCGCGTCCTGCCCGGTCCAGACGCAGTCGTACCAGCGCAGTCCCAGCGCGCCGGTCACCACGCCGACGGTCTTGTCCTCGCGCTCGAGGACCGGGCCCTGCTCGATGTGCGCCTCGAAATACGCGTCGAGAGCACGCTTGCCGACCGGGGCGCTGCCCGCGTAACCGATGCGGTCGAGCGCCTCGCCGAACGAGATACCATCGACGTCGCGCTGCTTCAACAGGTGTTCGAGCGGAAACACGCCGGCGAAGGCGCCCGAGCCCCCCATCACCGGGACGAAGCGACTGCCTTCCTCGTTGGTCCATATCGCCACCCCGACCGGCTTGTCGGTCGCGACCTTCGCGTCCTCGAGCGTGCGCAGCACTTCCAGTCCCGCGAGCACGCCGTAGTTGCCATCGAACTTGCCGCCGGAGGGCTGCGTGTCGATGTGGCTGCCGGTCAGCACGACGCCCGCCCCAGAATCGCGTCCGGCCCGGATGGCGAAGATGTTGCCGGCGCCGTCGATCTCGACCTTGCTGCCGGTCTCGCGCAGCCATCGGACGACGAGATCGCGCCCCTGCCGGTCGAGATCGGTGAGTGCGAGCCGCCGCACGCCGCCCTTGGGCGTGGCGCCGATCCGGGCCAGCTCCATCAGCGAGCGCCAGAGCCGTTCGCCGTCGACCCGCAGCGCGGCCGTCGCGCTGTCGGGAGAATCAACCATGCCCGGCGGTCTCGTCATCGCGATTCCTCTCACTCAAGCGGTGGGCTCTGGCCGCCACCGAGACGAGCGTACATCCAGTCGGCGGCCCTGAGCGTCGCGCGATCCGCGCCGACGTTGCCGACGACCGTGACACCGACCGGCAACCCGCGAGGGCCCTCACCGACCGGCAAATGCACGACGGGGACATGCAGCAGCGTCCAGATGCGGTTGAACAGCGGATCGCCGGTGGCGGCGATGCCTTCGGGCGCCTCGCCTCGAGTGCTGGGCGCGACCAGCACGTCGAGCTCCTTGAAAACCTCGGGAAGCATCGCCCGGCAGGTCCGGGTCAGCGACCGCGCGCCGTCGTATTGCTCGGGCGAGACGGCGAGGCCGGCGTCGATCATCCGGGTCATGTCATCGCTCAGTGCCGCGCGGTGCGCGAGATTTTCGTACACCAGCGATGTCGCGACTTCGCGCACCATGATCGCCGTCTGCGCGTCGACCAAGCCCGAAAATGGCGGCGGCAGCGTCACCTCGCGCACGCTTGCCCCGGCCGCGCGCAGGCGCTTCGCGGCGTCGTCGAACGCCTTGACCATTTCGGGCTGCGCACGATTCCATTCGTAGGTCCTGCACAGGCCGATGCGCGGAACGTCGTCGGCCGGCCGGTCGAGCAGAAGATCGCGCCGGCCGGCAAGCGCGGCCACGAACAGCGCGACATCGGGCACGCTGCGGGCGAGTGCGCCGATCGTGTCCAGGGTGTCGGAGATCATCTTGACGCCGACGCGGGACACCATGCCGAAAGTCGGCTTGTAGCCGACGACGCCGCAAAAAGCGGCCGGACGCACGATCGAGCCGGCGGTCTGCGAGCCGAACGCCAGCGGCACCATCCAGTCGGCGACCGCCGCCGCCGAGCCCGACGACGAACCGCCGGGCGTGTGCTTCAGGTTGTGCGGATTGCCGGTCGGACCGGGGTGGAAGGTCGCGAACTCGGTCGTGACCGTCTTGCCGACGACGATCGCGCCCGCCGCCCGCGCCAGCGCGACGCACGCCGCATCCCACGCGGGGCGATGGTCCCTGTAGATCGGCGACCCGTAGCAGGCCGGCATGTCGACCGTGTCGAACAGATCCTTGACCGCGATCGGAAGGCCGTGCAGGAGCCCCGAAGCGCCTTGCCGATCGAGCGCGCGGGCGCGCTGCATCGCGGTGTCGGTGTCGAGAAAGGTCCAGGCGCGAACGTCCGGCTCGCGCTCGGCGATGCGCTCGATGCAATCCGCAAGCAGCGCCTCGGCCGTGATCTCTCGCGCCGCGAGCTTGCGCGCCGCGGACGTCGCGCTCAGGCGGTTGAGGCCGCTCATGATATGGATCCCATCCCAGGATCAATGATGCACGGAACTATCGGCCATCGGCGGCGCATCGCGCAAGTGGCAGGCGGCGAAATGACCGGGCAGCACTTCCTTCAGCAGCGGCTCTTCGACGCGGCAGCGGTCGAAGGCGTACGGACACCGCGTGTGGAAGCGGCAACCCTTCGGCAGGTCGACCGGGCTCGGCACATCGCCGGCAAGGATGATGCGCCTTCTCTGCACGGTCGGATCGGGCACCGGCACCGCCGAAAGGAGCGCCTCGGTGTAAGGGTGCTGCGGGTTGGCGAACAGCGTGCGCGTCGCCGCGAGCTCGACCAGCCTGCCCAGGTACATCACGGCGACGCGGTGGCTGATGTGCTCGACCACCGCCAGGTCGTGCGCCACGAAAAGATACGACAGGCCGAACTCGCGCTGCAGATCCCCGAGCAGGTTGATGACCTGCGCTTGCACCGAGACGTCGAGCGCGGAGACCGGCTCGTCGCAGACGATGAGCTTCGGCCGGGGCGCCAGCGCTCGCGCGATCCCGAGCCGCTGCCGCTGTCCGCCGGAGAATTCGTACGGATAGCGCCGGAGCTGGTCGGCGCGCAAGCCGACTTTTTCGAACAGCGACGCGACGCGGTCGAGAATTTCCGGCGCCGGGATCTCCTCGAAATTGCGGATCGGCTCGGCGACGATGTCCGCCGCGCGCATGCGCGGATTGAGCGATGCATAGGGATCCTGGAACACGGCCTGCAGTTCGCGCCGATAAGGCCGCATCGCGCCGCCGTGAAGCCGGTCGATGCGCTGTCCGCGCCATTCGATGCTGCCGGCCGTCGGCTCGACGAGCCTCAGCACGGCCTTGCCGATGGTCGACTTGCCGCAGCCCGACTCGCCGACGAGGCCGAGCGTCTCGCCGTGGCGAATCGAGAAGCTCACGTCGTCGACCGCGTGGACGCTGGCCCGCGTCCGGCCGAACACGGCGCCGCGCATCGGGTAATGCTTGGTCAGGTGCTCGACCTCGAGCAGCGGCGGTGCGACACCCGGACCCGGCTCGGTCGCGTTCATGCGGCCGCCTTCGCCGCCGCATCCGCTACGCGCTCCGACTCCCAGCAGGCAGCCCAATGGCCGCGCGCTTTTTCCTCCAGCGGCGGATATTCGATCCAACAGCGCTCGCGCGCATACGCGCAGCGCGGCGCGAACGCGCAGCCGACGATCGGCTGGACGAGCGACGGCACGGTGCCCGCGATTTCGGCCAGCCGCCCACCGGCCGCGCCTTCGCTGGCGCCGCCCGCCGCGCCGAGCTTCGGAATCGAGTCGAGCAGGCCGCGGGTGTATGGATGGCGCGGCAGCGCGAACAGGTCCAGGACCGATGCTTCCTCGACCTTGCGTCCTGCGTACATCACGATCACGCGCTGCGCCATTTCCGCGACCACGCCGAGATCGTGCGTGATCAACATGATGGCGGCGCCCGTCCTCGCCTTGAGCTCGCGCATCAGATCGAGGATTTGCGCCTGGATCGTGACGTCGAGCGCGGTGGTCGGCTCGTCCGCGATCAGCAGTCGCGGCTCGCAGGCGAGCGCCATCGCGATCATCACGCGCTGCCGCATCCCGCCCGAAAGCTGATGCGGGTACTGGAGAACGCGACGCTCCGGCTCGGGCATGCGGACCAGCCGCAGCATCTCGATCGCGCGCGCGCCGGCTTGTTCGCGCGAAAGGCCGCGGTGCAGGACCAACGCTTCGGCGATCTGGCGGCCGATGGTCAGGACCGGATTCAGCGACGTCATCGGCTCCTGGAAAATCATCGAGATTGCGTCGCCTCGGATCCTGCGCATCTCCGGCTCCGGCAGCGACAGCAGATCGCGCCCTCCGAACACCACGCGTCCTTCGACCGTTCGTCCGGGCGGCGATGCGACCAGCCGCAAGATCGACAGCGAGGTGACGCTCTTGCCGCAGCCCGACTCGCCGACGATCGCAAGCGTCTCGCCCGGTCGCACCGAAAACGACACGCCGTCGACGGCTCGCACGACGCCGTCGCGGGTGAAGAAGTACGTCTTCAGCCCCTGTACGTCGAGCAGCGGCGCGACGGATTCCGATTTCGCGTTCATCACATGCGCCGCGCCAGCCGCGGGTCGAGCGCATCGCGCATGCCGTCGCCGAGCAGATTCACCGCCAGGACGGTGAGCGACAGGCAGATGCCGGGGAAGATGATCAGGTAGCCTGCGATCTGGACCAGGCTTCGCCCTTCGGCCATGATGTTGCCCCAGCTCGGGATATTGGGCGGCGTGCCGGCGCCGATGAACGAAAGAATCGCCTCGGTGATCATCGCCGACCCGCAGACGTAGGTTCCCTGCACCAGCAGCGGCGCGACGATGTTGGGGAGGATGTGGCGCACGAGGATGCGCGGTAACGTCGTTCCGGCCGCGATCGCGGCTTCGACGTACGGCTGCTCGCGCAGGCTGAGGACCAGGCTGCGCACCAGGCGCACCACGCGCGGGACCTCGGCCAGTGTGATGGCGACGATGACGTTGCCGATCGAGGCCTTGGTCAGCGCCATCAGTGCGATGGCGAGCAGCACCGAGGGAATCGACATCAGGCCATCCATGACCCGCATCACGACGGCGTCGACCCGGCGGACGTAGCCGGTGAAAAGCCCGATCGCCAGCCCCAGCAAGGTCGACAGCGCCGCGACGGCCAGGCCGACGACGAGCGATACGCGCGTGCCGAAGACGACGCGGCTGTAGACGTCGCGGCCGAGCATGTCGGTGCCGAGCCAGGCCTCCGCCGACGGTGGCTGCAGGCGCCTGGCGGGAAACACGGCTTGCGGGTCGATGGTCCCCAGCCAGGGCGCGAGAATCGCGATGGCCACCATGACGATCAAAATGGCGCCGCCGATGAGGGCGGTCGGGTGGCGCCTGAAGGCGTCGCGAAAGCGCGTCCATGTCGGCGACACCGAGCGTGCCGACTCGGCCGGCGGCAGGCCGATCGTGGTCGAGCTCACGTCAGGCGTATCCGCGGATCGAACAGCACGTACGACATGTCGACCGCCAGATTGACCAGGACGTAGATCGCGGAAAAGATCAGGATCACGCCCTGGATGATCGGGTAGTCCCGCCTCAGGATCGCGTCGACGGTAAGCCGGCCGATGCCGGGCAGCGCGAACACCGTCTCGGTGACGATGGCGCCGCTGATCAGCAACGCGACGCCGACGCCGACGACGGTCACCACCGGGATCGCCGCGTTCTTGAGCGCGTGGCCGATCAGCACCTGCTCCGGCGCGAGGCCTTTCGCCTCCGCGGTGCGGATGAAGTCCTGCGCCAGCACGTCGAGCATGCTGGCTCGCGTCATCCGCGTAATCAGCGCGACGTACACCGTCCCCAGCGCAATGCTCGGCAGGATCAGGTGTCGCAGCCATTCCCACACGCCGTCGTGCAGGCTGCGGTAGCCCTGGACCGGCAGCCAGTCAAAGCGGACCGAAAAGGTGAGGATCAGAATGTAGGCGAACACGAACACGGGAACCGAGAAGCCCAGCACCGAGAACGACATCACCGCGCGATCGAGCCAGCCCCCCGCCTTGGCGGCGGCGACGACGCCCAACGGAATCGCGATCAGGATCGACACCACCAGCGTGCACAACGTCAGCGACAGCGTCGGCTCGACCCGCTGGCCGATGAGCTGCATGACCGGAAGGTTGGTGAAGATCGACGTGCCGAGATCGCCGTGCGCGAGCGACCACAGCCAGCGCCCGAACTGCACCAGGAACGGATCGTCCAGGCCGAGCCGGGCGTGGATGCGGCGGATGTCCTCGTCGGTCGCGACGTCGCCCGCGATGATCGCCGCCGGATCGCCCGGCGTCAGGTACAAGAGCGAGAACACGACGAACGCGACCACCGCCATCACGACGATGGTCGAAATGAGGCGCCGGACGATGTAGGCGATCATCTGCCGCTCAACCTAAGCGCCGTCTAGCCGCCGCTGCGGCGCAGGACGCCAGGGTCTTCTGATTGAACTCCTCCACCTTTTCGAAGTTTCGATCATCGTCCCATTGACCGTCGCCACGAGGACGACGCGACCCGGCAGCACCGACGCAGGATTGCGAGCGGCGGGACCCGTGCCGGCTGCTACTTCGAGTCGTGAGAACGGGCGCGCAAGGCGACCCGGTCCGCGGGTCTTCGGGATACGGCCGACTGACCAGCGGAACGAGATCTCCTTCGCTATTTCTTCTCCACGTTCCACATCAGCGTGATCGGCGCGATGATCACGCCGGAGAGGTTCGTGCGATACGCGGTCGGCAGGATGAACTGCGCGGTCGGTACGTACGGCACGAAATCGAACGCTCGCATCTGCACGGCTTCGGCGGCCTTCTTCGAGCTGGCGGCGTCGGTCGTCGCAAACCACGCGTCGCGCAGCTCCTCGATCTTGGGGTCGTCCGGCCAGCCGAACCAGGCTTTCTGGCCCGAGCCTCGGATCGCGAAATTGAGCGCCGGCGAGGTCACGTCGGGGCCGACCAGCCAGGTGTGGAAGATCGACCAGCCACCTTTGTCGATCGGCTCCTTCGACGACCGGCGCGTGATCAGCGTGCCCCAGTCGCCCGCCTGCAGGTCAACGTTGAGACCGAGCTTGCGCAGCATCTCGGCGGTCAGCAGCGATTGCGAATGCACGATCGGCTGATCGGTCGCGTCGATGATGACGATCTTCTCGCCCTTGTAGCCAGCTTCCTTGATCAGCTGCTTCGCCTTGTCGAAATCGCGCTTGCCCTTCGCCGGCTCGGCGCCGACTTCGCTCGACAGCGGAGTGCCGCAGGTGAAGTAGGAATAGCAGGGATGGCCGTTCTTCCGACTGCCTGCGATGCCGAGCACGTAGTCGTTCTGATCGAGCGCGTAGAGCACCGCCTGACGCATCTTCTGGTTGTTGAACGGTGGATACATGAAATTGAAGCGGAGCAGGCCCATCGAGCCGAGCGGATCGATGTTCTCGACCTTGATGTCCTTGTTCTTCGCCAGCACGGGGATCAGATCGGGCGGCATCTGCTCCCACCAGTCGACCTCGCCCGCATTGATCGCCGCCGCGGCGGTGGCGGAGTCGGGAATGTAGATCCACTCGACACGGTCGACCTTGACCACCTTGCCGCCGGCCGCCCACGACGGCGGCTCCTTGCGCGGCACGTAGTCAGTGTTCTTGACATAGACCACCTTGCTGCCCGGGACCCACTCCGACTTCACGAACTTGAACGGACCGGAGCCGATCGGCTCGGTGATGTTGGTGGACGCATCGGTCTTGGCGATGCGCTCCGGCATGATGAAGGGGACGTTGGACGACGGTTTCGCAAGCGCTTCGAGGGTGAGCGGAAACGGCTTCTTGAGCTTGAGGGTGAAGGTCTTGTCGTTGACTGCGGTCCACGACTCGGTCGCCTCCGCCATTTTCTGGCCCAGCGCGTCGCGCTTCGACCACCGGTCGATCGACGCGATGCAATCGGCCGAACGCACCGGCGCGCCGTCGTGGAACTTGAGCCCGTCGCGAAGCGTGAAGGTGTAGGTGAGCTGATCCTTGCTGATCTCGTACTTGTCCACCATCTGGGGCTGGACCTGGAACTTGGCGTCGGTGGCGAACAGCGTGTCGTAGATCATGTACCCGTGGTTGCGGGTGATATACGCGGTCGTGGTGATCGGATCGAGAATGCGCAGGTCCGCTTGCGGGATGAACCTGAGCACTTTCTGTCCTTGCGCTACGGCGGCAGGAGCGCTCAGTAGCGCCGCCATCATGACGGCACCGATCATGGCGCCTATAGCGCGACGAGAGCGAAGCGGGACGGCAGGTCGGTTCATGACGGAGGCTCCCTGGCTGACGGACGATGCGGCGGACCCGCAATTAAGTACCGAAAACGACGCCTCGTCAATCGAGGCCTACATAGACGCGATGGCGGCCGCACGCGTTACCAATGTCGAACGAGATGGTAAGCTGCAGATCGGTGTGCGAAAGCTCGCCGCCGATGCCAACGCCGGGTGACACCGATCGCTTCTCAACACGTCTCCGCCGCGCGCTTCCCTCGTTCGATCGCCATCGCGCTGATCCTGGGCTCGTGCGTGCTCGCAGCGCCCGGACGCGCGCAACCCGCTTACTCCGCCGCCTACATCTCGGAATCGGTGCCGTCGTTCATCGAGCTGCTTCGCCCGACCACGATCTCGGTAACGATGCAGAACACGGGCACCGCGACCTGGTACCGCGCCGACGGCGACGTGTTCCTGGCGACGGCCGAGCCGCAGGACAACTTCTACTGGTGCATCCAGGGCAACCCGTACGGCAGCCAGAGCGGGAATCGCGTGCTGCTGCCGTACGACGTGGCGCCGAATCAGCAGGTGACGTTCGACTTCGTCGTCGAGCCGCTGGGATGCCGTTTTTCGGCGCCGGCGCCGCTTCGCTTTCGCATGCTGTCCGAGCATTTCGGGACCTTCGGCGACGAGACACCCGACCCGCAGGTCAGCGTGTCGACCGCCTCGGAGTTCATCGGGCAACAGGTGCCGCCTGCGGTGCCGGCCGACGCGGTCGTGCTGGTCACCGAGACGTTCAAGAACACGACGCTGACCACCTGGAAGACGACCGACGGCTTCACGCTGCGCTCCGCCGACGCCGCCGGCGGCACGACCTGGAGCGTGACGTCGGTGCCGCTGCCGGCCGATACGGCTGCGGGCGCGTCGGTCACGTTCACGTTCTACATCACCGTGCCGGCTACGGTCGGCAGCTACAACTTCCAGTGGCAGGTGAGCGCGCCGGATGGCTCGCCGATCGGCGCTGCGTCGCCGGCGACCGATGTCGAGGTCATCGCTGCCGGACCGCCGAACTACGAAGGCTTGTGGTGGAACGCGCCTGCCGGATCGGAAGCCGGCTGGGGCATCAACCTGGCGCACCAGGGCGACACGATCTTCGCGACATGGTTCACCTACGACCTGACGGGCAAGGGATTGTGGCTGGCGATGGCCGCGTCCCTCGACGCGGCCGGCGCCTATAGCGGCACGCTGTTCGAAACGACCGGCCCGCCGTTCGACTCGGTCCCGTTCAGTCCGTCGCTGGTCAACGGCGCCGCGGTCGGCACCGGCACGCTGACCTTCAGCGATCTCGACAACGGAACCTTCGCCTACACGGTCGACGGCATCGCGCAGACCAAGTCGATCACGCGCGAGGTCTTCGCCCAGCTTCCCACCTGCATGTTCGGCATCCTCACCGACCTGACGCTGGCCTACAACTATCAGGACCTGTGGTGGGCGGCGCCCGCGGGCTCCGAGTCGGGATGGGGCGTCAATCTCACGCACCAGGGCGACACGATCTTCGCCACCTGGTTCACCTACGACCTCGATGGCACGCCGATGTGGCTGGTGGCCACCGCGCCCAAGACCGCGCTCGGCGTCTACAGCGGAACGCTCTTCCGCACGACAGGGCCCCCGTTCGACGCGGTGCCGTTCGACCCGGCGGCGGTGGCGGGCACCGTGGTCGGCACCGCGACATTCACCTTCACCGACGGCAACACCGGAACATTCGACTACACGGTCGGCGGCGTGACGCAGTCGAAGGCGATCACGCGCGAGATCTTCGTCTCGCCGGGGACCGTCTGCCAGTGATGCGATACCGCGCCCGAGGCCCGGCCGTGGAGGCGCGTCGATACGCATGATTGTCCATCTCGTCGACGGCACCTACGAGCTGTTCAGGCACTTCTACGGCCTGCGCCGTTTCAACAAGGGCAAGGACAAGCGGTATGGCGCGGTCGTCGGCGTGCTGCAGACGATGCTGCAAATGCTCGAAAAGGGCGCGACCCACGTCGGCGTGGCGACCGATCACGTCATCGAGTCTTTCCGCAATGACCTCTGGCCGGGCTACAAGACGAGCGAGGGGATCGAGCCGGCGCTGTTCGCGCAGTTTCACCCGCTGGAAGACGCACTGGCCGCGATGGGCGTCGTCGTCTGGCCGATGGTCGAGCTCGAGGCCGACGACGGTCTCGCTTCCGCCGCGCGGATCGCCGAGTCCGATCGGCGTGTCGAAAAGGTCTGCATCTGGACCGTAGACAAGGACCTGGCGCAGTGCGTGCGCGGCGACCGCGTCGTGCAGATGGATCGCCGGGCGAATCGGATCTTCGACCAGGAAGGCGTGCGGTCGAAGTTCGGCGTGGTCCCGGCGCTGATCCCCGATTACCTCGCGCTGGTTGGCGACGCCGCCGACGGCTACCCGGGCATTTCCGGCATCGGCGCCGTCGGCGCAGCGCGACTGTTGAATCAACACGGGCGGATCGAGGATTTCCCGGCTTCGGTGCTGGGCGCACAGCGCGACCGCGCCCTGTTGTTCAAGCGCCTGGCGACGCTGAAGACCGACGCGCCGCTGTTCCGCAATGTCGACGCTCTCGAGTGGCGCGGCCCGCGTCGCGATTTTGCATCCTGGGCCGAGCGCCTCGAGGCGCCTCGTCTCATCGACTGCGTTGCGACCGTCGACCGCTCAACGGCTCATTTGACCCGAAGCGGGTCGCCCGAATAGGGATTGAAGTCGTAGTTGCCCGGGAATTCCTCATTGGTCTTCGGATCCACCTTGGGCGGCAGCAGGCTTCCCAGCGGCAAGCGCCACGTAAAGGTCTGGCCGTAAAACGTGTATTGCAACGACCCGCTTTTGAGCGGATCGACCAGGCTCTGACCGTCCCGCTTTCCCGGGTAGACGACGATCTCGAGGCTTTGTCCGAACTTTCCGAGCATGCTCGCCAGCGCCGGCTTGAACGAGGCCAGCATCCCCTGCATTGCCGGTGAAAGATTCTGGCCTTCGATGGGTTCGATGACCTTGCCGCCGACTTCGAATCGTGCATGCGCCAGCATGTCGGACCTGGAGACAGACTCCATGCCGCTGATGAGCACCTTGTTGCGAGCGAGCGAAAAAATGATGTAATCGTCGAGTACTGCCAACACCTGCGATCGGCCCGCGGCAGTAAGCGCTGGGTTGCCGTTCAGGTTTTCTTCCCACCACGCCTGCGGCATCCACCAGACGAAGGTCAGATCCTCCCCGGCTTTCGTGATGCGCTGTGTATCGCGCGTGAGTTGCTGCAGATCGGCCGCGAGCGCCGTCCCGCTCAGCCCAATAGCCAGCAACCACGCCGCCGCTATCCTGCGCATCATCGATTACCCCCTCTCATCGACACTCGGAGGAAAGTGCGAGTCTATCGCGACCCTGCAACGCTTGCTTATCGACCCTGGTACGCGTCCTGCAGCCCCTTGATGTCGAGCTTGACCATTTTCATCATCGCTTCCATCACGCGTCTGGATTTGGCCGGATCCTTGTCCTGCAGCATTTCGCCCAGGACCGTCGGCACGATCTGCCACGACACGCCGAACTTGTCCTGCAGCCAGCCGCACTGCTGGATGGTGCCGCCTTCGCCGAGCTTCGCCCAGAAGCCATCGACTTCTTCCTGCGTCCTGCACTTGACGAAAAACGAAATCGCCGGCGTGAAGGTAAACTGCGGGCCGCCGTTCAGCGCGTAGAACTCCTGGCCGTCGAGCTCGAACGTGACCCACATGACCGAGCCCTTCGGTCCGGGTCCCGCATCGCCGTAGCGCATGATGTCGCCCATCTTCGAGTTGCCGAAGGTCGACGTGTAGAACCGGGCCGCCTCTTCGGCCTGACCGTTGAACCAGAGGAACGGCGTGATTTTCTGCATACGTGCTCCTTTGCCTGACGGAAGTAGATCGTTTTTCGGCGACGGTGGTTCCGCGTGCAGCGCCGCCTTGTTGCGTCGCAACATCGGAGCCGGCCGGCGGGCTAGGTTATTGCGCGGCCATGCGGTCTAATAGCGCAGTCGCCTGACAATACCCTCATGGCAATGAATAACGAGGAACTCCGCGCCATCCAGGCGCCGCTCAAGGAGCGGTACAGGGCGCGGCCCGAGGCGGCGCTGATCACGCTCAAGGCCCAGGGCCGGCTCGGCGAGGGCGTCACTTGCAAGATCGATACCGGCAAGGCGCTGACCGCCGCGGGGTTGCATCCGGCCACCGGCGGCGATGGGATGTCCGCCTGCTCGGGCGACATGCTGCTGGAAGCGCTGGTCGCCTGCGCAGGCGTCACGCTCAACGCGGTCGCGACTGCGATCGGCGTCGACATCCGCAGCGGGGCGGTGCGCGCCGAAGGCGATCTCGATTTTCGCGGCACGCTGGGCGTCGACAAGGAAGCTCCGGTCGGATTTCAGCGCATCCGCCTCGATTTCGATCTGGACACCGACGCCACGCAGGAAGAGCTCGCTACGCTTCTGCGGCTGACCGAGCGCTATTGCGTCGTCTACCAGACGCTGCGCCGGCCGCCGAAAATCACCGTTTCGCGCCATGCCTCCGCGGCCTGATCGGGCGGACGAGCCGGGCGCCGTGGCCGGGTTTGCCCGAAGCGCCGACGCGTCGCGCGTATCGGAGGGGAGGTCGACATGCCGATGTACATGGACATCCATCGAGTCCAGGGCGCCACTGCGGAAGACGTGGCCAAGGCGCACAACGCCGATGTCGCCACGCAGGCGAAGTACGGCGTCGAGTATCACAAGTACTGGATCAACGAGAGCAAGGGCACGATCTTCTGCCTCTGCACCGCGCCCAGCGCGGAAGCCGCGGCCCGGGTGCACCTGGAAGCGCACGGCCTGGTCGCCTCCAAGATCATCGAGGTTTCGCCCGATGTCGCCGATGAATTCCTCGGGGGGTGCGAAGTGAACCCCGGCGGCGCGGCGCTGATCCCCGGCGGCGCGCAGAACGAGCGCGACCCCGGGATCCGCACCGTCATGTTCACCGACGTCGTCGGCTCGACCGAGCTGATGCAGCGCCTGGGAGACGATGCCGCGCTCAACTTCCTGCGCGCCCACGACTCGATCGTCCGCGATGCGCTCGGCGCGCTGGGCGGCCGCGAGATCAAGCACACCGGCGACGGTTTCATGGTCTGCTTCGTGTCGACGGTAGCGGCGGTTCGCTGCGCGACGCGAATCCAGCGTTCGTTGACCCTGAACGCCGAGCTCCCGATCAAGGTCCGGATCGGCGCCGCGGCCGGCGAGCCGGTCGAAAGCCACGCCGATCTGTTCGGATCGACGGTTCATCTTGCGGCGCGGCTGTGCGCCCATGCCGCGCCGGAGCAGAGCCTGGTGTCGAACGCGGTCGCCGAGCTGTGCCTCGGCAAGGGACTCAGTTTCGAGGATCTGGGCGAAGTCTCGCTCAAGGGCTTCGACCGGCCGGTCCGGGTTCACGCGGTCCAGCAGTCGAGCGAGCCGGCGCCGCATTGACGCGAAGCGCCGCTTCACGCCGTAGGCAGGCGGTACTGCCGGTAGGTCTCCCGCAGCACCTTCTTCGACAGCTTCCCGGTCGCGGTATGCGGCAGCTCGTCGACGAACACGACGTCGTCGGGCGTCGACCATTTCGCCACCTTGCCCTGGTAGAAGGCGAGCAGGTCGTCGCGAGTCACTTCGGCGCCGTTCTTCCTGACTACCAGCAGCAGCGGACGCTCGGTCCATTTCGGATGAAACACGCCGATGACCGCGGCCTCGGCCACCGCCGGATGGCCGACCGCGACGTTCTCCAGCTCGATCGAGCTTATCCACTCGCCCCCGGACTTGATCACGTCCTTGGAGCGGTCGGTGATCTTCAGGTAGCCGTCGCGATCGAGCGAACCGACGTCGCCGGTCGGAAACCATCCGTCGGCCGACAGCGGAGAAGGCTCGTCGCTGTTGTAGTAGTCGCGCAGCACCCACGGCCCCTTGACCATCACGTTGCCGGTGGCGATGCCGTCGCGCGGCAGGTCGCGGCCCTCGGCATCGACGATCTTCATCTCGACGCCGTACAGCGGGCGTCCCTGCGTCAGCGCCAGCGCGAAGCGCGCGTCGGCGGAGAGATTCATATGCTTCGCGAGCAGGCTGCCGATCGTGCCGACCGGGCTCATTTCGGTCATTCCCCAGCCGTGCGCAACCGTCACGTCGAACTCGTCGCGCAAGGTCTGCATCATCGCCTGCGGGCACGCGGCGCCGCCGATGGTCGTGTGCCTCAGAGTGGAGAACTTGAGCTTGTTCTGCCGCATGTAGGCGATCACCCCCAGCCAGACCGTCGGCACGCCGGCGGAGGAATCGACTTTTTCGCTTTCGAACAATTCGTACAGGCTCTTGCCGTCGAGGCCGGCGCCTGGCAACACCAGCTTGGCGCCGACCAGCGGCGCCGAATACGGGATGCCCCAGGCGTTGACGTGGAACATCGGCACGATCGGCAGCACGACGCTGCGCGCCGAATACCCGCGTGCGTCGGTCTGGCAGACCGCCAGCGCGTGCAGCAGCGTCGAGCGATGGCTGAAAAGGACGCCCTTCGGATGCCCGGTCGTCCCCGACGTATAGCAAAGCCCCGCCGCGGTGTTCTCGTCGAACTCGGGCCACTCGAAATCGCCGCTCTCGGCCGCCAGCAGCTCTTCGTAGCAGAGCAGGGGCAGCTTCGACTCCGGCATGTGCGCGCGATCGGTCATTGCGATCCACGTCGTCACCGTCGGGCACGATGCGGCGAGCTTCTCGACCAGCGGCAGGAACGAGAGATCGAAAAAGACCAGGCGGTCGGCGGCGTGATTGACGATGTGGACGAGCTGGTCGTGGAATAGCCGCGGGTTGACCGTGTGGATGATCGCGCCGATGCCGGAGACGCCGTAGTAGAGCTCGATGTGGCGATAGCCGTTCCACGCCAGCGTCGCGACCGGCTCGCCCGCGGCGACTCCGAGCCGCAGCAGCGCGTTGGCCAGCTTTTTCGCTCGCGCGTGGGCGTCGCGATAGGTGTAGCGGTGGATCGGGCCTTCGACGGTGCGCGAGACGATTTCCCGGTCGCCGTGGCAGCGGTCGGCGTGCCGGATCAGCGACGAGATCATCAGCGGCCAGTGCATCATCAGGCCCTGCATCGGCGTTCTCCCTCGCGCGTTCCGGTTTGCGGCGCCGGCTTGCTGCAACGCAGCATCGCGCCGGTCCGGTTCGCGCTTGTAAGGCGTCATGCGGACCGTTAGCATCCGCTGGCGACGATTATCCCGCAGCTCGGTAGGTTCAGGTCGCGATCACGCCAGGAGGAGCCATGAACGGATTCACGCGCAGCATGCTGGGGCTGGGCTTCACCATCGCCTGCCTTGCCGGGACCGCGGCGGCGGACGTGAAGATCGCCTTCATCGATCCCCTGTCGGGCGGCGCCGCCGCCACCGGCATTCTGGCGCAGAAAACGCATCAGTTCTACATCGACGCCATCAATGCCGCCGGCGGCCTGAACGGCGAGAAGCTCGAGCTGATTTCGTACGACAACAAGGTCAATCCGCAGGAGTCGTTGATCCAGCTCAAGCGCGCGCTGGACGAGGGCGCGCGCTACGTCGTCCAGGGCAACGGCAGCTCGGTCGCGCTGGCGATTACCGACGCGGTGCTCAAATACAACGAGCGCAACCCCGGCAAGGAGGTCGTGTTCCTCAACTACGCCGCGGTCGATCCCGCACTGACCAACGACAAGTGCAACTTCTGGCATTTCCGCTTCGACGCCGATGCCGACATGAAAATGGCGGCGCTGACCGACGTCATCGCCCGCGACAAGAAGGTGCAGCGGGTATACCTGATCAACCAGGACTACTCGTTCGGCAAGGCGGTGGCCGCGGCGGCCAACAAGATGCTCGCCGAGTCGCGTCCCGACATCAGGATCGTCGGCGACGAGCTGCACCCGCTGCAGAAGGTCAACGACTTCTCACCCTACGTCGCCAAGATCAAGGCCGCCGGCGCCGACACCGTGATCACCGGCAACTGGAGCAACGACATGGTGCTGCTGATCAAGGCCGGCAGGGACGCCGGGCTCAAGGTCACCTGGGAAACCTACTACGGCGGCAGCCCCGGCGCCGTCACCGCGATCGGCGAGGCGGGTGTCGATTCGCTCAAGCAGGTGTCGGAATGGCACCGCAACGCCACGCCCGAGCTCGACGCCTCGGTGGCGGCGTTCAGCAAGCGCTATCCTGGCAAGGAAAACGAATACGCCTACTGGCGCGCCAAGACGATGTGGGACATGTTCGCAGCGGCGGCGAAAAAAGCGCACTCGAACGACCCGGTCAAGATCGCCCACGCTCTGGAAGGCATGAAGATGACGACCTCGCTGGGCGAGGTCGAGATGCGCGCCGACAACCACCAGTTGCTGCAGCCGCTGTACGTGTCGACGCTGGAGCGCAACGTCAAGTACGACAGCGAAGGCACCGGGCTCGGCTGGAAGACCGACGCCAAGGTCGACGCCAAGTCGACCGCGCTGCCGACGACCTGCAAGATGGTGCGGCCGAAATAGCGCGGCGATCGCGGCCGGTGCGCCGTGGCAAGCCGCGTGCCGCGGCCGGCCGCCGCAACATGACTCGAGCTTGACGCCGTGCTCGAGCTCGTCACCGTATCGCTGCTGAACGGCGTCGTCTACGGGCTGCTGCTGTTCATGCTGTCGTCGGGGCTGACGCTGATCTTCAGCATGATGGGTGTGCTCAATTTCGCCCACGCCAGTGTGTTCATGCTCGGCGCGTATCTGTCGTTCCAGTTCGGCCGCTGGGTCGGATTCTGGCCGGCGCTGGTGATCGCGCCGCTGGCCTGCGGACTGGTCGGCGCAGCGATCGAGCGTTACGGGCTCTCGCGCGTGCACTCGCGCGGGCACGTGGCCGAGATCCTGTTCACCTTCGGGCTGGCGTACCTGATCGAGGAGCTGGTGACGATGCTCTGGGGCCGCAACGCGGTCGCCAACAACGTGCCGGCGGTGATCGATTTTCCGCTGTTCCACGTCTTCGGCAGCACCTTCCCCGCCTACAAGGGGCTGATGATGCTGATCTCGGTCGCGATGTTCGTCTTTCTCTGGCTGGCGCTGACCCGGACCCGGATCGGACTGGTGATCCAGGCCGCGCTGACGCATCCGCGCATGGTCGGCGCGCTCGGCCACGACGTGCCGGCGGTATTCGTGCTGGTGTTCGGCGTCGGCAGCGCGCTGGCCGGACTGGCCGGCGTGATCGGCGGCTTCATGCTGCTGACGCAGCCTACGCTCGCCAACGCCATCGGTCCGATCGTGTTCGTCGTCGTCGTCGTCGGCGGCTTAGGCTCGATCGGCGGCGCGCTGATCGCGTCGATGCTGATCGGCATCCTGCAGACCTTCGCGGTGGCGGTCGACTATTCGCTGCTCGACCTCTTTCGCAGCGCCGGGGTCGTCGTGTCGCGCGCGTCACCGTTGCACGAGCTGCTGGCGATCAAGCTGGCGACTGCGGCGCCGATCGTTCCCTACCTGCTGCTGGTGCTGATGCTGATCGTGCGGCCGCGCGGCCTGTTGGGCACGCGCGACGTATGAGCGCCGCCGGGTCGCCCCAAGGCGCGAATTGCGTCCCCTCGGGGGGCAGCGCCGCGGCCGAATCGGTCGATGAGGCCGCCAGCGTGGGGGCCCACCGATGAGCGCCGCCGTCGCGGTCGGCGGCAAGGTCTCGCCGTTCACGGCCTGGCGCCGGCGCCGGGGATGGTGGTTGCTGGCGGTGCTGATTGCGCTGCTCGTGCTGCCGCTGCTGCCGGGACTGAATGCCGATTTCGGCCGCTCGCTGCTGACCCAGATGGCGATCGCGTCGGTGTTCGCGCTTTCGTTCAATCTGCTGTTCGGACAGACTGGACTTCTGTCGTTCGGCCACGCCGTCTATTTCGGGCTCGGCGGCTACGCGGCGATCGGCTTGATGCGCGCGATCAACCACGGTCTGCCGTTGCCGATGCTGCTGGTGCCGCTGGCCGGCGCCGGCGGCGGCCTGCTCGCCGGCGTCGTCTTCGGCGCGGTCACCACCCGGCGCGCGGGGACCATCTTCGCGTTGATCTCGCTCGGCGTCGGCGAGCTGGTGTACGCGGCGACGTTCCTGCTGCCGGGCGTGTTCGGCGGCGAGGAGGGCATCACCGCCAGCCGCACCCGCGCCGCGGTCGATCTGGGTTTTCCGCTGGCATCGCAGCTCCACGTCTACTACGCGGTCGTCGCGTGGGCTGTGGTCGCGGCGCTGGCGATGTACGGCTTCACCCGCACGCCGGCCGGGCGCATGTGCAACGCGGTGCGCGACAATCCCGAGCGCGCCGAATTCGTCGGCTACAGTGCCCATCGCGTGCGGCTGCTGGTCTTCGCCGTGGCCGGACTCTTCGCCGGCTTGGCCGGCGGCCTGCACGCGATCAACTACGAGATCGTCTCGGCCGACGCGGTCGGCGCGCAGCGCTCGGGCACCGTGCTGATCATGGCCTATATCGGCGGCGCGGGGTATTTCGTCGGCCCGATCCTCGGCGCGATCGTCATCACCTGGCTGCAGAGCAGCCTGTCGGACTACACGTCGGCGTGGCTGCTCTACCTCGGCGTGTTCTTCATCGTCATGATCCTGTACGCGCCGTCGGGGATCGCCGGGCTGCTGGCGATGCACCGGCCGATCGTCGCCCGCCGCGCCTTCCTGCGCGTGCTCTCGGCGTACGCCGTCGCCCTGGTGCCGATCGCGATCGCCGCCGCCGGCGCGGTGCTGGCGATCGAGATGAGCTATCGGCTGGCTACGCAACCCGAGCTCGGCACCCGGATGCGGCTGTTGTGGACCGCGGTCGACGCGGCGACGCTTTGGCAGTGGATCGCGGCCGCGGCCGCGCTGGTCGTCGGCCTGCTGCTGTTTCGCGCGACGTGGCGGCTGGTGGCTGCGGCGTGGGCGCGCGCCGCCGCGCAGGATCGGCGATGACCGCCGCATGCGCGCTGCAGCTCGCCGGCGTCGAGAAGCGCTTCGGCGCGACCGAGATCATCCGCGGCGTATCGCTCGACGTCGCCGCCGGCGAGCGCCACGCGATCATCGGTCCGAACGGCGCCGGCAAGTCGACGCTGTTCAACCTGATCAGCGGTCGCTTCGCGCCCACGCGCGGCTCGATCCGTCTCGACGGACGGGAGATCGGCGGCGAGCGTCCGTACGCGATCAACCGGCTGGGACTGGCGCGAAGCTTCCAGGTCACCAACATCTTCCCGCGGCTGTCGGTGCTCGAGAACCTGCGCTGCAGCCTGCTGTGGCCGCTCGGCTACCGCTATTGCTTCTGGCGCAGCGCCGAGGCGCTCGCCGACGCGCGCGAGACGGCGCTGTCGACCCTCGACGAGATCGGCCTCGCGGCGCGGCGCGACGTCGCCGCCGGCGTGCTGAGCTACGCCGAGCAGCGTGCGCTCGAGATCGGCATCACCATCGCCGGCGGCGCCCGCGTGATCCTGCTCGACGAGCCGACCGCCGGCATGAGCCGCGGCGAGGCCGACCAGGCGGTCGCGCTGATCAGGCGCGTGTCGGAAGGCCGGACGCTCTTGATCGTCGAGCACGACATGAGCGTGGTGTTCGGGCTCGCCGACCGCATCTCGGTGTTGGTCTACGGCGAGGTCCTCGCCACCGACGCACCGGCGCGGATCCGCGACAACGCCGCGGTGCGGACGGCCTATCTCGGCACGGTGCCCGATGTCCCGGCTGCTTGAAGTCGACGATCTGCACGCCTACTACGGCAAGAGCCACATCCTGCAGGGCGTGACCTTCGACGTCGGCGCCGGCGAGATCGTGAGCCTGCTCGGCCGCAACGGCGCCGGCCGTTCGACCGCCGTCAAGACGATCATGGGCATCGTGCCGCCGGTCGGTGCGATCCGCTTTCGCGGCGAGCGGATCGACGGCCTGGCGCCGCACGCGATCGCACGCAAGGGCCTGGGCTACGTGCCCGAGGACCGCGAGATCTTTCCGACGGTGACGGTGCGCGAAAACCTGCTGCTCGGCCTGAAATCGAAACCGACCGGCCGCTGGTCGATCGACGACGTGTTCCGCCTGTTTCCGCTGCTGCACGAGCGAAGTAGCGCGCCGGGCGGCGTGCTCTCCGGCGGCGAGCAGCAGATGCTCTCGATCTGCCGCAGCCTGCTCGGCGATCCTGCGCTGCTGATGGTCGACGAGCCGACCGAAGGGCTCGCGCCGCGGCTGGTCGACGAGGTGAAGGGTCTGCTCGAGCGCATCGCCGCGCGCGGCGTGTCGGTGCTGCTGATCGAGCAGAAGCTGACCATCGCGCTGGCGATCTCGCACCGGCTCTACGTGATGGGCCACGGGCGCATCGTGTTCGAAGGCAGCGCGCGCGAGCTGGTCGACAACCACGCGGTGCGCAAGGAGTGGCTGGAGGTGTGAGCGTTCGCCCGGCTCGCGTTCAGGCGATCTTGATGAGCTGCTTGCCGAAGTTCTCGCCCTTGAGCAGCCCGATCAGCGCGCGTGGCGCGTGGTCGAGGCCCTCGACGATCGATTCGCGGTACTTGAGCCTTCCGGCGAGAACATGGTCGCGCAGCGCCTGCAGCGCCTCGCCGTAGCGATCCTTCCAGTCGAACACGATCATGCCCTGCATCCTGATCCGGTTGACCAGCACCGAGCGCAGGCGCTGGTAGCCGTATGGCTCGGTCGCGCTGTATTCGGCGACCAGCCCGCAGACGACGATGCGCGAATGGCGGTTCATCAGCCGCAGCACGGTATCGAGCACGGCGCCGCCGACGTTCTCGAAATCGACGTCGATGCCTTTCGGGCACGCCGCGGCGAGCTCGTCGTACAGCTTGCCGGCGCGATGGTCGATGCAGGCGTCGAACCCCAGCTCGCCGACCACGTAGTCGCACTTGGCTCTGCCGCCGGCGATGCCGACAGCGCGGCAGCCGTGGATCCTGGCGAGCTGGCCGACGACGCCGCCGACGGCACCCGACGCGGCCGACACGAGCACCGTCTCGCCCGGCTTCGGCTGCCCGATCTCGAACAGGCCGAACCACGCCGTCATCCCCGGCATGCCGAGGATCCCCAGGTAATACGACGCAGGGACGCTGCGCGTATCGATGGCGACCAGGTCGGCGGCCCTCGCTGCGCCGTAGCGCTGCCAGCCGAGCGGCGTCAGCACCTTGTCGCCGGGCTTGAAACGCGAATCGCGCGACTCGACGACTTCGCCGACGGTCTGGCCGACCATCACCTCGCCGATTTGCACTGGCGGCACGTACGACCTGGCATCGCTCATCCGCCCGCGCATGTAAGGGTCGAGCGACAGCCACTCGTTCCGGACCAGCACCTCGCCAGCGCCGGGCTGCGGCAGCGGCGCGTCGACGATGCGGAAGTTGTCCGCGGTCACCGCGCCGTGCGGACGGCTCGCCAGCACGATCCTGCGATTGTTTTCGCTCATGCGTTTCGGGGCGAGGGAATGGAAAGCGCGGCGAAGCGCTCGAGATGGTGGTCGGCATCGCCGAACTGCTGCGCGATCGCCGTCAGCCGCCGGAAGGTGTGGCTCAGCTTGAGCTCGTCGCTCATGCCCATGCCGCCGTGGAGCTGGACCGATTCCTGGCTCACCTTACGGCAGGCGTCGGCGATCCTGAACTTGGCGCCGGACACCGTGCGTGAGCGCGCCCTGGCGTCGCGCTCGGTGTCGACCGCCGAGCAGGCGAGGAGCGCGATCGACTTGGCCTGCTCGTGCTCGATCGTGAGGTCGACCATCCGGTGCTGCAGCGCCTGGAACGATCCGATCGGCACACCGAACTGACGGCGGGTCTTCAGGTACTCGAGGGTGGCCACGTTGGCCGATTCGATCGCGCCGGCCGCTTCGGCGCAGAGGAGCGCGGTGGCGAAATCGACCACCTCCTCGATCAACGGCAAAGCGCGCCCGGTCTCGCCGATGCGCGCCTCGGGCGCGACCAGCACGCCGTCGAGAGCCACATCGGCGGCGCGGCTGCCGTCGAGCATGCGCAGCGGCGACAAGGTGAGGCCCAGTGCATCGCGCTCGACCAGAAACAGGCCGATGCCGTCGCGGTCGGCGTCATTGCCGCGCTCGCGCACCGACACGACCAGCAGGTCGGCGGCAGCGGCGTGCGCGACCGCGCGCTTGACGCCTGACAGCCGATAGCCGCCGCGATCGGGCGGGGCGCGAGTCGCGACGCGCGCCAGATCGTAGCGCGCGTCGGCTTCGGCGTGCGCGAAGGAGAGCCTGGTGGTTCCCGCCGCGACGGCAGGCAGCACGCGTCGGCGCTGGTCGTCGCTCCCGCCGCGAGCGACCAATTGCGCGCCGAGCGCGACGGTCGCGAGCCACGGCTCGACGATCAGCGCGCTGCCGATCGCCGTCATCAAACCCCAGGCATCGAGTGCGCCGCCGCCGAAGCCGCCGTGCTCGGCCGGCAGCGGCAGGCCGAGGAGTCCCAGCTCGGCCATCGTCTTCCACACGTCGGTGCTCCAGCCTTCGCGCGAAGCGACGATCCGTCGCCTCTGCTCGAACGTGTAGTCGCGCTCGACGAAGCGGGCGATCGAATCCGCCAGCAGTCGCTGCTCTTCGCTGGGATCGAGGTTCATCGGCGATCAGAGTCCAAGCGCATGCTTGGCGATGATGTTGCGCTGGATTTCGTTGCTGCCGGCGTAGATCGTCGTCTTGCGCATGTTACAGTAGCGCGGCGCCAGCGCGGCGACCAAATCGTCGTCGAGCGGGACGTCGCCGATCGGCGCGATGACCTGCGCCAGCGGGCCGGCCGCTTCGAGCATCAGCTCGGTCAAAGTCTGCTGGATCTCGGTGCCCTTGATCTTCAGCATCGAGACCTCGGCGCCGGGCGCCTGTCCGGCGCGCAGGCCGTCGAGGAAGCGCAGGTTGGTGATGGCCAGCGCCATCAGCTCCACCTCGATCCGCGACAGCTTGTCGCGAAAGCGCGGATCGTCGGCGAGCGGCCGGCCGTTCTTGCGCTGCTCGGCCGCAAACGCCTTCAGATGCTCGAGCTCGCGCCGCGAGGCGCCGATGCGCGCTGTGTTCATCCGTTCGTGACCGAGCAGGTACTTGGCGACGGTCCAGCCCTTGCCCTCGTCGTGAACCCGATTTTCGACCGGCACCTCGACGTCGTCGAAAAAGACTTCGTTCACCTCGTGGCGGCCGTCCATCAGCAGCAGCGGGCGCACGGTGATGCCCGGGGACTTCATGTCGATCAGCAGGAACGAGATGCCGTCCTGCTTGCGCTCGGGCGCAGGGTCGGTGCGGACCAGACAGAAGATCCAGTCGGCCATGTGCGCGAGCGTGGTCCAGGTCTTCTGCCCGTTGACGACGTAGGAATCGCCGCGCCGCACCGCGGTCGTGCGCAGCGACGCCAGGTCCGAGCCCGACCCCGGCTCCGAGTAGCCCTGACACCAGAAGTCGTCGCCGCGATAGATGCGCGGCAGGAACCGCGTTTTCTGGGCGTCGGTGCCGAATTTCAGCAGCACCGGGCCGCACATCGCCAGGCCGAACGGGATCAGCGGCGGCGTCCCGGCATAGCCGCATTCCTCCTCGAAGATGTAGCGCTGCACGACATTCCAGCCGGTGCCGCCCCATTGCTCCGGCCACGCCGGCGCGATCCAGCGCTTGGCAGCCAGGATACGGTGCCAGCCGACGAGATCGTCGCGCGACAGCGGCGCGTAGCGGACGACCTTGTCGCGCATCGACGCAGGCAAGTGAGCGGCCAGCCAGTCGCGCACCTGATCGCGAAACGCGCGCTCGTCGGGCGAATAGTCGAGGTCCATGCAGTGGCGGGAAAGAACGTTGCCCGATTATCGCCCAGTTGGCCATGCGCTGTAGGTCGTCGTCCTACGGCGGTGGCGCCGGCGCGGCGCTACAATTTCGCCGGGTTCGGAGGCATTGACGACCGAAAGGATTCGGGTGCTGCCACATGCGGATTCCGGGCGGTGGTTGGCGTATGGCGGGAGCCCGGTCGCCTATGCGCTGCGGATCGGCCTGCTGGCGGGACTCTATCTCGGCGTCGCCAAGCTGTCGCTGCTCCTGGCGATCCCGCCGGGATACGCCACCGCCGTGTGGCCGCCGTCGGGGCTCGCCGTCGCGGCCCTGCTGCTGTTCGGCAATCGCATGTGGCCGGGCGTCTGGCTGGGCGCCGCGCTGGCCAATCTGATGGTGCACTCGTCGCCATCCGCCGCCCTGCTGATTGGCACCGGCAACGCGCTTGAGGCGCTGGCGGGCGCCGCGCTGATGCGGCGCTACGTCGGCATGCCGCGCCTGTTTCGCCGTGGCGAGGACGTGTTCAGGTTCGCGGCGATCGCGGCGGTGGCGTCTGCGCTCGCTGCGACCATCGGCGTCGCCGCGATCGCGCTGACCGCCAGGATGTCTTACGGCGACGCCGCCGCGAACTGGTGGACCTGGTGGCAAGGCGACGTCACCGGAATCATCGTCATCGCGCCGTTGCTCCTGTTCTGGAAAGTTCGCGCCGCCGAGAACTGGCCCGTGTCCAAGCGGCTCGAAGCGACGGCGTTCGCGCTGGCGTTGGCGCTCGCCGGCTACGTCGTGTTCGGCAGCGGCATGACGTCGGCGGGTTTCTCGGCGGCGATGCTGCTGACGTTCCCGTTCGTCATCTGGGCGGCGCTGCGCTTCGATCAGCTCGAGGTTGCCGCGACCGTCGCTGCCCTTTGCGTGATGGCGATCGCCTACACCATCACCGGCCGCGGCCCGTTTGCACCGGCCGGCTCGCCGCTGCTGCTGCTGCTCGCCTTCGTCAGCATCGTCGCGTTGACCGGGCTGGTGCTGAGCGCAGTCGTCGGCGAGCGCCGCCGCGCGATGGCAGCGCTGCGCGAGGAGCACTCCAGGCTCGAGGACCGCGTGGCAGGCCGGACGCAGGAGCTGGAGCGGGCCAATCGCTCGCTGCAGCAGGACATCGTGGCGCGCACCATCCTGGAAGACGATCTCAGACGCAGCGAGGAGAAATTCCGGCTGCTGGTCGAGGGGATCCGCGACTACGCGATCTTCATGCTCGATGTCGGCGGCCATATCGTGAGCTGGAACGCAGGCGCCGAGCGCATCAAGGGTTATGCCGCAGCAGAGATCATTGGGCGGCATTTTTCGTGCTTCTATCCGCAGGAGGCGCTCGACCGCAAGCTGCCGCAACTCGAGCTGGAAGTCGCTGCCAAGGTCGGCCGCTTCGAGGACGAAGGCTGGCGGTTGCGCAAGGACGGCACCGCGTTCTGGGCCAACGTCATCATCACCGGACTTTTCGATTCGGCCGGCAAGCTGCGCGGATATGCCAAGGTCACGCGCGACATGACCGAGCGCAGGCGGGTCGAGCAGCTCGAGTACGGCGAACGAAAGATGAACGAGTTCCTGGCGATGCTCGGGCACGAGCTGCGCAATCCGCTGGCGCCGATTCGAAATGCGCTCGACTTGATGCGGGTGAGGCCGGCCGACGAATCGATGCAGCAGTGGTCGCGCGACGTGATCGATCGCCAGCTGATGCAATTGACGCGCCTGGTCGACGATCTGCTCGACATCGGCAGGATCAGCAGCGGCAAGATCACGCTGCACATGGAGCCGATCGAGCTCGATGCGGTCGTGCTGCGGGCCGTCGAGGCCGCCCGCCCGCTGGCCGACGCCCGCGGTCACTCGCTCGATCTCCGCCTCGCCGGCGAGCCGATCTGGGTCGACGGCGATCTGACCCGCCTGTCGCAAGCGGTACTGAACATTGTCAACAACGCGATCAAATACACGCCGGAAGGTGGCCGCATCATCGTGCAAACCACGCGCGAGAACGCATTGGGCGTCGTGCGCGTCATCGATACCGGCGTCGGCATGTCGGGCGAGCTGTTGCCCACCGTTTTCGACCTGTTCGTACAGGGCGAGCGCTCGCTCGATCGCAGCGAAGGCGGCCTTGGCATCGGCCTGACGCTGGTCAAGCGTCTGGTGACGATGCACGGCGGATACGTGGCCGCTCGCAGCGACGGCGCCAATCGCGGCAGCGAATTCGAGATCAGACTGCTCACCGTGGACCCGCCGCCGTCGGCGCCGGAGCTTCCGGTGGCGATGGGGCGCGATGCGCCGCAGAAGGCTCGCCGGCGGATGCTGGTCATCGACGACAATCGCGATTCCGCCGATACGCTGGCAGCGCTGCTCGAGGCCTGGCAGCACGAAGTCAGAACCTGTTACGACGGACCCTCGGCGATCGCCGCGGCTGCCGATTTCAGGCCCGACGTCGTGCTGCTCGACATCGGGTTGCCCAGGATGAGCGGGTATGAAGTGGCTGCCCGGCTGCGCAAGGCGGAGGGCGGCCGGTCGACCATCCTGGTGGCCTTCACCGGCTACGGCCAGGACGACGACCGGCGGCGCGTGCGCGAGGCCGGATTCGACTACCACCTGGTCAAGCCGCTCGAGCCGGCGGCGCTGGATAAGATTCTGCAATCGCTCGCCGGCGATGACACCGGAATTGCAGCAGAAATTGCGTCTCGCGCCGCGCGCTCGGACGCTTGAAAAGGCGCGGCAAACGGCATAGAGTTTTTTCGGCGCTTAGCGCCCGACGCTGCGCCGGATGGTCGGCCGACCGCGCGATCCGAGCGCAGGCTATCGTCGCCCGCGAGTCACGGCGACACCTCGATGACCAGCAACCGAGGGAGAACCAAGATGAAGTCAAGAATCCCGTTGTCCGCCGCGTCGGCAGCCTTCGCGCTTGCCGCCGCTCTGGGTGGCTGCCTTGCCGACGGACAGACGCCGGCCTTCACCGTGTCCAGCCCCGACCTGGCCAGCGGCACCTTCGCCGCGCAGTTCATCCTCAACGGATTCGGCTGCACCGGACAGAACGTGTCGCCGGAGATCGACTGGAAGGGCGTACCCGCGGGGACCAAGTCGCTGGCGCTGCAGATGTACGATCCCGATGCGCCGTCGGGCAGCGGCTTCTGGCACTGGGCGGTCTACGATATCCCGCCGGATACCAACGGTCTTGCCCGCGGAGCGGGGAATAACATGGCGCTGCTGCCGCCCGGCGCGTTCGGAGGCAACACCGACTTTCTCGACACCGGCGTCACCGGCGGCAACGGCAACTACGGTGGCCCGTGCCCGCCGACCGGCGATCCGCCGCATCGCTACATCATCACGTTGTATGCGCTGGCGGTGGACAAACTGGAGGTCGCGGGCGGCGTGCCCAGGACAGGAACCGCCGGTCTGTACGGTTTCGTCCTGAACAAGGGCATCGGTAGCGCCTTGATCGCCAAGACGAGCTTCACCGCGACCTACGGCAGGTAGCCCGCGGCGGCTCGACACGAGGCGGCCGCGGTCGGTCGCCGGGCCCGGCGCGAAAGCGCGTCTGCGCTTCGTCCGCGACGAGCGGGTCGCCTGCAAGAAAATCAAGGCGTTGCCTCCGCGCCCGAAACTTTCGCGCCCGCTGGCAACCGAACTTGTCGATTTCGAGGCGCCTCGTTCGTCGTCGATGGAGAGCTGCAGCGCTTTGCGGCCGCGCCGGCCGGGACGCCCGAGCTCCCAACCCAACCCTATGGAGGCAACGATGCGATTCATGGTCATGGTCAGGGCCGACAAGTCGACCGAAGCGGGAGTGATGCCGAGCGAGAAGCTCCTCGCCGACATGGGCAACTACAACGAGCAGCTGGTCAAGGCCGGCGTGATGCTGGCGGGCGAAGGCCTGCATCCGAGCTCGAAGGGTGCTCGAGTCAGGTTTTCAGGCAGCAAGCGCACCGTCATCGACGGTCCGTTCGCCGAAACCAAGGAATTGATCGCCGGCTTCTGGATCTTCCAGGTCAAGTCGAAGGCCGAAGCGATCGAGTGGATCAAGCGCTGTCCGAATCCGCTCGAAGGCGAATCCGAGATCGAAATCCGCCAGATATTCGAAGCCGAGGATTTCGGCGCCGAGTTCACGCCCGAGCTGCGGGCCCAGGAAGAGCGGCAGCGCGCGCAGATGGCCGCGAAGAAATAGCCGGACGTCGTTCAACCAACATCGAGGAAAGCGATGGTGCAACTCAATCCGTATCTCACTTTCAACGGCCAGTGCGAGCAGGCGTTCAAGTTCTACGCCCAATGCCTGGGCGGCAAGATCGAAGCCATGATGACTCACAAGGGAACGCCAGCCGAGGCGCACGTCCCCGCCGAATGGGCGGGCAAGATCATGCACGCCAGGATGACGATCGGTGATGCGGTGCTGATGGCTTCCGATGCGCCGCCCGGACACTTCCACCAGCCGGCCGGTTTCTCGGTGTCGCTGCAGATCAAGGATCTGGCCGAGGCGAAGCGCGTCTTCGCGGCGCTGGGCGAGGGCGGCACGGTGCAGATGCCCTTCGACAAGACGTTCTGGGCGAAGGGCTTCGGCATGCTGGTCGATCGCTTCGGCACGCCGTGGATGGTCAACTGCGAGTAAGCGGCCAGCGCGTCGGCGCAGCGATCGCGCGAAGCCGGCGCGGCGCCTGCGCCTA
>DATEFZ010000188.1:0-10162 GCA_035280325.1 Casimicrobiaceae bacterium
CCTCGGCGCCGGCCGCGGCGGCGTCGGCGCCGCGCCACGCCGCGAGCTTCCGGCGCGCGGCGATCGCATCGCCGCCCTTGAGCGCCGTCGTGATCGCAGCGAAGGCATGGCTGAAATGGCGGAAGCCGACCAGGAGATAGAGCGCGGCGACGTTCCAGGCCAGCGCCAGCAGCGGGTGGATGCGATCGAGCGCCCAGTAGACGCCGGCAGCGATCAGCACCGCCGGCGCGAGCGCCAGCGCAGCGGCCAGCGCGCCCTGCTGCGCCGTGCCGCCGTTGAACCTGCCCTCGAGCCAGCGCGCGTAGCGGATGAACGCGCGCTGCAAAGCGCCGCGCCAGCGGAACGTGCGCCATTGTTCGACGCCGAGCGCGACGATGACGGCGATAAAGTTCACTACGCGTCCATTTTCGCAGCGTCCATGTCGCCGCGCGCGACCAGCGCCGCGACGCGCTCGGGCAGCGGCGCCGAGCGCAACGTCTGGCGGTCGATCCATACCAGCTTGGCGCTGCCCTCGGCGTACTTCCGCGCGTCGATCGAGAGCTCGTAGTGGGTGCCGATCGACGATCGGCCCGGAGGGTCGACGTACATGCGCACCTCGACGATACCCGGATAGGTCATCGGCGCCAGGAACGTGCAGCTGGCGTTGACGATGACCGAGCCCTGGCCGGGAAAGCCGCCGCTGCGCTGCTCCAGCCAGATCAGCCATTCCAGCCGCGCCTGCTCCATGTAGCGAAAGTAGACGGTGTTGTTGACGTGCGCCTGCGCATCCATGTCGCCCCAGCGGATCGGGACGCGGGTGGTGTGAACGAGCCTGCGCTCTGCGCTCATGCGAAAGGGCCGTGATCGGAATGCGATCATTATAATGGCCGCCATGGCCAATGCCCCCGAGAGCGCGGTGCCGCGCGAGACGATGGAGTACGACGTGGTGATCGTCGGCGCCGGTCCGTCGGGCCTGTCGGCTGCCATCCGCCTGAAGCAGCTCGCCCGCCAGCAAGGGCGCGAAACGAGCGTCTGCGTGCTGGAAAAAGGCTCCGAGATCGGCGCGCACATCCTGTCCGGCGCGGTGATCGACACAAAGGCGCTCACCGAGCTCTTGTCCGACTGGCAGTCGCTCGACGCGCCGCTGTCGACCCCGGTCGCCGAGGATCGCTTCGAAGTGCTGACCGCGACCAGGTCGTATCGCATCCCCGAATGGCTGCTTCCGCCGCTGATGCGCAACCGCGGCAACTACATCGTGAGCCTGGGCGAGGTCTGCCGGTGGCTCGGGCGCCAGGCCGAGGCGCTCGGCGTCGAGATCTATCCGGGTTTCGCGGCGACCGAAATCCTGTATACCGAGAACGGCGCGGTCCGCGGTGTCGCGACCGGCGACGTCGGCATCGGCAAGGACCGATCGCGCAAGTCCGACTACCAGCCGGGCATGGAACTGCACGCCCGCTACACGCTGCTCGCCGAAGGCTGTCGCGGCTCGCTGTCGCAGGAGCTGATGGCGAGGTTCAACCTGCGCGACGGCGTCGATCCGCAGAAATACGGCATCGGCATCAAGGAGCTGTGGGAAGTCGCGCCCGATCGGCATCGGCCGGGGCTCGTCGTGCACACGCAAGGCTGGCCGCTGGACAGCGCGACCGGCGGCGGGTCGTTCGTCTACCACCTGGGGGAGCGGCGGGTCGCCGTCGGCTTCGTCGTGCACCTCAACTACCGCAATCCGCACCTCTCGCCGTACGACGAATTCCAGCGCTTCAAGACGCATCCGTCGGTGCGCGGCACCCTCGAGGGCGGCAGGCGCCTGTGCTACGGCGCGCGCGCGATCAACGAGGGCGGGCTGCAGTCGATTCCGAAGCTGGCGTTTCCCGGCGGCGCGCTGATCGGATGCGCGGCCGGATTCGTCAACTTGCCGCGCATCAAGGGCACGCATAATGCGATGAAGACCGGGATGCTCGGCGCCGAGGCGGCGTTCGCGGCGCTGACCGAGGATCGCTCGCACGACGAGCTGAGCTCGTATCCTGCAGCGATGCGGCAGTCGTGGGTGCACGACGATCTGTACAAGGTGCGAAACGTCAAGCCGGGACTCAAGTGGGGGCTGTGGGCGGGCACGCTGCACGGCGGAGTCCACATGTGGCTGAACGACCTCGGGCTGGGAGCGCTGGTGCCATGGACGCTGCGCCATGGCGCCCCCGATCACGAGTCGCTGGCGAGCGCCGCCGCGATGCCGCGCATCGACTACCCGAAATACGACGGTGTGCTGACCTTCGACAAAATGTCGTCGGTATTCATCTCGAACACCAGCCATCAGGAGAACCAGCCGCCGCACCTCGAGTTGCGCGACGCGTCGATTCCGGTGGCGGTCAACCTGGCGCGCTACGACGGCCCCGAGCAGCGCTACTGCCCGGCCGGCGTCTACGAGTTCGTCGCGGCCGAAGGCGGATCCGGGATGCGACTGCAGATCAACGCGCCGAACTGCGTGCACTGCAAGACCTGCGACATCAAGGACCCGCGCCAGAACATCCACTGGGTGCCGCCCGAAGGCGGCGGCGGCCCGAACTATTCGGGCATGTAGCGAGCGGTCGGCCCGAGTTCACCCTGGCGGTGAAGAGGCGGCAGGCCGCCGCGAAGCGAGCGCCACGCGACGCGGGCGTGCGCCGCCAAGGTCTAGCCGCGCCGATTCAGCGCTGGCGCGATGCCAGCGTGAAATCGGCTCCGGTCCTGGCGCGCACCTCGTCGACGGTCACGCCGGGATGCAGCTCGGTCAGCACCAGTCCCCTGCCCGGCTCCACGTCGAACACGCACAAGTCGGTGATGATCATGCTGACCACGCCCTTGCCGGTGATCGGCAGCGTGCAGGTCTTGAGGATCTTCGGCGAGCCGTCCTTGGCGGTGTGCTCCATCAGCACGATCACGCGCTTGACGCCGGAGACCAGGTCCATCGCGCCGCCCGGCCCCTTGACCATCTTGCCCGGCACCATCCAGTTGGCGAGATCACCGTTGTCGGCGACCTCCAGTGCACCCAGGATCGACAGGTCGATATGGCCGCCGCGGATCATCGCGAACGAATCCGCGCTCGAGAAGAAACTCGAGCCCGGCAGGGTGGTGATGGTCTGCTTGCCGGCGTTGATCAGGTCGGGATCGACCTTGTCCGGCGCCGGAAACGGGCCGATGCCGAGCAGGCCGTTTTCCGACTGCAGCGTCACGCTGATGTCGGACGGGATGAAATTCGCCACCATCGTCGGAATGCCGATGCCCAGATTGACGTAGTAGCCATCCTTGAGCTCCTTCGCCGCGCGCCGCGCCATCAGCTCGCGGATCGGCGAATCCTTCTTCGACGCCGCCGCTCCGGCCACCGTGCGGAACTCGATCCGCTTCTCGTAGTTCCTGCCCTGCACGATGCGATCGACGTAGATGCCCGGCGTGTGAATGTGATCGGGATCGAGCGCACCGATGTCGACCAGCTGCTCGACCTCGGCGACGGTAACCTTGCCGCAGGTCGCGATCATCGGATTGAAGTTGCGCGAGGTCATCCGGTAGACGAGGTTGCCGCCGCGGTCGCCCTTCCACGCCTTGACGATCGCCAGGTCGGCGCGAATGCCTTCCTCGAGCACGTAGTCCCTGCCGTCGAAGGCCATCGTCTTCTTGCCGTCAGCAAGCTTGGTGCCGAACGCGGTGCGGGTGTAGAAGCCGGGAATGCCGGCGCCGCCGGCGCGGAGCTTCTCGGCCAGCGTGCCCTGCGGCGTGAGCTGCAGATCGAGCTCGCCGGCCAGCACCTGGCGCTCGAATTCCTTGTTCTCGCCGACGTACGAGGCGATCACTTTCTTCACCTGGTGCGCCTTGAGCAGGAGTCCCATGCCAAAGTCGTCGACGCCTGCGTTGTTGCCGACGATGGTGAGGCCCTTGACGCCGCTGTCGACGATCGCCTGGATCAGGTTCTCCGGGATGCCGCACAGACCGAAGCCGCCGGCCGCGATCGTCATGTCGTCGTGCAGCAGACCGGCCAGCGCCGACGCTGCGTCGGGGTGGACCTTTTTCATCGGAATGACCTCGCGGCGGGAATGAGTGACCGACTAGGGCCGACCATCGGCCCGTTGCCGAAGCGGGCAAGCACGACCTCTGCAGCGGATTATACGGCAGCGCCCGCGGCGCCCGGGCCGGCGCTTGGAGCTAGTCGTCCCACTGCCACGCCGCGCCGCGCACGCCGCCGGCGTCGCCGTGGACGGCACGGACCAGACGGGTGTCGACGCGATCGCAAAACACCCAGCGCGCCAAGAGCCGCGGCACGTTGTCGTACAGCCGCGCGATGTTCGACAAGCCGCCGCCGACGACGATGACGTCCGGATCGAGGATGTTGATCACGTGGGCCAGCGCGCGGGCGAGGCGCGCTTCGTAACGGGCGAGCGTCGCATCGCACGCCGCGTCGCCGGCGGCGGCGCCGGCAGTGATGTCGGGCACGACGAGGTTGGCGCCGGTCGATTCGCGATGCGCGCGCTCGAGTCCCGGGCCGGACAGAAACGTCTCGATGCAGCCGGTCTGTCCGCAGAAGCACGGCGGGCCCGGCCGCTCGTCCACCTCGGGCCAGGGCATCGGGTTATGGCCCCACTCGCCGGCGATCGCGTTGGGTCCGACCAGCTCGCGCCCGCGGACGACGATGCCGGCGCCGACACCGGTGCCGAGGATGATGCCGAACACGGTCGTCGCGCCGGCGCCGGCGCCGTCGACCGCCTCCGACAGCGCGAAGCAGTTGGCGTCGTTGCTGATGCGGACTTCACGGCCGATGCATGCGGCGAGATCGTCGCCGATCGGCCGGTCATTGAGGCAGACCGAATTCGATCCGCGCAAGCGGCCGCTGGCACGCGATATCGATCCCGGCGTGCCGACGCCGACGCTGCCTGCCGCCCCGGTCGCCGCGTCCGCCGCCGCGACCAGCGTCGCGACGGCAGCGATGACCGCGTCGTAGCCTTGCTGCGGGGTCGGTATCCGGCGACGAAACAGGACGCGCCCGTCCGGCGCCAGCGCGACGATCTCGATCTTGCTCCCGCCCAGATCGACGCCGAAGCGGATCATCGCGCGCGGGCTCGGATCACGCCCGATCCGTGCCTTGCCGCGTCGTGTCGACGGCGCCCGGATCGCAGACCATGGACGCCGTATTCGGGCCGAGCTGTCAGGGAGGAAAGCACGGCTATCGGCAGCAGATTGTACTTTGCCGTCGCACTGGCGATGGCGCTCGCCCCGCTGCCGGCGCGGGCGCAAAGCTCGCGCGTGCTCAGGGCGGCGAACAGAACGCGACGCCCTCTACCAGCCAGCCGGCGCCGGCCATCGCGGCGACTTCGCTGTGGCTGGTCAGGAAACGATGGACCACGCCGCCGTTCATCGAATTGTTGTACAGCCGAACCACCGGGATGCGGTCGGCGGCGCAATCGCCGGCCACCGGTACGTCCTCGGCGAACGCCAGCCCTTCGAAGATCCAGCCCGGACTCGCCGCGACGAACGCGCATTCGGCCGGATCGAGGGTGAAAAAATGCGCGTACGGGCCGGGACCCGGCTTGCCGAAGAAGCGGCAGACCGGAGCGCCTTGGCCGGCGTCGAGCGCCCACGACTTGAAGGCGAAGCCGGTCCGCGCCCAGCCCGGCAGCGCGCCGCTATCGAGTATCGCCGCTTCGGCGGGCGCCGTGGTCAGGAAATAATCGCCCAGCGCCGCACCGTAGTATTCGATCGTGTCGAGCTCGCCGGGGCCCAACGCGGCCGGCGCGGTGTAGTCGCGCACCAGGAAATCGTTGCCGCCGCCGCGCACCTGTGTCATGCGGGCGATGCGCACGCGGGCGGCACGGTCGTCGCCGACGTGCGCGGCGAGGAAGGTCATCGACCAGGTGAAAATATCGTCGGTGCTGGCGTAGTCGTAGCCGTGGTCGACGCCGGCCAGCACGACCACGTCGCGCGAGCCGGCGAGCCGATCGACGCCTTCGAGCGTCGTCGCCAGCGGCGCGGTCAGATCGGCGCCGCCGGAGATCGCGAGAAACGGGGTGGCGATGCCGTCCAACCCGCTCTGATCGCGCCCGAACGCCGGGAAAAACGGCTGCCCCAGGTAGGGCACGTAGCCGACGATCGCCTTCAGCCGCGGATCGGCGATCACCTGCTTAGACGACATGCCGACGGTGATGGTCAGCTTGGCGCCGGCCATCAAGAGCAGCGATTCGCCCCCCTGGCTCGCGCCGAAGCCTCCGATGCGGTTGGCGTCGAGGTGGTCGCGATACTGCGGGTGAGCCAGCAGGTAGTCGAGCGCGCGCGACAGCGACAGCGGCCGCAGCGCCTGCATCTCGACGAAGGTCCCGAAATGCAGCAGCGCGTACACGAAGTCGGAAAGGTTCTCGATCTTGACGTCGGTGAAGCGCGGATCGCCGTGGAATGGCGCCACCACCACGTAGCCGTAGCTCGCCAGCTTGGTTAGCGCGGCGATGTAGTCGCTCGAGATCGGGCTGCCGACCAGTCCGTGCGAAAACAGCAGCACCGGCCAGCGCGCGTTGGGGTCGGCGAAGATCGGCGGCTGGCTGCCCTGCTGCATGTGCGGAATCGCCTGCCCAGAGGGCAGCGGATAGTCGGGATACGGGTTGTCGGCGCCGGTCGGGTAGCAGACCAGCAGCGCGTACCGCACGACTTCGGTCGCGCGATCGACGTAGAGCTCGCGATCGTCGGGAACGGTCACGTCGACGACCAGCGCGTCGGCCGGGTCGGCGAGAAGGTCGGTGACGTAGCGCTCGCGGCCGCCGGCCGGATAGCCTTCCCAGTAGTTCTGCGCGCTCTCGCCGGGTTGCACGCGGCTGAAATCCTGCGCCAGGTTGCTGCAGCCGACCGCGTAGGGTCCCGGCGCGATCGGGTCGACGACGGCGAGCGAGTCGGCGTATGCCGAGAGGCTTGCCGCGAATGCCCACGACAAGGCGGCCAGCATCGCGGCCGCGCGGGGAAGAATGGACAACGTCATCGAGCTCCTCATCGGTTCGCCTGCGGAAGCGGCCAGTAGACCATGCCGCAGGCGCGGCGTTCCACGATACCATCCTGTCGGAGCCTTCGGACGTCGACATGTCGCGCAACAGGCGCCCAGCGCGCGAGCAGAGCCGCCCCGCCGCGTCGTCACCCGGCGACACTGCGGCGACCGAGCGGCGTGATGCCCGCTTCCTGCAGGCAGCCCTTGCCTGGCAGGCGAATCGGCTCGACGAGGCAGAGGCGCTGTGCAACGACGTGCTCGCTGCCGATCGACGCTACGCTCCGGCAGTGCAGCTCCTCGCAATGATCGCGGCGAAGACAGGGCGAATCGACACTGCCATCGCGTTTTTTCGGGACGTCGTCGCCCTCGATCCGCGGTCGGTCGACGCGCGCAACCAACTGGTCTCGCTGCTGCGCGGGGAGTTGCATTTCGCCGAGGCGATCGCCGTCGGGCGGGACGCCGTACGCCTCGCGCCGGACGATGCGGCGACCATGAGCCAGCTCGGCGTGTGCTATCTCGGCGCGCGGCGGCTCGCCGAGGCCATCGCCTGCTTCGAGCGCGCCGTCGCGCTCGCGCCCGAGGTCGCCGCGCTGCACTACAACCTCGGCCACGCCTGTCAGCTCGACGGGCGCGAGGGCGCGGGCGCCACGGCGCTCGCTCGCGCGACCGAGCTGGCGCCGGGCCTTGCCGAAGCGCACGTTCGACTCGGGCACTTGCTGCAAATCGGCGGCAATCGCGACCAGGCGCAGCGGTGCTTCGCGCGGGCGCTGGCGGCGCTGCCGGAATCGACGGGTGGTCGGGTCAACCTGGCCCGCGTTTTCGTCGAGGCCGGACAGCTCGACGCGGCCGACCGCTGTGTGCAGCAGGCGATCGCCTCCGACGCGACCGCTGCCGATGCCCACTATCAGCGCGGCGAAATCCTGCGCCAGCTCGGTCGCTTCGACGAAGCGATCGCGAGCTTCCGGCAGGTGCTCGTGCTGCAGCCGAATCGCGCCGACGCCTACCTTTCGATCGCTTTTTCGAAGCGAATCGGCGGCGCCGATGCGCCGATGTTCGACACGATGACGTCACTGCTCGGGGCGCGCGAGCTGCCCGAGCGCGATCGCGCCAGCCTGCACTATGCCCTTGGCAAGGCCGCCGACGATCGCGCCGAGTATGGCACCGCGATCGGGCATTTCGACGACGCCAACCGGATCGCCGCGGCGAGACTCGCGCGATCGGGCCGCGCCATCGACCGCAGGCGCCACGCCGACGACATCGATCGGCTGATCGCGACTTTCACTCCGCGCTTCCTAACGCAGCACGCCGCGCTCGGATCGCCCTCCGAGCTGCCGGTCCTGATCGTCGGCATGATCCGCTCCGGGACCACGCTGATCGAGCAGATCCTCTCCAGCCACCGCGCGGTCGGTGCCGGAGGCGAGCTCCGGTTCTGGGGCGACCGCGGCGCGCGCATCGGCGACGTTCAGACGGCCAAGGTCGATGCCGCGCAGGCGCACGAGCTGAGCGCCGGCTATTGCCGGCTGCTGGCGTCGATCGCCCCGGGCGCGCTGCGCGTGACCGACAAGATGCCGACCAATTTCCTGCTGCTGGGGCTGATCCAGCTCTGGCTGCCGCGGGCCCGCATCATCCACTGCCGGCGGCACCCGGTCGATACCGTCCTGTCGATGTTCTTCACGCCCTACACCCGCTCGCCGGACTTCGCCCACGATCGCGGGACGCTGGTCTTCTATTACGAGCAGTACCTGAAGCTGATGGCGCATTGGCGTGCGGTATTGCCGCCGGATCGCTTGCTGGAAGTCGACTACGAGGACGTCGTCGCCGACCGCGAGCGCGCAGCTCGCCGCATCGTCGACTTCTGCGGGCTGCCGTGGGACGACGCCTGCCTGCGCCACGAAGCCAACGCGCGTCCGGTGGCGACACCCAGCCAGTGGCAGGCGCGGCAACCGGTCTACCGCACGTCGGTGGCGCGCTGGCGGAACTATGCGCCGTGGCTCGGCGAATTCAAGCGCCTGTTGCCGGCCTCCGATGCCTCGACGCCTGCTTCGCGCTGAAGCCGAGCATCGCGGCATGAATGCCGACGCGCTGCCGACGCCGGCGGCCCCGAAAAAAACGGCTGCCCGAAGGCAGCCGCTTTCCACCCAGCTCGCGTCCGTGCTACGCGGGCGCTTGACCCGCCTTGCGTCGCCGCAACCCCAGCGCCGCCAACCCGAGGCCCAGCAGCGACAGCGTCGCCGGCTCCGGAACCCCGTTGGGGTTGAAGTCCGGGTTTGGCGTGCCGGTCTGGATCACCGCCAGCGTGCCGTTGACCGTGCCGTTGTGGACGTCGCAGCAGGGATCCTCCGACTGCCCGATGCCGTTCAGTCCTTCCCAGGGGACGAAGCCACCGGTGAAGTTAACGTGGGGACTGAACTGCGAAAAGATCGGCTGTCCGTTCCAGGTCGCGGTGAAGGTCACGCTGAAATTGCCGATGATCGCGCACAGGCCGCTGTTGATCGGGTTCGGCGGGCACGGTCCGGGGCCACCGATCGAGTCGTCGTAGTCGTAGGCGAACAGCGGTCCGCCGGTACCCCAGATCACCGTCGTGTCGGTCCCGGCAACCATCACCGGCAGCGGCACGGTTTGGCTGGTGCCGTTGTAAAAACCCTGATATGCGGTCAGCACCATTTGCGCGCCGGTGAAGTCGAACCCGCTGGTGTTGTGGAATATCAGGCACGGGGTGTCGTAAAAGCATCCGTCATAGTTGCCGTCGATCGTGGCGATGATCCCCGCCTGCGCCGACTGCGACATGATGGCCAAGGCCGCCGCCGCAGCGGCGCTCGCAATAGGTCCTCTCATGAAATCCCCCCTTCGGTAAGCACCGGCGCACCCCGTTGAGTCTCGTCAGCGGAGCAAACCGTGCTTACTGGAGCATAACGCGTGCCGTCCTTTGTATTTCAGACACTTGGAGTTGGAGCCGCGCGAATGAACCGGGCCAATGTAAAGGCTGGCGACAGGCTGGCGGAGCGGCGCGGCGGGCATTAACCGATTTGTTATCGACAAGATCGCGCAGCGGGCGACGTCTCTCCGCCTGCACCGCGCCGACCGCCACGAAGTTCAGAACTGCGCGTCGGCCAGCGCAAGCACCGATTCGCTGCCGCGGGTGATCGCTCGGGACAGCGCCGCCGCCTGCGGCAGCAGGCATTCGGCGTAGAAGCGGGC
>DATEFZ010000189.1:0-5674 GCA_035280325.1 Casimicrobiaceae bacterium
CGAGGGCGGCATCCACGATCAGCTCGCCGGCGGATTCTGCCGCTACAGCGTCGACGCCGAGTGGACCATCCCCCACTTCGAGAAAATGCTCTACGACAACGCGGCGCTGCTCGCGCTCTATGCCGACGCCTGGCGAGCGACCGGCGAGACGGCGTTCGAGCGCACCGCGCGCGGCATCGTCGGCTGGCTCGATACCGAGATGCGCTCGCCCGACGGCGCGTTCTATTCGAGCCTCGACGCCGACAGCGAGCACGAGGAAGGCAGGTTCTACGTCTGGACGCCGGATCAGGTCCGCGCCGCGCTCGACCCGGAGGAGTTCGCGCTCGCTGCCCGCTACTTCGGCCTCGACCGCCCGCCGAACTTCGAGCATGCGGCCTGGAATCTCCGGGTCACGGTGCCGCTCGACCGGGTCGCGCGCGAGCTCTCGCTGCCGCTGCCGGACGCCGAATCGCTGCTGGAATCGGCGCGCCGCAAGCTCCTGGCAGCGCGCTCGCATCGCATCCGCCCGGGGCGCGACGACAAGGTGCTGACGTCGTGGAATGCGCTGACGATCGGAGCGCTCGCCCGCGCCTCGCGCGTCTTCGACGACCCCGCCTGGCTCGTGCTGGCGCGACGCGCCGCCGACTTCATCCGCGGCACGCTCTGGCGCGACGGCCGGCTGCTGGCGACCGCGAAGGACGGCCGCGCGCAGCTCAACGCCTATCTCGACGACTACGCGTTCCTGCTCGCCGCGCTGATCGAGTCGATGCAATCGTCGTTTCGCGCAGACGATCTCGCCTGGGCGCGCGAGATCGCCGACGCGCTGCTCGACCGGTTCGAGGATCGTGCCGGCGGTGGCTTCTTCTTCACCAGCGACGACCACGAAGCGCTGTTGCTGCGGCCGAAGTCGGGTCACGACAACGCGACCCCTGCCGGCAACGGCGTCGCGGCGCTCTCGCTGGCGACGCTCGGCCACTGGCTGTCGGATGAGCGCTATCTCGCCGCCGCCGAGCGCACCGTGCGCGCGTTCGGCGGCGAGCTCGGCGAGCGGCCGGGCGGCTCCTCGTCGCTGCTGATCGCGCTCGACGCTTGTCTGAATCCGCCGGCAATGCTGTTGCTGCGCGGCGAGCCGACCGAGTGCGCGGCGTGGCAGGGAAGTCTCGAGCGGCGCTATCGCCCGACGGTGCAAATCCTCGATCTGTCGCGGCAGCAGCGGCTCCCGGCGGCGCTCGACCGGCCGCACATGGCCGCGGAAGGCGGCGTGACCGCGTGGCTTTGCCGCGGCAACACCTGCCTGCCGCCGCTGCACGAGCTCGGCGCTGTCGAAACGGCGCTCGCGCCCGAAGGTGGACGCGTGGCAGCGCCGGCTTCGTTCCGGTAACATTGCGGGCCCCGCATCCTACGCACCGGAGACAAGATGACTCGTATCGCAATCGTGCTCGGGGCGGCATTGCTCGGCGCCGGCAGCGCCGACGCCGCATTGGACAATGCCGCGGCACAGGCGCTGATGCAAAAGGACGGCTGCGCCGCCTGCCACGCGATCGACAAGAAGATCGTCGGCCCGGCGTACCAGGACGTGGCCGCCAAGTACAAGGGTGACAAGGACGCGAAAACCAAGCTGGTCGCCAAGGTGAAGAAGGGCGGCAGCGGCGTGTGGGGCGAGGTACCGATGCCGCCGAACTCGCATGTCGGCGACGCCGACATCGACGCCCTGGTGACCTGGATCCTGACCCTCAAGAAGTAGATCGGAACGGCGGTTTTCCGCAGGGGCTGCTTTTGACAGTCGCGCAGGGCCCCGGTAAGCTTGGTCTGCTCGTGCAGGAGAGCGCAGCCCCGGGATCGCAACGGGCTGCCGCCGAAGGCGTAACTCCCGCGATCGCTCAGGCAAACGGACTGCGCGAGCCGTAGTACTCTGGAGAGCGGCCGCGCTCATTGGCACTGCGCGGCCCACCGAAGGGGCACCGGGCGCGTCGTAGGCTGCGCCCGCAATCTCTCAGGTAAAAGGACAGACGGGGCGATTCCGCAGCTCGCGGTTTCGCCCTTTTTTGTCGCCTGGGAGACGCGTTGCTCAAGCAGACCCCGCTCCACGCCGTGCATCGCGCCGCAGGCGCGAGGATGGTCGATTTCGGCGGCTGGGACATGCCGCTCCACTACGGCTCGCAGATCGACGAGCATCACGCGGTGCGGCGCGACGCCGGCATGTTCGACGTGTCGCACATGCTGGCGGTCGACATCGAGCCGCGCGATGCCGGCGCGGCGCCGCGCGCGGTGCGCGAATTCCTACGCTACGCGCTCGCCAACAACGTCGACAAGCTGGTGGTGCCTGGCAAGGCGCTCTATTCCTGCCTGCTGCGCCCGGACGGCGGCGTGCTCGACGACCTGATCGTGTATTTCCTGCGCGAGGATCGTTTCCGGCTGGTGGTCAATGCCGGGACCGCCGACAAGGATCTGGCGTGGCTCGGCGCGCTCGTCGCCGAGCGGGCGCGTGAGCTCAAGCTCACGCCGCGGCACGACCTGGCGATGATCGCGGTGCAGGGGCCGAAGGCGCGCGAGCGGGTGTGGACCGCGCTGCCCGATCTGCGTTCGGCCAGCGAGTCGCTGCAGCCGTTCAACGCGGCGCAGGTGGCCGAGGTATTCGTTGCCCGCACCGGATACACCGGCGAGGACGGCTTCGAATTGAGCCTGCCGGCCGGTCGCGCCGCCCAAGTCTGGAGCGCGCTCGAGGCGGGAGGCGTCAAACCCTGCGGTCTCGGTGCGCGCGACACGCTGCGGCTGGAGGCCGGCATGAACCTTTACGGCCAGGACATGGACGAGGCGGTGAATCCGCTCGAATCGGGACTGGCGTGGACCGTCGACCTCGCCAGCCCGCGCGATTTCGTCGGCAAGGCGGCGCTGCTCGCCGCGCACCCGTCGCGGCGGCTGGCCGGTCTGCTGCTGGTCGATCCGGGCGGCGTGTTGCGCCCGCACCAGGCGGTACATACCGGCGAGGGTGACGGGGAAGTCACCAGCGGCACCTATTCGCCCACGCTCTCGCGCTCGATCGCGCTGGCCCGCCTGCCTTCGGCCACCGCCGCGACCGAGCTGGTGCAGGTCGACATCCGCGGCAAGGCGCTCAAGGCGCAAGTCGTCAAGTTGCCGTTCGTGCGGCACGGCAGGAGTCTGGTTTCGTGAACGAGGAGCAGATGCGATGAACGTCCCGACCGATCTCAAGTACACGGCGAGCCACGAATGGGTTCGCAGCGAACCCGACGGCACGATCAGCACCGGCATCACCGATCACGCACAGGAGTCGCTGGGGGATCTCGTCTTCATCGAGCTGCCCGCCGTCGGCAGGACGCTGAAAGCGGGCGAGGCCTGCGCGGTCGTCGAGTCGGTCAAGGCGGCCTCGGACGTCTACGCGCCGGTGACGGGTGTCGTGACCGCGGTCAACGACGCGGTCGTCAAGTCGCCGGAAAAGGTGAATGCCGACGCCTACGGCAACTGGTTCTACCGATTGCGGCCGTCCGATCCGGCGCAAACGGGCAAGCTCCTCGATGCGGCGGGCTACATCGCCGCGGTCGGCGAAGGTTGAAGCCATGAAGATGGACCAGCTCGAGCCGGCGCTGGAGCCGCGCCGCCTCGGCCTGCGCGAGCTCGAGCAGCATCGCGGGTTCGTCGATCGCCACATCGGCACCAGCGATGCCGACCAGGCGGCGATGCTCGAGGCGCTCGGTTTCGCGTCGCGCGACGCGCTGATCGACGCGATCGTCCCGGCGGCGATCCGCTCGGAAGAGTCGTTGACGCTGCCGGCCGCGAAAGGCGAGGAGGAGGCGCTCGAGGAGCTGCGCACGCTGGCGGCGAAGAACCGCGTGTACACCTCGTACATCGGCCAGGGGTACTACGGCACCTACACGCCGGGCGTCATCCTGCGCAACGTGCTCGAGAGCCCCGCCTGGTACACCGCGTACACGCCGTATCAGCCCGAGATCTCGCAGGGCCGGCTCGAGGCTCTGGTCAACTTCCAGACGATGGTCTGCGATCTGACCGGAATGGCGATCGCCAACGCATCGATGCTCGACGAGGCGACGGCCGCCGCCGAGGCGATGACGCTGTGCCAGCGCATGGGCAGGAGCGCGAGCACGACGATCCATGTCGCCGCCGACGTCATGCCGCAGACGATCGACGTCGTCCGGACGCGCGCGCAGCCGCTCGGGATCACGGTCGGCGTCGGTCCGGCCGATGCGGCACTGGCGACCGACTGTTTCGCCGTGCTGCTGCAGTATCCGGGCGCCGACGGTGATGTGCGCGACTATCGCGCGCTGGTTGCCGCGCTGCACGCCAAGGGGACGCTGGTCATCGTCGCGACCGATCTGCTGGCGCTGACCCTGCTGGTGCCGCCCGGCGAGTGGGGCGCCGATGTCGTCGTCGGTTCCAGCCAGCGATTCGGCGTGCCGATGGGTTTCGGCGGCCCGCACGCCGCGTTTCTGGCGACTCGCGACGAATTCAAGCGGAGCCTCCCCGGACGCCTGGTCGGCGTCAGCGTCGACATCCACGGCAACCCGGCCTACCGCCTTGCGCTGCAGACGCGCGAGCAGCACATCCGCCGCGAGAAGGCGACGTCGAACATCTGCACCGCGCAGGTGTTGCTGGCGGTGATCGCCGGCATGTACGCCGTGTATCACGGGCCGCAGGGCCTGGCGACGATCGCCGCGCGCGTGCATCGCCTGGCCGCGGTGCTGCGCGCCGGGCTGTCGCGCCTCGGGCTCAAAACCGTCAACGACACGTTCTTCGATACGCTGACCGTCGCCACGGGAGCGCGCACCGCCGCGATTCACGAGCTCGCCACGGCGGCGCACGTCAACCTGCGCCGGATCGATGGCAACGACGTCGGCATATCGCTGGACGAGACGACGACGCGCGACCGGGTGAGACTGCTGTGGACGGTGCTTGCGCCGCCCGGAGCGACGCCGCCCGATTTCGACGCCGTCGAGCGCGAGGTCGACGATAACCTGCCGCCGCAACTCGTCCGCTCGACGCGGTTCCTCACCCATCCGACGTTCAACCGCTACCATTCCGAAACCGGGATGCTGCGCTACCTTCGCCGGCTCGCCGACAAGGATCTCGCGCTCGACCGGTCGATGATCCCGCTCGGCTCGTGCACGATGAAGCTCAACGCGACGCTCGAGATGATCCCGGTGACCTGGCGCGAGTTCGCGCACGTGCATCCGTTCGCGCCCGCCAACCAGACGGCCGGCTACCGCGAGATGATCGCCGGGCTCGAGCGCATGCTGTGCGCGGTCACCGGCTACGCCGCGGTGTCGTTGCAGCCCAACGCCGGATCGCAAGGCGAATACGCCGGCTTGCTGATCATCAAGGCCTACCACGCATCGCGCGGCGACGGGCATCGCAACGTCTGCCTGATTCCGGCTTCCGCGCACGGCACCAATCCGGCGTCGGCGCAGATGGCCGGGATGCGGGTCGTCGTCGTCGCCTGCGACCGCGAAGGCAACGTCGACCTGGCCGACCTCGAGGCCAAGGCTGCGGCTTATCGCGCCGAGCTGGCGACGATCATGGTGACTTACCCGTCGACGCACGGCGTGTTCGAGGCGCGCATCAGGGACATCTGCGACATCGTCCATGCCCACGGCGGCCAGGTTTATGTCGACGGGGCCAACCTGAACGCGCTGGTGGGCCTCGCCGCTCCCGGCCGGTTCGG
>DATEFZ010000190.1:0-8282 GCA_035280325.1 Casimicrobiaceae bacterium
GCCGCCGCACCGCCGCCGGAAGCGGTACTGCCCGCGGCGCCCGAGCTCGCGCCATTGCCGCCGATCGATTTGCGGGCTATGCCGCGGCTCGCCGAACCGTTGCCCCCGTTGATCGCGACACCACCCGCCCTCGAACGGCTAACGCCACCGCGGGCGCTGCCGGGCTTTCCCGCGCCGCTCGAACTTGCGCCCCATGCGACGCCCGTCGCTCCGGCAGCGCCGGTCGAGCGCCTCGCCGCACCGGCGGTGTCGCAGCCCCTGGCGCCACCGGTCGAATTGGCACCACCGGCGGCCGAGATCATTCCGGCAGCGCCGGTCGAGCGCCTCGCCGCACCGGCGGTGTCGCGCCCGCTGGCGCCACCGGTCGAGCTGGCGGCACCCGCTGCCGAGATCGTTCCGGCCGCACCGGTCGAGCGCCTCGCCGCACCGGCGGTGTCGCGCGAGCTGGCGCCTTCGGTCGAGATGACCCCGCCGTCAGCGCCAATCGCTCGCCCGGTGCCGATCGATCGATTGGCCGCTCCTGCGCCGTCGCGCGATTTTGCTCCCGGGACTCCAGTCGCCGTTCCCGAGTCTTCGATCGCGCTGCCTCGGGAGCCCGGATCGGCGCCCGGGGCGCCTGCCGCCAGCCCGCCCTCGCCGACGCAGCCGCTGCCGCGCCTAAAGTTCGGCGGGCCGCCGGGCGAAGAGATCTTCAAGCCGCGGCAGGATGTCGTCGTGCCATCGTCGGAATCGGGCGGCGAACCGCACATCGACCTCGATGCAGCGCGCCATCGCGCCCGCGAGATCGCCAGCGAGCACGGCGGCGTGCACGGCCTCGTGCCGGCGCTGCCGCCGCCGCCCGAGCGCAAATCGAAAGAGGCGCTGGCGCTCGAAAAAGCGATCAAGCCCGATTGCCGCACCGCGTACGCGAGCCTCGGCCTGCTGGCGGCGGTGCCTCTGCTCGCCGGCGCGTTCAGCGACGGTGGCTGCAACTGGTAGCCGCGATTCGCGCGGTCAGTGTCCCGTCCTACTCAGTGTCCTATGTTGAGCGCTTCGAGAAAGCGCGACACCATGTTGTAGGCAGCGACGGTCGCCACCAGCTCGACCAGGGCGCGTTGATCGAAATGCCGGCGCAGCGGTTCGAAGGTCTGGTCGGGCACCTGGATGCTCCGCGTCATCGTGTCGGCCAGCGCCAGCACGGCGCCTTCGACCGGCGTAAAAATGTCGCCGATGGCGTCGGCGCGGAGCGCCGCGATCTTCGCCTCGCTCACGCCCGCGGCGCGGGCGATCGGCAGATGGGCGCCGAACTCGAACGGAGCGCGATTGAGTATCGCCACGCGCAGGATCACCAGCTCGCGCAGCGCGGCCGGCAGCGAGCTTCGATTGCGGATCGCGGTGAGCAGCTTCTCCCAGCCCGCGGCCAGCGGCGCGCTGTTGAGCAGCACCTGGTAGAGCAGCAGGATCTCGCCGCGCTCGGCGATGATCGCCGCCTCGACCTCCGCCAGGTCGGGACGGGTGCCGGGTTCGACCGGCGCGACCCGAGTGGTCACTTCGCCGCCGGTGGCTTCCTGCTCCGGCGCGGCTCTCGCGCGATCGGCGCGAATTGCTCCGGCCGCGGATCGGGAATGAATCCGTCGCGATTCGGCATTTTCACCACCGGCAGCGTTTTCGCGTCGATCACCGCGTCGGCCGGGATGATCTTCGCCTCGGCGAGGATGTACGCGGTCACCGCATAGACCTGATCGTTGGAGAGGCTGTCGGGCGCGCCGAATGGCATCGCGCGCTTGACGTAGTCGAAGATCGTGGTGGCGTACGGCCAGTAGCTCTCGATCGTCTTGACCGGCGATTTTTTCGGATCGTCGTTGACCAGCGTGCCGCGACCGCCGATCAGCTTGTCGCCGACGCCGCCCTGCAGATTGGCACCGTGGCACGACGCACATTGCTCGGCGTAGAGCGCCTTGCCCTGCTCGACTGTTCCCGACCCCGCAGGCAGGCCGCGGCCGTCGGGCAACGGTGACGTGAACCGCGCCAGCTCGTCCGCCGACGGCGTGCTGCCGAACCCGTACGCCGGTCGTTCTGCCGACGCACTTCCCGCCGCGCAAGCCAGCGCGATCGCCGCGACGGCGAGGCTGCGCTCAACCGTGGTGGACATTGGTCACCTTCCCGTCGGCCGCGACACCCCAGCTCTGGATCGCGTTCAGATGATAGATCGACCCCAGCGGACCGTTGAGTCCGCGCAGCGCGATCAACTGCCCCAGCGTCGGCTGGATGTAGCCGGTGTCGTCGAAGCACCGGCTCTGCAATACCGCGGGCTTGCCGTCCCACGTCCACGGCAATCGAAAACGCGTGTGGCAGATCGGCAATACCGGCGTCTGCAACGCCGCCCGGCGCCACGTTCTGCCGCCGTCGGTCGACACGTCGACCCGCCAGATCGCGCCGCGGCCCGACCAGGCGAGACCGGTGATCTCGTAGAAGCCGGGGCCGTCGAGCACCATCTCGCCGGACGGCGAGGTGATCACCGATTTCGCTTCCATCTCGAACGAGAACTGCACCGCCTTGCCGGAGGGCCGCAAGTCGGTGTACTTCGAGGTTTCCTCGCGGGTCATGAACGGCGCGTCGGAAACCTCGATCCGGCGCAGCCATTTGATGTTCATGTTGCCCTCGAATCCGGGAACCATCAGCCGAAGCGGATAGCCCTGCTCGGGACGGATCGCCTCGCCGTTCTGCCCGTAGGCCAGAAATGCGTCCTTCATCGCCTTGGCGAGCGGGATGCTGCGCGTCATCGCGGCGGCATCGCCTCCTTCGCACAGCAGCCACTTGGCGTTGCCCCGCACGCCGGCCTCGTTGAGCACGGTGGCGAGCGAAACGCCGGTCCAGTCCGACGTCGACGTGAGCCCGTGCGTCCCCTGCACGGTCTTGAGCGTCGGCTTCGACCACTCGGTCAGCCCGTTGCCCGAGCATTCGAGGAACATGATCCGCGACATCGAGGGGAAGCGCCGGATGTCGTGCATCGAGAACTTCTTCGGCTGGCGGACCAGTCCGTGCACGTAGAGAAAGTGCTTCGCCGGGTCGATCACCGCGGTGCCGCCGTGGCTGCGCTCGAAATGCAGCCCCGACGGCGTGATCGTGCCGCAGCTTTTTTCCAGCGGCGTGAAGGTCCACGACGATTGCGGGGTCGCCGTCTTGAACCGGGTGCGCACCTCGGTCTCGAATTGCGAGCGCGAGCCGTAGCTCGAATCCTCGAGCGGGTAGCCCTGGGTCTTGCTCGCGTCGGGCGGCACCTCGTGCTCGACGGCCCCGAGCGGCGCCGCCGCGCGTGCCCGGAGCGACGCTGCCGCGACGCCGGCCGCCATCGCTCCGGCCAGGAAGCGCCGGCGATCGATGCGCAGGCCGCTGCCGCCGACGAAGTAGGGCGAGGCTGGATCGTCGCGATTGCGCGCCAGCACGGCGGCCTCCGACTCGAGCAGCATCCCGGCTGCCGACGCGCGCGTGGCTGCGCTCGCTTTTTCTTCCGCGTCGTCGTGCATGGCTCCTCCGCAATCGTCGCCGATCTCGCCCCGGCACATTGGCAGACTACTCCGCCGCGTGTCGCCCGTCGAGCGATCGTCGGCGGTGATTCTCCGACCGGCCGCCAGCAGGAATAGGCTCGGCGCGATCGCTGTTGGCGTCGACGTTCACACGAGCGGAGAGACGAGCATGAACAGAATGCGCCGCATCTGCAGATGGGTCGCAACGCTGGCGATCGTGTCGGCGGCCGGCATCGTTCCGAGTTGCGCGTCGATGGGCGGCGGAGGGATGCATTACGACATCCTTTCGGGTCAGGACGCGATCGCGGCGACAGGTTCGATCTAGCAGCCTGATGCAGAACCCCGCGCGGCAGGGCCCGAAGAAGGCGCGGCGCGGTCGCCGTGCGAAAGTCTGCGGCGAGGTCTATAGTCGACCGCTTGGAAGCAACGACCGCGGACCTGTTCGACACCGCGCGCACGCCGCGGCGCGAGGCTCTGGCGGCGGGCGCGGTCGTGCTGCGGCGCCTTGCCTGCGCCGACGACACCGCTTTGCTGGCGAGCGTCGATCGGGTGATCGCGCAGGCGCCGCTGCGGAGGATGGTGACCCCGGGTGGGCTTCGCATGTCGGCGGCGATGACCAACTGCGGCGCGCTCGGCTGGATCACCGACCGTAGCGGGTATCGCTACGAGGCGGTCGACCCCGACAGCGGCCGGCGCTGGCCGTCGCTGCCGGCGCCGTTCCTGCGGCTGGCGCGAGACGCAGCCGGCGCGGCGGGCTTCGCCGATTTCGTCCCCGACGCGTGCCTGATCAATCGCTACGAGCCCGGCGCCAGGCTCACCTTGCACCAGGACAGGGACGAGCGCGACTTGAGCTTCCCGATCGTCTCGGTGTCGCTCGGACTGCCGGCGGTGTTTGTTTTCGGCGGCCGCAAGCGATCGGACTCGACGCTGCGCGTATTGCTGCAACACGGCGACGTCGTCGTGTGGGGCGGCCCGGCTCGGCTCAACTATCACGGCGTGCTGCCGCTCAAGCCCGGCAACCACGCCCTCACCGGCGCGGCCCGCATCAACCTGACCCTGCGCAAGGCGGCCTGAGCGTCGAGCTGCCCGCAACGGCGCCGCGCTTATAATCGCGGCAGCGACGCCGAGGGCTCGCCGGGGGGCGCGGGCGTCGCGATCAGGGGACCGCGTGCAATTCTCGAATCTGCGCTTCGCCGACGTCGTCGTCGGCGCGCCGGTCGGAGCGATCGACCATCCGAACGCGGCGCGACTCGAGCAGGCGTTGAAGCCGCTGGTCGACGGAGCGGTGGCCGGTGCGACGCCGCTGCTGCTCGACTTTTCCGGCGTCGGATACATCAGCAGCATGGGTCTGCGCGTGCTGATGATCGCGGCCAAGGAGCTGCGCTCGCGTCGTTTGCCGATCGCCGTTGCGGCTCTGCAGCCGACGGTGGCGGAGATCTTCGCCATCGCCCGATTCGGTCACGTCGTCGACGTCTATCCTTCGGTGCGCGACGCATTGCAGGCGCTGTCGGCCCCGGCGCTCGCCGCCTACGAGTCGACCACGCGATGAAATGCGTCCGTTTCTGGGGGACGCGCGGGTCGCTGCCGGTGGCGCTCACCGCATCCGCGGTGCGCAGGAAGGTCGCGGCGGCGCTGCGCGGAGCATCCGGCCGGACGTTCGACTCGGACGCCGAGATCGATGCCTACATCGGCGCGCTGGACATGGCGGTGGCCGGCAGCTACGGCGGTCACTCGTCGTGCGTCGAGATCGAGACCGGCCGCGCCGAATACGTGCTCTGCGACCTGGGCAGCGGGGCGCGGCCGTTCGGCCAGCAGGCGCTGGCGCGGCACGGGCCGCGGTCTGCGCAGACGTACCACGTGTTCATATCGCATCTGCACTGGGACCACATCATGGGGTTCCCGTTCTTCGCGCCCGCGTACATCCCCGGCAACAGGATCCGCATCTACGGCGGCCACGCCGCGGTCGAGGAGGCGTTGCGGCGGCAGCAGGGACCGCCGTCGTTCCCTGTCGATTTCTCGGCGCTGCGCGCCGACATCGAGTTCATCCGTCTCGAGCCCGGCCGTGCGCACGACGTCGCCGGCATGAAGGTCGAGCTGATGCTGCAGCGGCACGGCGGCGATTCGTACGGCTACCGGTTCGCCTCCGACGGGCGCACCGTCGTCTATTCGACCGATTCCGAGCACAAGCTCGACGATGTGGCCGAGACCGGCGCCTTCGTCGAGTTCTTCCGCGACGCCGACCTCGTCATCTTCGACGCCATGTACTCGCTGTCCGACGCGATGTCGGTCAAGGCCGACTGGGGACACTCGAGCAACATCGTCGGCGTCGAGCTCTGCCAGATGGCGCGCGCGCGGCATCTTTGCCTGTTCCATCACGAGCCGATCCACGACGACGAGGCGATCGATCGCCTGCTGGCCGAAACGCGCCGGCTCGAGGAGATCACCCGGACCGGGGACCCGCTCGAGGTCAGCGCCGCCTACGACGGGATGGAAGTCCGTTGGTGAGCGACCCGCCTGCGGCCGATCCGCCGGCATCGTCGCAAGGCAGGATCCGGGCGATCGGCCTCGCGCTGCTGGTCGCGATCGGCGCGCTGATCTGGCTGCAGCCGTACTGGAACGCTCGACTGCAATCGGCCGCGTTCGATCTCTACCAGCGGGCGTCGCCGCGAAAGCTCGAGTCGACGCCGGTCACCGTGGTCGAGATCGACGAGCCGAGCCTCGCCCGACTCGGGCAGTGGCCGTGGCCGCGCACGGTGCTGGCCGAGCTGGTGCGACGAATCACGAACGAGGGACCGGCGGCCATCGGTATCGACATCCTGATGCCCGAACCGGATCGCATGTCGCCCGAGCAGTTGTTCTCGCCGGCGCAGCGGCAGGATCCTGCGCTGGCCAGCGCGCTGACGATGCTGCCCTCCGGCGACGCCGAGCTGGCGCGCGCGATCGCGCTGGCACCGGTCGCGCTCGCGTTTGCCGGCACCCTCGAGCGGAGCCAGCCTCCGCCCGGGCCGTCGTTCGTGACCGTCGACCGCAACCGGCGCCCCGCTTCCACCCATGTCGCCGCCGCCGGCGTGCCGTACCACGCCGGCGCGCTGACCAATCTCGAGGCGTTCGATCGCGCGGCGGCGGGACACGGCCTGATCTCGGCCGGCCCGGTCGACGACGTCATCCGCCGCGTGCCGCTGGCGGCGCGGATCGACGACCGCCTGGTGCCTTCACTGCCGATCGAAATGCTGCGCGTCGCGCTGCATGCGCGCGATCTCGAGCTCTTCGTCGACGGAACGACCGTCGAGGCGATCGCGGTTGGTCATTTTGTCGCGCCGACTGAAGCCGACGGCGAGTTGCGCGTCTACTACACCCGGCGCGATCCGCGCCGAACGATCTCGGCGATCGACCTGCTCGGCGGGCGCGCCGACCCGCAGCGCTTCGAGCGCAAGCTGGTGTTGATCGGCACCAGCGGCCTCGCCCTCGCCGACTATCAGAACACGCCGTTGGGCGAGCGGATGCCGGGAGTCGAAATCCAGGCGCAGGTACTCGAGAACCTGGTCGACCAGACCTGGCTCGACCGGCCGTCGTGGGCGCCGGCGCTCGAGCTCGCGCTGTTCGCGCTGCCCGGGCTTATCCTGATCGCGGTCACGCCGCGCTGGAAGCCGCGCAATGCCGCGCTGCTGGCGACCGCGCTGATCGCGCTGCTGATCGGCGGCGGCGTCACAGCATTCATCGGCCGGCACCTGGTGCTCGACGCGGCTGCGCCGGCGCTCGGTTTGCTGGTCTTGTTCAGCTTTCTGCTGCTGCTCACGTCGAGCGAAGCGACCCGGCAGGAAAGACGGCTCGAGGAGCTGGTCCGGGCGCAGCGCGAGCAGTCCGCCTACGTCGCCGGCGAGCTGCAGGCGGCGAAGCGCATCCAGACCGGGTTTCTCCCCCGCACCGATTTCTTAAGCGACGAACGCCGGGTCGAGCTGGCGGCGTCGATGACGCCGGCGCGCGAGGTCGGCGGCGACCTGTACGATTTTTTCCTGCTCGATGCCGATCACCTGTTCTTCCTGATCGGCGACGTCGCCGGCAAGGGCGTGTCGGCCAGCCTGTTCATGGCCGTCAGCAAGGCGCTGTACAAGAGCGCTACGCTGCGCGGCGCCGACTCGACGATCGGCGAGCTGATGCGGGCAGCCAACATCGAAGTCTCGCGCGACAATCCCGAGATGTTCTTTCTCACCGTCTTCACCGCCGTGCTGGACTTGCGTTCGGGCGAGGTCGAATACTGCAACGCCGGCCACGAAGACCCGAACGTGCTGGAAGCCGGCGCGACCGGTCTGGCGCGACTCGCCGGCGGCGCCGGGCCGCCGTTGTGCGCGGTCGAGCATTTCGCCTACGAAAGCGCCGAGGCCCGGTTGCGGCCCGGGGCAGTGCTGTGCCTGGTCACCGACGGTGTCGCCGACGCGCGCAATCACGCCGGCGAGCGCTACGGCAGTGCGAGACTGGGCGAGCTGCTGCTGCGACTGCAGGCTTCCGCGGCCGGCGCGCAAGCGGTGGTCGACGCCATCGGCGCCGACCTGCGATCGTTCGCCGGCGGCGCGGAAGCCGCCGACGACATCACCGTGCTGGCGCTGCGCTGGCTCGGGCCGGCCGGACAAGGGGCTGGCTAAGGAACCTCTGCAAAAGTCCCACATGAGCCGCGTTTCTGCCGCAATGGCTTCAGATGCGAGGCGTCGCGGCGCAACGAATAGCTTGGCCTATTCGCAAGCCGCGCAACGACGCAGATGAGGCCATTGCGGCGAAACC
>DATEFZ010000191.1:0-5234 GCA_035280325.1 Casimicrobiaceae bacterium
GCTGAAGGCGGGGGCGCATGGCGGCGCCGCCGCGGGCGAGCGCTTCATCGAGGCGGCGAGAATGATGTCGCACCTTGCCAACGTCGGCGACGCCAAGACGCTGGTCATCCATCCGGCATCGACCACGCACCGCCAGCTCGACGACGCCGAGCAGCGCGCGGCCGGCGTGCTGCCCGAGATGATCCGGCTGTCGGTCGGGCTGGAAACGCTCGATGATATTCTGTGGGACATCGACCAGGCGCTGGCGCATACCTGAGGCCAACGGTTCTTCACCGACCGATGAAAAGCGCGAACTATCCCGCCCTCACCTGGCCGTGGATCGGACTGCTGCTCTGTTGCGCGCTGGTCGGCCAGGAATACGTGCGCCAGGCGGCCGGTCCCGACGCGCCGCTGACCGTCTACAACGTCGTGATCATGACGGTCGGCGTAACGTCGCTCGCGCTGCTCGTGCTGCCGCCGCGACGCATTGCGTATCTGCTCGGCTTCGCCGTCTGCGCTGGATTGATCGGCTACGCGCTGTACCTGCAGTACGGGGCCGGCCTCGAGCCCTGCCCGCTATGCGTGTTCCAGCGCATCTGCGTGATCGGCATGGGCATCGTGTTCCTGGCCGCGGCGATTCACAATCCCGGCCGCAACGGCGCCACCGGCTACGCACTGCTGCAGCTGGCGATCGGCGGCACGGGCGCCGGCCTCGCGGCGCGCCAGGTCTGGCTGCAATCGCTGCCCAAGGACGAGGTCCCGACCTGCGGAATGGGCCTGAACTACATGCTCGACACGCTGCCGTTGACCGACGTCGTGCGCAAGGTGCTCGAAGGCAGCGGCGAGTGCGCCGAAAAGGGCTGGGAGTTCCTCCACCTGTCGATCGCGGGATGGACGCTGGTGTTCTTCGTCGCCATGATCGTGGCGACCTTCGCGTTGACCCGGCGCTGAAACGACGACCGGTTGCCGGCTACGGCTGGTTGCGCATCGCGCCGAACCAGCCGTTGCTCGAGCATCCGGTCAGGTTGCTGCTGCGCGCGAAGCGGCCGGTCAGGCCGGAGATGTTGACCTGCAGTTCGAACATGCTGAAACTGCCGCCGTCGCCGTTGTTGCAGCTATACGTTCCGCCGTTGATGGCGCCCATCTGCCCGGCCTGCGAAAGGTTGCCCGAGTAGTTGCACATGATGCCCTGGGCATCCGAAATGTCGACGCTCATCGAGGTGTTGACCTGACCGACGAACAGTCCGGCGGAAAGCTCGCTGGTCCCGTCGTTGGCGGGATTGGCGCAGCTGCTCGACGTGCTGTGGATCGCGCCCTGGAAGGTGCCGGAAAAATCGTCGTACACCAGCGTCTGCCTCGTCAGCAGCTTGGTCACCTGGACGCCGTCGACCGTGTAGGTCAGGGTGCCGGTCGTGATCGACGTCGCCACCCAGGTTATCGTGCCAACGATGCGATTGGTGACCTGCGCCGGATCGAACGGGACGTTGCCGAACCAGGGCCCCGAAGTCTCGTAGTTGGAGCCGGACCAGGTGAACGAGGCACCGGTCGGGTACATCGTGCCGCCGTACCAGATCGGCACCTTCGATTGATCGTAGACGAACATCGTGGCGAAGATGATGTTGCCGCGATGCACGAACTGGATTCCCCAGCCCGATTCCGCCGGGTTCCACCAGAGATCCGACTGGTCGGTCGAGAACGACGTGGCCCGCGCCGGCGCAAGGGCCGTCGCGGTGGCGAGCAGGAGCACGGCAGCAAGAATGCGCGCAATCTTCATGACAGCCTCCGAATCGATGTTCCAATGCACAAGTTGTTTGTAATCCGTGCAATGACGGATCGGTTCAGCGATGCAAATGCAAGGATCGTTCCATCGCCGGCACCTTTGGTCGGTTGGCGGCGTTCACCGTTGGAAGGGATTGGGCGCCTGCCCGGTCTCGGCTATCATCGCGGGCGGATTCGAAGGGAGGCTCGATGCGGCGGGATCGCCCGGCGCGGCGAACAAGACCGGTCATGTGGATAGCGATCGCCAGCGTCGCGGCCACGTTGCTGGTCGTCTTCGTGGTCGTGAACCTGACCACCGGAGAGAAGCGGGTCCGCGATCAGCTAGGGCACCTGTACGGAATCGCCGACCCGCAGTTCGAGCGCACGGTGGGCGTGCTGCTGGGCCCGGTCATCGTCGCCGGCAACCGGATCGAGAGCCTGCAGAACGGCGACCAGATCTTTCCCTCGATGCTCGCGGCCATCCGCGGCGCCGGGAAGACCATCTGCTTCGAGACCTATATCTACTGGTCGGGAGACATCGGGAAGGCATTCGCCGACGCGCTGTCGGAGCGTTCGCGCGCCGGCGTCAAGGTGCACGTGCTGCTCGACTGGCTGGGCAGCAACAAGATGGATCCGAGCCTTCTCTCCGAGCTGCGCGATGCCGGGGTGCAGGTGCGCCGGTACCACGAGCCGCGCTGGTACAACCTGAGCAAGCTCAACAATCGCACCCATCGCAAGATCCTGGTGGTCGACGGCCGGATCGGGTTCACCGGCGGCGTGGGCATCGCCCCGGAATGGACCGGCCACGCGCAGGATCCGGAGCACTGGCGCGATGCCCATTTCCGGGCCGAAGGACCGGTGGTGGCGCAGATGCAGGCGGTGTTCCACGACAACTGGGTCAAGGCCACCGGCGAAGTGCTGCACGGCTCGGACTACTATCCGGCGCTCGCCGGGGCGGGCGACAGCGCCGCCCAGACCTTCGCCAGCTCTCCCTCCGGCGGCAGCGAAAGCATGGAGCTCATGTACCTGCTGATCATCAGCGCCACCGAGCATTCGATCGAGCTGTCCAGCTCGTATTTCGTGCCCGACGAGCTGGCCCGCGATACGCTGGTCTCGGCGCTGAAGCGCGGCGTGCGCGTGCGTATCATCACGCCGGGACCGCACATCGACACCGAAACCGTGCGGCGGGCGTCGCGTGCCGGATGGGGTCCGTTGCTGGCCGCGGGTGCCGAGATCTACGAATACCAGCCCACGATGTTCCACTGCAAGGTGCTGATCGCCGACGGGCGCGTCGTGTCGGTCGGCTCGACCAATTTCGACGACCGCTCGTTCCGGTTGAACGACGAGGCCAGCCTTAACGTCTACGATCCGGCGTTCGCCGCGCAGCAGATTGCGGTCTTCGAGCAGGACTTGAAGGCATCGCGGCGGGTCAGCTACCGGCAATGGCGCGATCGCCCACTGGCGGCCAAGATCTGGGAGCACGCGGCGGCGCTGCTCGGGCCGCAAATCTGACCGGGGCGCCGATGCGCTATCGAACCCTGCCCGGCACCGCGCTCGAAGTGTCCGAAGTCTGCCTGGGCACGATGACCTGGGGCGAGCAGAACAGCGAAGCCGACGCCCACGAGCAGCTCGACTACGCGACCGCGCACGGCGTGAATTTCATCGACACGGCCGAGATGTATCCTGCTCCTCCCCGCGCCGCGACGCAGGGTCGCACCGAAACCTATCTCGGCAACTGGCTCGCCCGCCGCGGCCGCGACCGGCTGGTCATCGCCAGCAAGGTGGCCGGGCCGGGTCGCCGCGACTGGATTCGCGACGGCCGTACCGACCTCACCGCCGAGGTGATCGCCGAGGCGGTCGAGACCAGCCTCGAGCGGCTGAAGATCGACTGCATCGACCTTTACCAGGTGCACTGGCCGCAACGCAACGTGCCGATGTTCGGCGCGACCGAATTCAATCCGGCCAACGAGCGCGACGGGCCGTCGATCCGTACTCAGGTCGAGGGACTTGCGGCGATGATCGACGCCGGCAGGATCCGGCACTACGGATTGTCGAACGAGACGGCGTGGGGGGTCGGCGAATTCCGCCGCGCGGCGCGCGAGCTTGGCGTGCCCGGCCCGGTGACGCTCCAGAACAGCTACAGCCTGGTGTCGCGCAACGTCGACAACGACCTCGCCGAGACGCTGTTCCGCGAACAGATGTCGCTGCTCGCCTACAGCCCGCTGGCGGGAGGCATGCTGTCGGGCAAGTATGCCGGTGGCGTGCAGCCGCCGCGCGCCCGCTTCACCCTGTTCGACAACTTCGGCCTGCGCTTCCGCAACCCGCTGGTCGCCGAGGCCGCGGCGGCGTACGCCGAGCTGGCCGCGCGGCGCGGGATCTCGCCGGTCCAGCTCGCGCTCGGCTTCGTCAGGAGCCGCTGGTACCTGGGAGCATCGATCATCGGCGCGACGACGATGGCGCAGCTCGCCGAGGACATCGCCGCCGCGCAGTTCGAGCTCGATGCCGATACGCTGGCCGGGATCGCCGAAATCCGGGCCCGATATCCGAATCCGGCGAGCTGATCGGCCGCAGCAAGGCTCGCGCGGGCGACCGATGGCAGCCACGACCCAGGGCGGCGTCTTCACCGACCTCTGGCGCCTCGCCAAGACGGCGGTCGGCAACTTCGCCACCGACCGCGCCGCCAGCATGGGCGCCGCGCTCGCCTACTACACCGCGTTCTCGGTCGTGCCGCTGCTGGTCATCGTGATCAGCGTCGCCGGCCTGGTGTTCGGGCGCGATGCGGCGCGGACGGCGGTGATCGACGAGCTGCGCGACCTGATCGGGCCCACCGGCGCGACGGCGATCCGCGACATGCTGATGCAGACCAGCGACGTCGGCACCGGGCTCCTGACCACCGCGGTCGGCCTGGTCGTCCTGCTGATCGGCGCAACCACGGCGTTCGCGGAGCTGCAGGACGACCTCGATCGCATCTGGAAAGCCGAGCCGCGGGCCGGCAGCGGCATCGTCAACCTGTTCCGCTCGCGGCTCCTGTCGTTCGGCATGGTGCTGTCGATCGGCTTCCTGCTGACCGTCTCGCTGGTGCTGAGCGCGGTGATCGCGGCGCTTGGGCCGAGCCTGCTCGCCAACGGAGAAGTCCTGCTGCACGCGATCAACTTCGTCGCCTCGCTGGCGGTGATCACCGTGCTTTTCGCGATGATCTACAAAATCCTGCCCAACGTGCACATCGCCTGGGGAGACGTCTGGGTCGGAGCCGGGATCACGGCGCTGCTGTTCGCCGTCGGCAAGGAGCTGATCGGCTTCTACATCGGCAAGAGCTCGGTCGCGTCGTCGTTCGGTGCCGCCGGCCCGTTCGTCATCATCATGGTGTGGATCTACTATTCGACGCAGATCTTCCTGTTCGGCGCCGAATTCGCCCACGCCTACGCGCACCGGCACGATCCGCCGGCCCCGGGAGCGGGCGCCGCGGCACCGCGCGGCTGATCGGATCGGAAGCGCCG
>DATEFZ010000192.1:0-6885 GCA_035280325.1 Casimicrobiaceae bacterium
AGGTAGTCGTCGGCGCCCATCTCCAGGCCGACGATGCGGTCGATGTCCTCGCCCTTGGCGGTCAGCATGATGATCGGCACCGTCTCGCCGGCGCCGCGCAGCCGGCGGCAGACCGCGAGCCCGTCTTCGCCGGGCAGCATCAGGTCGAGCACCAGCAGGTGCGGCGGGTCGCGCTGCAGCTTCTTGTCGAGCTCCCGGGCGTCGGACAGCGTCTGCACCTGGAACCCCTGCTCGGTCAGATAGCGGGCAAGGAGCTCGCGGAGCCGCGGATCGTCGTCGACGACCAGGATCTTCGGCGTGGGCTGTTTCATCGCTTGTTCGATTATCGCGGGCCCGGGGCGTCGCAGCGGGTGCGGATGTCACCAATTGTAACGCCCGCTCCGCGGGGCAACGATTGGTAACAACAACGACCGCGCTCGGCGATCGGATGACAGGACCGCGAAGCGCGGGCGCGGCATGATTGGTTACAAATCGATGCGCGGCCGCAATGCCAGGATCGCCGACACGGCCTACAGTATCGATCGTCCCATCCGATAACCACCGAATCACGAAAGGCCGACCATGAAACGAAAAATCGTTGCGATGCTCGCCGTTCTGACGCTGACCGCAGCCGGTCAGGCGCTCGCCGGCGCTTCAGCGCACCGCCACGACGCGGACCCGATCGCCGCGATCGCCGGACTGCGCGATCAGCTCAACCTGAACACGTCGCAGCAGATGCAATTCGACAACGCCCTGGCGCAGAGCAAGGCGGCGCATCAGGCGATGCGCGACGGTTTCGCCCAGCTCCAGGCCGCGGCACAGACCGAGCTTGCCAAGAGCTCGCCCGACTTGCGGGCGCTGGCTGCCTTGTCGGATCAGGTTCGGGACCAGGCGAGCGGCCCGCGCAAGGACGCGCGCGCGGCGTGGCTCGCTCTCTACGACACGCTGTCGCCGGACCAGAAGCTGGTCGTGCGCGACGCGATCAACGCCCGCATCGCGCAAGCGCAGGCATTGCGCGCCGAAATGCGGGCGGCGCGCGGCCGGTAGATGGGCAGGCGAAGCGGCCCGCCGCCTTAGCCGATGCACGGCAGCAGGCGGCGACAAACGGCAGCACCGGCCCGGGCGCCCGCGCGCCACAATGCTCTTGTCATAGCTAGGCGGCGCGAGGGGAGGTGTGCCACGGGTGCGCCTTTTCCCGACGCCGTCAATTGGCGCAGACCGGGTCCACTCCTCCCCCAGGATCCGAACAGGGTCTACGAGCTCGGTCTGTCCTCTGGCGCCTCCTCGCGAGGCGCTTTTTTTTCGACCGACGCTGCCCTTCAAGCGCCGGCTTCGACGCCCTGGCGCGACGCGGCGATCAGGCGCTCGGCGAGCCGCTTGAGCTCGTTGGGCAGCACAGGCTTCAACAGCACTTCGAGCGCGCTCGCCCGCATCGCGGCGATGGCCTCGGCCGACGCGTCGCCGCTGATCAGCAGCGCCGGGATCGGCCGTCCCAGCTCGGAGCGCAATCGCGCCACCGCGTCGGTGCCGAGCCCTCCGTCGCCGAGCCGGTAGTCGGCGACGATCAGGTCCGGATAGCAGCCGAGCTCGCCCAGCGCATCGAGCACTTCGCCGCCGCTGGCGCCACCGCAGGTGCGCGCGCCCCATTGCGCGAACCAGACGCGCATCGCCTCGACGATGACGCTCTCGTCGTCGATCACAGCGATCACCGCACCGGCGAGCGAGACTGCCCGTGCGGCCTCCAGCCTGCACGTCGCGGCCTTGGCCGCCGTCGCACGCGGCACGACGACCGCGAAACGCGAGCCGCGTCCCGGCGCCGAATCGACCTCGATCGGATGGTCGAGCAGATCGGCCAGCCGGCGGATGATGGCGAGCCCGAGGCCCATGCCCTGGCTGGCGTTGCGGGCCGATCGGCTGATCCGGTAGTACGGCTCGAAGATCCGTTCGCGCTCGTCGGGCGCGATGCCCGGGCCGGTATCGTGCACTTCGATCGCAATCCGTGAGCCGCGCCGGCGCACGCCGACGATCGCACCACCGCGCTCGGTGTGCCGTATCGCGTTGGCAACGAAATTGGCGACGATGCGCTCGAGCAGCCCCGGGTCGCTGTCGACCCAGACGCGAGTGGGCACGACGGCGAGCCGCAGCCGGGACGAAGCCGCCAGCGGCGCGAATTCGCGCTCCAGCCGCGCCAGCATCGGCGCCAGCGCGAATCGCGCCCGCGAAGGCGTCACCGCGCCCGCGTCGAGCTTGGAAATGTCCATCAACGCCGTGAACTGGCGCTCCAGCGACTCGACCGATGCGTTCATGGCATCGACGATCTCGCGCGCCCCGGGATCGTCGACCCGCGTCACCAGCGCCGCGCCGAACAGACCCATCGCATGCAGCGGCTGGCGCAGGTCGTGGCTGGCGGCGGCGAGGAAGCGCGTCTTGTCGCGATTGGCGGCTTCCGCGGCGGCGCGCGCACGCTCGGCGGCGGAGGACTGCGCGGTCAGCTCGCCGATCAGGTCGACGTTTTCATAGCGTATGGCGAGCGATTGCGTCATCAGCTCGTTCAGGTTGTGGCCGAAGCCCAGGACGAAGACGAGCACGACCAGCATGACCGCGGCGATGTACCAATGCAGCCGATCGCCTCCGAAGGCGACGCGCAGGATCAGCGGCAGCAGGGCAGGCAGCACGAAGCCGTAGAACGAGGGCTTGTAGACCGAGGTCAGGTTGATGCCGCCGAGGACCACGCCGAACAGGCAGACGATGACGAGCGCCTGATGACCGGGATCGCCGGGTACGAACAGCATCGCGCCGGCGAGACCCCACAGCGCGCCGGCCGAGGTCGAGCCGAGCGACCAGGCGCGGCCCCAGCGCGCCGATTGCTCGACTCGAGGCGCCGCCGCGCGGTATCGCCGGACCAGCTCCCATCGCCACGCCTGGTTGGCGAGGATCGCCGCGAACCAGGCGGCGAACAGCGCCGGGGGCACCGTGCCCCACATGACGACGATCAGGATCGCAGCGCCCAGCGCCATCGCCGCGGTGGTGCGGCGCCACTGCGTGAACAGCGTCGCAACCTGGTCGGCGCGGGCCCGTGCCAGCAGCCGCGGCGCTAGCGCGGAGGTCAGCGCCACGATCTCGGTGAGATTCTAGGCGAGATCGTCAGCGCGGGCGCGCTGCCTGCGGATCGAGCCTGACGCCGCGCCGAGCCAGCTCGATGACGACCTGGGTCCGGTTGTGCACGTTCAGCGCCCGCAGGATAGCGCTGACGTGCACCTTGACCGTGCCCTCGGACAGCGCGAGATCGCGGCAGATCAGCTTGTTCGGCTTGCCCTGCACCAGCAGCCGCAGCACGTCTGACTGGCGCACCGTCAGGCCCAGGTCCTCGGCGCGCGACACCGGCCGCGAGCGGGCCGGCGCGGCGCCGCGGCTCTCGGCCGGGACGTAGACGCCGCCCGACAGCACCAGCCGCAGCGCGTCGATCAGCACGCGGGTGTTGGCGGTCTTCGGGATGAAGCCCATCGCGCCCATGTCGAGCGCGCGCTCGACGGTGACCCGATCGTGCGTGGCCGAGAGCACCAGCAGCGGGATTCCCGGCCAGTCGCGGCGCAGCTCGGCGAGCAGATCGAAGCCGTCGCTGCGCGGCAGCGTCAGGTCGAGAACGATCAGCTCGGTGCCGGGCGCAGCGGCCAGCGCCGCGTGGGCGTCCGATGCGTCCTCCGCCTGCATCAGATCGAGCTCGGTGTCGAGCTCGGTCAGCACGTGCTTCAGCGCTTCCTGAATCAGCGGATGGTCGTCGATAACGAGTATCTTCATCGGTCCTCCCCAGGCACGTGAAGATCGACTGCGCGAACGGCAGCGTGCTTCCACTGTAGGCGTGCGATCAATACCGTCAACTGTAGGAAGTAACAGGACGTCGCGGAGCTTCAGGTAATCTATCGGTCTTTGCCGCCGGGCCGTCGCGCTTACCCGATGCTCGTGTATGTGATCCGCCGCAGCCTGCAGGCGCTGGTCGTGCTGTTCGCGATGTCGCTGCTGGTGTTCGTTGGCGTTTACGCCATCGGCAACCCGATCGACATCCTGATCAACCCGCTGGCCGATCAGATCGAGCGCGAGCACGCGATCGTCGCGCTGGGTCTCGATCAGCCGCTGTGGACGCAGTACGGCAGGTTCCTGCTCGGCGCGCTGCACGGCGACCTCGGACGCTCGTTCGTGCACAGCACACCGGCGCTGCGGCTGATTCTCGAGCGCATGCCGGCGACGATCGAGCTGGCGCTGGCGGCGATGCTGATCGCGATTGCGCTCGGCATTCCGCTCGGGCTGTGGGCGGGGTTGAAACCGCACTCGGTCGCCGGCCGCTCGATCATGGCCGGGTCGATCCTGGGATTCTCGCTGCCGACGTTCTGGGTCGGGCTGATGCTGATCATGGTGTTCTCGGTCATGCTGGGCTGGCTGCCGTCGAACGGGCGCGGTCCGACCACCGAGCTGCTTGGCGTGCCGGTCAGCTTCCTGTCGGTCGAAGGCTGGCGCCACCTGATCCTGCCGGCGACCAATCTCGCGCTGTTCAAGCTGGCTCTGCTGATCCGACTGACCCGCGCCGGCACCCGTGAGGCGCTGCTGCAGGACTACGTGAAATTCGCCCGCGCCAAGGGACTGTCGAACGCCCGCGTCGTCGGCGTCCACGTGCTGCGCAATATCCTGATCCCGATCGTGACCATCATCGGCCTCGAGTTCGGATCGGTGATCGCGTTTGCCATCGTCACCGAGAGCGTCTTCGCCTGGCCGGGGATGGGCAAGCTGCTGGTCGACTCGATCAACCTGCTCGACCGCCCGGTGATCGTCGCCTACCTGCTGATCACCGTCCTGATGTTCATCGTGATCAACCTGCTGGTCGACATCCTCTATTCGGCGCTCGATCCGCGCGTGCGGCTGGCCGAAAGCAGAAGCTGATGGCCACGGTCGCCGCCGACGAATCGCCGATCCGGCGCCTGGCCTCGGATTTCGCCGCCAATCCGCTGGCGGTCGCCGGGCTGGTGCTGCTGGCGGTGATCGTCCTGCTGGCGATTCTCGCGCCGCTGATCTCGCCGCAGAATCCGTACGATCTGGGTGAGCTCGACCTGGTCGACAGCAGGCTGCCGCCGGGATCGGTGTCGGCCGGCGGCATGACCTACTGGCTGGGCACCGACGACCAGGGCCGCGACATGCTGTCGGCGATCTTCTACGGGCTGCGCATCAGCCTGTTCGTCGGTGTCGTCAGCACGCTGCTGGCGTTGGCGCTGGGCCTGAGCCTCGGGCTGGCGGCCGCCTATTTCGGCGGCCGCATCGAGACCTTGATCATGCGCATCGCCGACATCCAGCTCTCGTTTCCGGCGATCCTGATCGCGCTGATCCTGCTCGCCGTCCTGGGGCAGGGCATGCTGAAGATCGTTGCCGCGCTGGTGACCGTGCAGTGGGCCTACTATGCGCGCACCGTGCGTGCCGCTGCGCTGGTCGAAAAGCGCAAGGAGTACATCGAGGCCGCGCGCTGTCTCGCGCTGTCGCCGGCGCGGATCGTGCTCCACCACATGTTGCCGAACTGCCTGCCGCCGCTGATCGTCGTGGCCACAGTGCAGGTCGCGGCGGCGATCGCACTCGAGGCGACGCTGTCGTTCCTCGGCCTCGGCCTGCCGATCACCGAGCCGTCGCTGGGCCTGCTGATCGCCAACGGCTACCAGTACCTGCTGTCCGGCAAGTACTGGATCAGCTTCTTCCCCGGTCTCGCGCTGGTGCTGACGATCGTCGGCATCAACCTGGTCGCCGACCAGTTGCGCGACGCGGTCAATCCGAGGCTCAGGCGATGACCGAGTCGCTGCTCCGCGTCGAAGGACTGCGCACGCATTTCTTCACCCGGGCCGGCGTGATCAAGGCGGTCGACGACGTGAGCTTCGAAGTCGGTCGCGGCGAAGTGCTCGGCCTGGTCGGCGAATCGGGGTCGGGCAAGTCGGTCACCGGATACTCGATCATCGGGCTGGTCGATCCGCCGGGCAGGATAGTCGGCGGCAGCATCCGCTATCGCGACCAGGATCTGGTGCGGCTGCCGCCGAAGGCGCTGCGGCGGCTGCGCGGCAATCGCATCGCGATGGTATTCCAGGACCCGATGATGACGTTGAACCCGGTACTTTCGATCGAGACGCAGATGGTCGAGGCGATCCTCGCCCATCAGCGCGTGTCGCGCGCCACCGCCGTCGACCGCGCCCGCGCGGCGCTGCTGCAGGTCGGCATCGCCTCGCCCGACGCGCGTCTTGCCGCCTACCCGCACCAGTTCTCCGGCGGCATGCGGCAGCGGGTGGCGATCGCCATCGCGCTGCTCAACAGTCCGGACCTGATCATCGCCGACGAGCCGACCACCGCGCTGGATGTGACCATCCAGGGACAGATCCTGTTCGAGATGCAGAAGCTGATCCGCGAAACCGGCGCCGCGCTGATCTGGATCACCCACGATCTGTCGGTGATTTCGGGACTCGCCGATCGCGTCTGCGTGATGTACGCCGGACGGATCGTCGAGCAGGGGACGACCGAGGACGTGCTCGGTGCGCCGCGCCATCCGTACACCCGCGGATTGCTCGACTCGGTGCCCGGCCAGGCGCCCGAAAAGACGCGGCTCAAGCAGATCCCGGGCATGACTCCATCGCTGCTCGACATCGGCGCCGGTTGCGCGTTTCGCACCCGCTGCAACCGCGCGACCGTCACCTGCGAGCTGACGCCGGAGATGACGCCGATCGGCGCGCGCGAGCATTCGCTGCGCTGCTTCCACCCGCTGCCGGAAAAGGCCACCACCGCGGAAGCATGAGCGCGAGCGGCGAACAGGACAGGACCGCGGCGCCGGCCGACATCGATCGGTTGATCTCGCGCGCCGCCAGCGCGCAGCTCGCCGGCCGCGATGCC
>DATEFZ010000193.1:0-6645 GCA_035280325.1 Casimicrobiaceae bacterium
GGCTCCGGCACAGCCGGCGACGCCGGCTGCCCCGCAGCGCTTCGTCGACATCGACCTCGAACGGCTGAAGGAAAAAGGCTTCGTCACCCCCGACGCCCCCAAGTCGCAGATCGCCGACGAGTTCCGGGTCATCAAGCGGCCGATCATCCGCAACGCCCGGCGCTTGCCCGGCGCAAGCCTGCGCAACGGCAATTTGGTCATGGTGACCAGCGCGTTGCCGCGCGAAGGCAAGACGTTCACGGCGGTCAACCTCGCGCTGAGCGTGGCCATGGAGGTCGACACCACGGTGCTGCTGGTCGACGGCGACGTCGCCCACCCGGAGTTCCCGAACATCCTGCAGACGCCGTCGGCTCCGGGGCTGCTCGAGGTGTTGACGCACGACGGGCTGGACGTCAGCGACGCGATCGTGCGCACCAATATCGAGAACTTCTCGGTGCTTCCGGCGGGAGCGCACCACCGGCGCGCGACCGAGCTTCTGGCGAGCGAGCAGATGGCGAGCGTCCTGCGCGACCTCGCGACGCGCTACGCCGACCGCATCGTCATCTTCGACTCGCCGCCGTTGCTGCCGACGACCGAGGCGAGGGCGATGGCGGCGCACATGGGGCAGATCGTCATGGTCGTCGCCGCCGACAGCACCCGGCAGCACGCAGTCGATCTGGCGCTCGAGACGGTGGCCGACTGCGAGATCGTGCTGATGATGCTCAACAAGGCCGACAAGACCGACGTCGGAACCTATTACGCCTACTACGCGGATGACGAGCCCCGTTAGGGATCGTTCGCCAGATCGGATGGACCCGCCGCCGGCGCATGCTCGTTTGCCCATTACGGCACCTACCCGCCGCCGGCATGCTGCGGCTATGGCGGCGGTGTTGACGCTGGGGGCCGCTCCGGCGGGCGCCCAGACCTGGAGCTACGGATCGGCGATCTCGGCGCGGGAAACCGTGACCAACAACGTCGCGCTGCAGCCGACCGACGAGCGGCGAACCGACTGGATCACCGAGCTGACGCCGTCGTTCCGGCTGAGCGAGAAGGGCGCCCGCACCACGTTCGACGGCACGGTATCGATCCCGGTCCTCCTGTACGCGAAGAACGGCGGCAACAACACCGCGTTCCCCTCCGCCAACCTGCTCGGCGACGTCAGGCTGATCGGCAACGTCTTCCACGTCGACGGGCAGATCTCGATCGCGCAGCAATACCTCAATCCGTTCGGCGCGCAGCCGCTCGGGTTCGACAACATCACGCAAAACCGCATCCAGACCGCGACCTACCGCATCAGTCCGTACGTGAGGGGGATCACGCCGGGAAGAATCAGCTACGAGCTGCGCAACAACAACGTCTGGAGCTACGTCAGCAATGCGCCGCTGGCCACCAGCAATTTCCACTACACCGAGTGGATCGGCAAGGCGTCGGACGTCGAGCAGGTGTACGGCTGGGAGGCGGAAGCCGACTACAACGACATCGACTACTACAACGCCGACCGCGTGCGCACCGCCCTTGCCCGGGTCATCGGCGTCTATGCGGCGGACCCGCAGCTCAAGCTGTCGATCAGGGGAGGCTACGAGGAAAACCATTTTCCGCAGGAAGACCTGCGCAATGCGATCTACGGCGCCGGCTTCGACTGGCGGCCGTCGGCGCGCGGCAAGATCAACGGCTACTGGGAGCATCGCTACTTCGGCTCGGGCTACCTGCTTTCGCTCGAGAACCGCCGCGCGCTGTCGGTATGGAACGTGCGCGTGTCGCGCGACGTCACGACGTATCCGCAGGCGTTGGCGCGACTGCCGGCGGGAGGCGATGTCTCGGCGCTGCTCAATCAGGTGTTCCTGTCCTCGATCCCCGATCCGGCGGCGCGGCAACAGGCGGTCGACCAGTTCATTCTCGACCACGGGTTGCCGCCGACGCTGACCAGCGCGCTCAGCCTGTACTCGCAGCAGACGCTGCTGCAGCAATCGCAATCGACCACCGTCGGGCTGCTCGGTGCGCGCAACACCGTCCTGCTGACGCTGTTCAACACCCGCACCGAGCCGATTGCGGCGTCGGGCAATCCGTTGTCCGGCATCCTCGCCAACGGAACCAGCAGCCGGCAGACCGGGGCGAGCCTGCTGTGGTCGCACAAGATCACTCCGGCGCTGGTCGTCGATGCGACGATCGACCGCTTCCGGACCGTCGGCATCGGGTCGGTCAAGGCCAGGAGCGACCAGACCTCGGCGCGGATGGTCGTCTCGGCACCGATCGCGCCGAGGACCAACGTGTTCGCCGGCGCGCGCTACCAGGTGTTCAGCTCGGACGTCTCCGTCGACTATAACGAAACGGCGGCCTTCGTCGGGCTGACCCACACCTTTCGGTAACAGATGCGATGTACGAAACCTTCTTCGGGCTGACCGGCAAGCCTTTCCAGCTCAACCCCGACCCGTCGTTCTATTTCGGCAGCCGCGGCCACAAGCGCGCCTTCGCCTACCTCGAGTACGGGCTCTACCAGAGCGAAGGCTTCATCATCATCACCGGCGAGATCGGCGCCGGCAAGACCACGATCGTGCGCAGCCTGCTCGAGCAGCTCGATCCGCAAAAAGTGGTCGCCGTGCAGCTGGTGAGCACGCAACTCGACGCCGACGACATGCTGCGCGCGGTCGGCGCCGCCTTCGGCATCCCGGTCAAGTCGGTCGACAAGGCGATGCTGCTTGCGTCGCTCGAAGCCTTCCTCTGTCAGCTCGCGATCGACAAGAAGCGCGCCCTGCTGGTGGTCGACGAGGCGCAGAACCTGGCGCCGCGCGCGATCGAGGAACTGCGCATGCTGTCGAACTTCCAGCTCGGCGACCAGGCGCTGCTGCAGAGCTTCCTGGTCGGCCAGCCCGAACTGCGCGCGATGATGCAGAGCAAGGAGATGCAGCAGCTCCGCCAGCGCGTCATCGCCTCGTACCACCTGGGGCCGCTCGACCAGGGGGAGACGCGGGCCTACGTCGAGCACCGTCTGAAACACGTCGGCTGGCACGAGGACCCGAAATTCGACCCCGGATGCTTCGACCTGATCCACTCGCTGACCGGCGGCATCCCGCGGCGCATCAACACGCTGTGCAACCGTCTTCTACTGGCCGCGTTCCTCGCCGAGCGCCATGTGCTCGAGGTCGCCGACGTGCAGGCGATCGCAACCGAGATCCGCGACGAGCTTGGCTCGGACGCGGTGTTGTCGACGGTCGGCGCGAACGACCCGGTCGATGGCGACGGACAGGGGAGCCCGCTGATGGCGCGGCTCGAGGCGGGGCGCCTGCACGCTCATTTCGACAACGTCGAGGCTCGCATCGACCGCCTCGAAAAAACCGTCGCCGCCGCGGTCGATCTGCTGCATAACCTGCTTCATCCCGACAAGGCGGTGAAGCCGGGCACTCCGGCGAAACGCTGATGACCAGCCACGCTCGCGCTGCCGGTCCGCTCGCCTGTGTCGTCGGCGCGCGGCCGAACTACATGAAGATGGCGCCGCTGGTGCGTACCTTCGCCGCGCGCGCCGAGTTGCCGCGCGCGGTGCTCATCCACACCGGGCAGCACTACGACCCGGAGATGAACGATCGGCTGTTCGCCGACCTCGAGTTGCCGCGGCCGGACCTCAATCTCGGCGTCGGGTCGGCGACGCACGCGGCGCAGACGGCCGAGATCATGCGGCGCTTCGAGCCGGTGCTGGACGAAATCTCGCCCTGCTGCGTGATCGTGGTCGGCGATGTCAACTCGACGCTGGCCTGCAGCCTGGTGGCGAGCAAGAAGCGGGTGCCGGTGGTCCACGTCGAGGCGGGGCTGCGCAGCTACGATCGCGGCATGCCCGAGGAGGTCAACCGCGTCCTGACCGACCAACTCGCCGAACGGCTGTACACGACCGAGCGGGCGGCGGCCGCCAACCTGCTGCGCGAAGGCATCGATCGCGACAGCATCCGCTTCGTCGGCAACGTGATGATCGATTCGCTGCTGCGGCATCGGTCGCGGGCGATCGCGCCGGCGCAGACGCTGGCCCGCGCCGGTTGCGCCGCCGACGTGGCGTCGGTCGGCGGCGATTTCGGCGTGGTCACGCTGCACCGTCCGTCGAACGTCGACGCGCCAGGACCGCTGCGCGAGGCGCTGACTGTGCTGAGCGAAATCTCGTCCCGTTTGCCGCTGATCTGGCCGTTGCACCCCAGGGCCAAGGGCAATATCGAGCGCTTCGGACTCGCATCGCTCGTCGCCGGCGCCCGCGTCACGCTGCTGCCGCCGCAGGGCTACCTCGAGATGCTCGGCCTGCTGGGCGGAGCGCGCCTGGTCCTGACCGACTCGGGCGGCATCCAGGAAGAGACGACGGCGCTTGCCGTGCCGTGCCTGACGATGCGCGACAACACCGAGCGGCCGGTCACCGTCGAGCAGGGCACCAACACGCTGGTCGGCCGTCACCTGGCGCGAGCACTCGCATGCGTCGACGAGATCATGGCCGGCGGCGCCAAGCGCGGCCGCACCCCCGAGCTGTGGGACGGCCGTGCCGCGGAGCGGATCGCCGACGATCTCTCTGCCTGGCTTGGCGTCGCCGCAGTCGGACACAACGCGGTACGCACGAGCGAGGCGGAAGCTTGAAGACCCGAAGGGCCGTCGCCGAGCGAGTGCGCACCGGCCGGCACGATGGTGATCATCGTCCGGGGGATGGCGCGGAGGCCGACGCATGACGTCCGATCCGATCGTCAACGCGCTGTCGATCGACGTCGAGGACTACTTCCAGGTTTCGGCGTTCGCCGAGCACATCCCGCGCGCATCGTGGGATACGCAGCCATGCCGCGTCGAAGCCAATGTCGAGCGCATCCTGGGTCTGCTCGACGAGCGCAAGGTGAATGCGACGTTTTTCACGCTCGGCTGGATCGCCGAGCGCTACCCGACGCTGGTGCGGAGGCTTGTCGACGGCGGCCACGAGCTGGCGAGTCACGGCTACGAGCATCTGCGCGCATGCGACCAGGGCTACGGAGCGTTTCTCGCCGACATCCGGCTCGCCAAGGCGGTGCTCGAGGATATCGCCGGCCGTCCGGTCAACGGCTACCGGGCGCCCAGCTTCTCGATCGGTCCGGCCAATTTCTGGGCTTTCGACTGCATTGCCGAAGCGGGCTATCGCTACAGCTCGAGCATCTATCCGATCCGCCACGACCATTACGGCGCGCCGGACGCGCCGCGGTTTTCCTACCGCGTGCGCGACAACCTGCTCGAGGTGCCTGTCACCACTATCCGCGTGCTCAGCGCCAACTGGCCGGCCGGCGGCGGTGGTTATTTCCGCTTGTTGCCGTACCCTGTGTCGCGGTGGTCGATCCGCCGCGTCAACGCCGTCGACGGCAAGCCGGCTATGTTCTACTTCCATCCGTGGGAGCTCGATCCGTCGCAGCCGCGGGTGAAGGGTCCGGGCGCCAGGGCGCGCTTCCGGCACTACCTGAACCTGTCGCGCACCGAGCCGCGCCTGCGCAACCTGCTGGCGGATTTTCGCTGGGATCGCGCCGACCGCGTGTTCCTGAACGGTGGCGGATGATGGCGTCGGCAGCCAGCGAAATCGTCCGCACCGGACGCGCCGCGGCTCGCGTCGGCGTGCGGCCGTACGTCGCTGCCGATGCGCCGGCCTGGGACGCCTTCGTCGAACGCTGCGCCGAGGCGACCTTCTTCCACCGCGTCGGCTGGCGGCAGATCATCGAAGATGTGTTTCGGCATCCGACCCACTATCTGGTCGCCGAGCGCTCGGGCGCGATCGCCGGCGTGCTGCCGCTGGCCGAGGTCAAGAGCCGCCTGTTCGGGCACGCGCTGACCTCGCTGCCGTTCGCGGTCTACGGCGGCCCGGCGGCGGCCGACGCCGAGGCCGGCCGCGCGCTGATCGAGGCGGCGAGTGCGCTCGCCGATACGCTGGACGTCGATCATCTCGAAATGCGCAATCTGGCGGCGAAATGCCCGGGCTGGCCGCAGCAGGACCTGTACGTGCGCTTTCGCAAGGTGCTGAACCCCGATCCGGACGCCAATCTGCTGGCGGTGCCGCGCAAGCAGCGGGCGATGATCCGCAAGGGGATTCGCAACGGCCTCAGGACCGAGATCGACGGCTCGGTCGATCGTTTTTTCGCGTTGTACGCCGACAACGTTCACCGCCATGGCACGCCGCCGTACGCGAAATCGTACTTCGCACGCCTGGCCGCGATTTTCGGCAGCGCCTGCGAGATCGCGGTCGTGACCGGCGCCCGCGGCCGACCTCTGAGCGGCGTGATGAGCTTCTACTTCCGCGACGAGGTCCTGCCGTACTACGCCGGTGACACCGTCGCCGCGCGCGACCTGGCCGCGAACGATTTCAAGTACTGGGACCTGATGCGGCGCGCCTGTGAGCGGGGTGCCCGCGCCTTCGACTACGGACGCAGCAAGCGGGACACCGGGACGTTCGATTTCAAGAAGAACTGGGGTTTCGAGCCCGAGCCGCTGCACTACGAGTATCGGCTGCGGCGGGGCTCGGCGATCCCGCAGAACAATCCGGCCAACCCGAAGTATCGGGCGCTCACCGCGCTGTGGCGACGGCTGCCGCGGCCGGTGGCCAATGCGCTCGGACCGATGCTGACGCGAAATCTCGGATAGCGATGGGCGACGCCGCGCAATGGGTCCGCGGTCTGATCGGGCAACGCGCGCCGAAGG
>DATEFZ010000194.1:0-11547 GCA_035280325.1 Casimicrobiaceae bacterium
ACGCCGATCGGCACGTCGTGCTCGAATTGCAGCGCGTCGACGCCGGCGCGCTGTCGCGACAGCAGCGCGAGCTGCAGGAGCACGGGCTGACGGCAGTCGCGGCGCCGCGCGATGGCGGCGCGCGCCTTCGATTCGGTCTCGATTGATGGCAGGCGCCACGACCGTGAGCCGGGGCGATCGCCTGATCGATCAATGGCGAGTGCGCACCCGCGCCGAGCGGGTCGCGATCGTGGTCGTCGCCGGCCTGATCGTCACCGCCGTCGCCTGGCTGCTGATCTGGCTGCCGCTCGAGCGCGGTATCGATCGCTTGAGCCGCGAACTCGCGGCAATGCGCTCGACGCTCGCCGACGCCCGGCAGCAGGCCGATGCGATGGCGGCGATCGAACGCAGGTCGCCGCCGCCGACCCGCGATTCGCGCGCCAGCCTCGATGCCGCCCTCGCGCATTCGGGTCTCAAGGCGAGCGCGATCGATCGGCCGGCCGAAGATCGGATCCGGGTCACCATCGATGCGGTCGCCTTCGATGACCTCGCGGCGCTGCTCGAGACTCTGCAGCGCGACGGCGCGCTCCACGTCGTCGACCTCACCGCCACCGCCCGGGTCGAGCCGGCGATGGTTCGCGCCGATTTCACCCTCGCGCGCTGAACGGCGGCCGCCAGTGCGCGTCTGGCTCGCGATCGCGGTCGCTGCCCTGCTGCTAGTGGCAGCCGCGGCGCTCGAGGCGCCGGCGTCGCTGCTCGACGGCCGGGTCGCATCGATGAGCGCTGGGCACGTTCGCATCGCCGCCGCGACGGGTACGCTCTGGCATGGCTCGGGCGAGCTCGTCCTGTTGCCGGGCGGCGCGCGCACACCGCTGGCCTGGACGATCGATCCATCGGCGTTGCTGCGCGGCATCCTGGCCGGTACGGCGAAGTTCGACGCCGCAGCCCGAGCGGCCGGCTTCGAGGTCGACGGCAACCGCGTCGCCGTGCGCGATCTGGCGTTGAGCCTTCCCGCCGCCGCGGTACTGAAGAGCGCCGGCGTGGCCGCACCTTTGGGCGCAGCGGGCGGCACGCTCGCACTCGACGTCGCCCGCCTCGACCGCGACGGGCAGCGCCTCGACGCCGCGATCACGCTGCGCTGGCACGAAGCCTCGTTGCCCGATCCCGGCTCGGGCACGCGGATCGCCCTGGGCGAAGTCCGACTCGACGCGGCAGGCAGCGGTACCCAGGTGCCGGCCCGCGTGAGCAACGAAGGCGGTGACGTTGCCTTGAGCGGCACGATCGTGTTCGCCAGCCGCGGCCTGCCGAAGGTCGACACGCTGGTCAAGCCGCGCGAGAGCCTGAACCCCGAACGGCGCCAGGCCGTCGACGCCCTGCTCGGCAGTGTGGGCCGATCGGACGGCGCCGCCGGCTACCGCGTCGTCTGGCCGCTGTTCGGATCATGAGCCGTCGCCGCGCGCGGCGTCCGAAACGCAGCGCGCGACGCGCCCCGGGCAAGTCGGTCGAGACGACGACGACGCCGGCGCAGCGGATCGGCGCGATCGACGCCCTGCGCGGCGTTGCGATCTGCCTGATGATCGCCTACCACTTCGCTTTCGACTTGAACTGGTTCGGCTACGTCGACGCCGACTTCGACCACAACCCGTTCTGGCTGGGCGCTCGCGGCACGATCGTCACCGCGTTCCTGCTGCTGGTCGGGGTCAGCCTGCTGCTGGCGCGCCGCGCCGGAAGCTCGCGTGCCCACTTCTGGCGGCGCATCGCGCTGATCGTCGCTTGCGCGGTGCTGGTCAGCGCCGCCAGCTACGTCACGTTTGCCAGGACGTTCATCACCTTCGGTATCCTGCATTGCATTGCGCTGTCGTCGGTGCTGGCGTGGCCGGCGACCCGCTTCCCAAGACTGGCGCTGGCCGCCGGCATCGCTATCGTCGCCATCGGCAACAGCCTGAGCTTGCCGTTGTTCGACCAGCCGTGGCTCAACTGGGTGGGGTTGATGACGCACAAGCCGGCGACCGAGGACTACGTGCCGCTGCTGCCCTGGATCGGCGTGGTCCTGATCGGGATCGCGCTGGGCGCGTGGCTGGCCGACCGGCAGTTCCGCCCGCTGCGCGTCGCGCTGCACGCGGCGCCGGGCTGGCTGATGTGGCTCGGGCGGCACAGCCTGCTGGTGTACATGGCGCACCAACCGGTGCTGACCGGGCTGCTCTACGTTCTGCGCGACTGAAAACGATGACCAGCGACGCGAGCGCTTGGCGGGCTCGCGCCGGCAAGGCTATACTCGCTACTTTGCGAGGCCAGGCGCGTAGCTCAGCTGGTTAGAGCACCACCTTGACATGGTGGGGGTCGTTGGTTCGAGTCCAATCGCGCCTACCAGTCGTGGCTCAGCGCTCGACATCGGACCAAGGAAAAGGCTCAGGTTATGACACCGCGAACGCGCACGGAGACCGGCTGATCGTCCGGCGAGACCGCACGTCGTATTCGAGGAAAAAGTGCGGCTTGTCCGCGCTTTTTTTTCGACTTAAGAGATGAGGCCATGCCCGATATCCGTTTGCCCGACGGCGCGATCAAGCACTTCGACCGTCCGGTGACCGTCGCCGAAGTCGCCGCGGCGATCGGCCCGGGGCTCGCCAAGGCGGCGCTGGCCGCTCGCGTCGACGGCAAGCTGGTCGACACCTCGTACCTGATCGACCGCGACTCGACGTTGGCCGTCGTCACCGACAAGGACCAGGACGGGCTCGACGTGCTGCGCCACTCGACCGCGCACCTGCTCGCCTACGCGGTCAAGGAGCTCTTTCCCGAGGCGCAGGTGACGATCGGCCCGGTGATCGAGGATGGCTTCTACTACGACTTCTCGTACAAGCGGCCGTTCACGCCGGAGGATCTGGTCGCGATCGAGCAGAAGATGACCGCGCTCGCCGGCAAGGACGAGCCGGTCGTGCGCAAGCTGATGGCGCGCGACGATGCGGTACGCTACTTCGAGTCGCTCGGCGAGCACTACAAGGCGGAGATCATCGCCTCGATCCCGGCCGGCGAGCCGATCTCGCTCTACAGCGAAGGCGCCTTCACCGACCTCTGCCGCGGCCCGCACGTGCCGTCGACCGGGCGGCTCAAGGTGTTCAAGCTGACCAAGCTCGCGGGTGCCTACTGGCGCGGCGATTCGCGCAACGAGATGCTGCAGCGGATCTACGGCACGGCGTGGGCGAAGAAGGAAGACCTCGCCGCTTACCTGCATCGCATCGAGGAGGCGGAGAAACGCGATCACCGCAGGCTCGGCCGCGCGCTCGACCTTTTTCATCTGCAGGACGAGGCGCCGGGGATGGTTTTCTGGCACCCGAAGGGGTGGACCGTCTGGCAGCAGGTCGAGCAGTACCTGCGTCGCGCCTATCGGGACGACGGCTACCAGGAGGTCAGGTGCCCGATGATTCTCGACCGCTCGCTGTGGGAGCGATCGGGCCACTGGCAGAACTACATGGAGCACATGTTCACCACGGAGTCCGAGAAGCGCGACTTCGCGATCAAGCCGATGAACTGTCCGGGGCACGTCCTGGTCTTCAATTCCAATCTTCGCAGCTATCGCGATCTGCCTCTGCGCTACGGCGAGTTCGGATCGTGCCACCGCAACGAGCCATCCGGCGCGCTGCACGGCCTGATGCGGGTTCGCGGCTTCACCCAGGACGACGGCCACATCTTCTGCAGCGAAGATCAGATCCAGGCCGAGGTGACCGCCTTCAACCAGCAGGCGCTGGCGGTGTACCGCGACTTCGGCTTCGACGAGGTGACGATCAAGCTCGCACTGCGACCCGAGCCGCGGCTGGGCAGCGACGAAACCTGGGAGCGGGCCGAGAACGCGTTGCGCCGGGCGCTGTCCGCCTGCGGCGCCGAATGGAGCGAGCTGCCCGGCGAAGGCGCCTTCTACGGGCCCAAGGTCGAGTACCACTTGAAGGATTCGCTCGGCCGCTCGTGGCAGTGCGGGACGATGCAGGTCGACTTCTCGATGCCGGGCCGGCTCGGCGCCGAATACGTCGCCGACGACAACGCGCGCCGGGTGCCGGTGATGCTGCACCGGGCGATCGTCGGCTCGATGGAGCGATTCATCGGCATCCTGGTCGAGCATCACGGCGGAGCGCTGCCGTTGTGGCTGGCGCCGGTGCAGGTGGCGGTGCTCACCATCACCGATCGCCAGGCCGCCTACGCCCGGACGGTCGAAAGCGCCCTGAAGGCGGCCGGCTTCCGGGCCCTGGCCGATTTGCGCAACGAAAAAATAACCTATAAAATTCGAGAACATAGCCTGCAAAAGTTGCCGTACCAGATCATCCTTGGCGACAAGGAGATGCAGGCGCAACAGGTGGCCGTGCGGACCCGCGCCGGCGAGGACCTCGGGGCGATGCCCCTTGCGTCCTTCGTGCGGCGCCTCGAAGCGGAGACGGCGTCCCGCCGCTAGGCGTGTCGAGACGATTCGGCGCGGGGAATTACGGCCGGTTATTGGTCAACCAAGGAGAAAGCGCATAGCCCAGGACAAAGCACAGCGGGTCAACGGCGAAATAAACTGCCCGGAGGTCCGCTTGGTCGGTGCAGAAGGCGAACAACTCGGTGTCGTGCCGATCGCAGACGCGATCGCGCGGGCGGAAGCTGCGGAGCTCGATCTGGTGGAAATCGCGCCACTGGCCGAACCGCCGGTCGCCCGCATCATGGACTTCGGAAAGTTCAAGTATCGCGAGGCCAAGCGCCAGCACGAAGCGAAGCTGAAGCTCAAGCAGATCCAGGTCAAGGAAGTCAAATTCCGGCCCGGCACCGATGAAGGCGATTACAAGATCAAGCTCAGGAATCTCGTTCGTTTCCTGGGCGAAGGCGACAAGGCCAAAGTGACCTTGCGCTTCCGCGGCCGGGAAATGGCGCACCAGGAATTCGGCATCCGCCTGCTGGAGCGCATTCGCGGCGATCTCGAGTCGCACAGTGTGGTCGAGCAGTTTCCGAGACTCGAGGGCAGGCAGATGGTGATGCTGCTGGCCCCAAAAAAAACGGTGGCAGCCAAGCATCACCCCAACAAGCCCGAAGCCGGTAGGCGCAGCAGCCAGAAAGCCTCTCCCTCCGAGAGCACCGCCGTGGGCAGCAAATAGGATTCACGCCATGCCGAAGATGAAGACCAAGAGCGGCGCGAAGAAGCGGTTTCGCGTGCGCGCCGGTGGCAGCATCAAACGCTCGCAGGCGTTCAAGCGCCACATCCTCACCAAGAAGTCGACCAAGAACAAGCGGCAATTGCGCGGTTCGACCGCGGTCCACGGCACCAACGCGGACTCGGTGCGCGCGATGCTGCCTTACGCGTAGCACGAGAGAGCCATGCCCAGAGTCAAGCGTGGGGTGACCGCCAACGCGCGGCACAAGAAGGTACTGAGCCTCTCCAAGGGGTATCGCGGACGTCGCAGCAACGTCTATCGCATCGCCAAGGAGGCGGTGATGAAGGCGGGGCAATACCAGTACCGCGACCGCCGCCGGAAGAAGCGCGAATTCCGCGCGCTCTGGATCGCGCGCATCAACGCCGCGGCGCGCGAGGTCGGGATGAGTTACAGCGCGTTCATGAGCGGGCTGAGGAAGGCGTCGATCGATATCGACCGCAAGGTGCTGGCCGATCTCGCCGTGCACGACAAGACGGCGTTCGGCCGGATCGCGGAACAGGCCAAGGCCTCCCTGGGCTGAAGCCGAGGAATCCACGAGGGAGGCGCGATCGCCTCCCTTTTTTTGTTGCCGTGTCATGGATCCGCTCGAGACCATCGTCGCCGCCGCGCTCGCCGAGTTCGCGTCCTGCCATGACGCCGTGCAACTGGAGGATGTCAAGGCTCGGTTCCTCGGCAAATCCGGCAGGCTGACCGAGCAGCTGAAGGCGCTGGGCCGGCTCGCCGCGGCCGAGCGCCCTGCCGCGGGCGCCCGCATCAACGAAGCCAAGGCGAGGCTCGAGCGCGCGCTTGCCGAGCGGCGCGAAGCGCTGGCCGATGTCCGGTTGGCGGAACAACTCGCCGCGCAGGCGCTCGACGTATCGCTGCCCGGGCGAAACGGCGGCCGCGGCAGCCTGCACCCGATCACCCGCACGATGCAGCGCGTCGAGTCACTGTTCCATTCGCTCGGCTTCGCCGTGGCCGACGGCCCCGAGATCGAGGACGACTTCCACAACTTCACCGCGCTCAACACGCCCGAGGACCACCCTGCCCGCTCGATGCAGGACACCTTCTACGTCGAGGGCGGGATGGTGCTGCGAACGCACACCTCGCCGATCCAGGTGCGCTACATGGAAACGCACACGCCGCCGATCAAGATCATCGCCCCGGGCCGCGTCTACCGCGTCGACAGCGACGCGACGCATTCGCCGATGTTCCACCAGGTCGAGGGATTGTGGATCGACGAACGTGTGTCGTTCGCGGATCTGAAGGCGCTGTTCGCCGAGTTCATGCGTCGCTTCTTCGAGCGCGACGACGTCAAGGTTCGCTTTCGTCCGTCGTTCTTTCCGTTCACCGAGCCGTCGGCGGAGATCGATCTGAGCTTCGGCTCCGGCTGGCTCGAGATTTCCGGCGCCGGGCAAGTGCATCCGAACGTGCTCACTGCGGTGGGCATCGACCCCGAGCGCTGGCAGGGCTTTGCCTTCGGCATGGGGCAGGATCGGCTGGCGATGCTGCGCTACGGCGTCAACGACCTGCGTCTGTTCTATGAGAACGACCTGCGTTTTCTGCGCCAGTTCGCCTGACGCGGAACGCCGCGAACCGTCGCCGCGATCATGAAGTTCTCCGAACACTGGTTGCGAACATTCGTCGACCCGCCGCTCGACGGGCCCGCGCTCGCCGACGCGCTGACGATGGCCGGGCTCGAAGTCGAAGACCGTGTGCCGGTCGCCCCACCGTTTCGCGGCGTCGTCGTAAGCAAGGTGCTCGCCGTCGAGCGCCATCCGAACGCCGACCGCCTGACGCTGTGCCGGGTCGATGCCGGGGATGCGGCGCCGGCGTCGGTCGTCTGCGGCGCGCCGAACGTCGCCGCCGGCATGAAAGCGCCGTTCGCCCGCGTCGGCGCCGAGCTGCCCGGCGGCGCAATCATCCGGCAGACCGACGTCCGGGGCGTGGCGTCGCAGGGCATGCTGTGCTCGGCCCGGGAGCTGGGGCTTTCCGACGACGCCTCGGGTCTCTACCCGCTGGATCGAAATCTGCCGGTCGGGGCCGACCTGCGCCAGGCCCTCGACCTCGACGACGCAACGCTGGAGGTCAAGCTCACGCCCAACCGTGCCGACTGCCTGTCGACGTTCGGGCTGGCGCGCGAAATTGCGGCGATTACGGCAGCGCGGCTCGGACCTATGCCGGCGGCAATCGTGACTGCAACCGGCGGCGCAAGACGCGCTGTCCGAGTCACCGATCCGCAGGCCTGTCCGCGTTTCTGTTGCCGGGTGGTCGATGACATCGACCCGAACGCGTCGACGCCGTCGTGGATCAAGCAGCGGCTCGAGCGCTGCGGCATCCGATCGATCTCGGCCGTGGTCGACGTCACCAACTACGTGATGCTCGAGCTCGGAGCGCCGCTGCACGCCTACGACAATGCGCTACTCGCCGGCGACGTCGTCGTGCGCTTCGCCCGCGCCGGCGAGACGCTGACGCTGCTCAATGGAACCCGGCTCGATCTCGAGCCAGACCTGTTGCTGGTTGCCGACGAGAAGAAACCGCTGGGGCTGGCCGGCATCATGGGCGGCGAAGCCAGCAGTGTCGGATCGAGCACCAAGGCGGTGCTGGTCGAAGGCGCTTTCTGGAACCCGGCGGTGATCCAGGGCAAGTCGCGCCGGCTCGGGCTCGCCACCGACGCCGCGTTTCGCTTCGAGCGCGGCGTCGATTTCGCGCTGTGCCCTCACGCTGTCGATCGCGCGACGCAGTTGATCATTGAGCTATGCGGCGGCCGTGCCGGGCCGCTGGTCGACGTGCGCGGAACGCTGCCGCGGCGCGACGCCGTGCGCGTGCGGAGCGCGCGCGCGGCCCGCATCCTCGGGGTAGCGGTGACACCCGAAACGATTGGCTCGATCTTCGCTCGCCTGGGCATCGCCGCCGTCCGGCGCGGCGCCGACTTCGACGCCACGCCGCCGTCGTACCGCTTCGATCTGTCGATCGAGGAGGACTTCATCGAGGAAGTGGCCCGGCTGCACGGCTACGACAACATCCCGGCCGCGCCAGGCGCGCATCGGCAAACGATGCTCCCGGCGCCCGAAACCGAGCGGCCGGCGATCGCGCTCAAGCAAAGGCTGGTCGACCGCGACTATCACGAGGTAATCACCTTCTCCTTTGTCAGCGGCGCTGCGGAGCGCCTGCTGCGCAGGGACGGCGCGCCGATCAAGGTGCTGAACCCGATCGCCAGCAACCTCGATGTCATGCGCACGACGCTGATCGGCGGTCTGCTGGAAGTCTTGCGCACCAACGTCAACCGGCGCCAGGAGCGGGTGCGCGTCTTCGAGTTCGGGCGCTGCTTCGTCCGCGACGGCGAGCGCTACCTGCAGCCGCATCGGATCGCGGCGCTGGCTTATGGCCCCGCGCTGCCCGAGGGTTGGGCCGGCGATCCCCGCGAGGTCGATTTCTTCGACGTCAAGGGCGATCTCGAGGCCCTTGCGGCGCCGCTCCCGATGACGACCACGGCAGCCGCCGACCATCCTGCGCTCCATCCGGGGCGCTCGGCGCGGGTCGCCGTCGCCAGCGTCGAGGCCGGATGGATCGGCGAACTGCATCCCCGGCTCGTTCGCAGCTACGAATTGGCGCGGGCGCCGGTCGTGTTCGAGGTCGACCTCGACGCTGTCGGGTCTGCTGCGCTGCCCGCCGCGCGCCCGGTTTCGCGCTTTCCCGTCGTCCGCCGCGACCTGGCCGTCGTGGTCGACGAGAACATCCCCGGCCAGGAAATCCTCGATGCCCTTCGCGCTGGACGGCCCGCGCACGTCGAGCGCATCGAGGTGTTTGACGTCTACCGCGGCCCAGGTATCGGCCCCGGCAAAAAAAGCCTTGCAATTCTTGTGCTTATACAAGATACTGCACGTACTTTGACGGACGCCGAAATCGACGCGACCGTAGCCGGTTTGTTGCGGGAACTCGAGAATCGATTCAGGGCGACGTTGCGCCAGCAGGGAATCCAATGACGCTCACCAAAGCCGAACTCGCCGATTTGCTGTTCGAGCAGCTCGGCCTCAACAAGCGCGAGGCCAAAGACATGGTCGAGCGCTTTTTCGAGGAAATCCGGATCGCGCTGGAGTCCGGAGACAGCGTCAAGCTGTCCGGGTTCGGCAATTTCCAGCTGCGCGAAAAGCCGCAGCGTCCGGGGCGCAATCCGAAGACCGGCGAAGAAATTCCGATCACCGCCCGGCGCGTCGTCACCTTCCACGCCAGCCAGAAACTGAAGGCAATGGTCGAAGCCGCGAACCATGGGCGAGCACAGGCAGATTAAGTCCGACCTCCCGGCGATTCCCGCCAAGCGCTACTTCACCATCGGCGAGGTCAGCGACCTTTGCGCGGTCAAGCCGCATGTTCTGCGCTACTGGGAGCAGGAATTTACCCAGCTCAAGCCGGTCAAGCGCCGCGGCAACCGGCGCTACTATCAGCACCACGAAGTGCTGCTGATCCGGCGCATTCGCGACCTGCTCTACGAGCAGGGATTCACGATCAACGGCGCTCGCCATCGCCTCGAATCCGAGGTGCTCGGTGAGGATCCCGCGCCCGGGAACGACCGCGGGCGAGCGCGCACGACGCGACAGATTTCGTCGCTTTCCTCGGCCCAGATTCGTCAGGTTATCGAGGAAATCCGAGAGCTTTTGGGCCCCGCGGGTTGAGGCCGATATAATTCATGCTTATCCGTCGGGGCGTAGCGCAGCCTGGTAGCGCACCTGCATGGGGTGCAGGGGGTCGAGTGTTCGAATCACTTCGCCCCGACCAATATTCCCCGCCGGGGCGACGCCTGCCGGGTTTTGCTCGTTTTCGGTCCTCCGCTTTCGGCGTCCGGGTTGCCAAGCGGCGCGATTGCGCGCACGCTCCTTCTGTTTGTATCACACAATGTGCCGGCTCGGGCATAACTATTGCTTCCACGACGAAGCACGCCAGGCAAACGAGCCTATAGCGATGAACCCAGCGCAACAGCGACCCGCAGGCAAGAGTCCGGTCGTCTCCGAACTGGCGATGGCTCGCGCGCAGCGCAATACCGTGCTGATCATCGACGACCTGTTCAGCAGCCGTCTGCTGCTTGCCGAGATCGTTCGCCAGATCGATCCCAAGCTCAACATGGAGCTGTTCGACACGCCCAGCCGGGCGCTCGAGTTCGCACGCAACAACCGGGTCGACATGGTGCTGACCGACTACAAGCTGCCCGAATTCGACGGCGTGCAGCTGGTCCGGCAGATTCGCGCCCTGCCCCACTGCGTCGACGTGCCGATCGTTGTCATCACCGTCGTCGATGACCGGCGCGTCCGCTACGAGGCGCTCGAGGCCGGCGCGACCGATTTCCTGATCAAGCCGCTGGACGAGCACGAGACGCGCGCCCGCTGCGCCAACCTGCTCGATCTGCGCCGGCACAAAATCGTCCTGTCCGACCAGGCGCGGGTGCTGCAATACCAAGTCGACAAGTCGATCGCAGAGATCCACGAGCGCGAGCTGGAGACGTTGGCCAAGCTGGCCAAGGCCGGCGAGTTCAGGGACCGGACGACCGGCAATCATCTCCTCCGCATGGCCCGCTACTCGGCGCTGGTCGGATCGCGCCTCGGCCTCGCCCCGGAGACCGTTCACGTGCTCGAGGTGGCGGCGCCGATGCACGACATCGGCAAGATCGGCATCGCCGACTCGATCCTGATGAAAAAAGGCCCGCTGTCGACCGACGAGATGACGCTGATGAAAAACCATCCGCGCATCGGGTACGACATCCTGAAAGGCAGCCCGTCGAAGTACCTCAGCATGGGTGCGATCATCGCGCTCGGGCACCACGAAAAATACGACGGCTCGGGCTATCCGAACGGCTTGCATGGCGAGGACATACCGGTCGTCGCTCGCATCGTCGCCGTCGCCGACGTCTTCGATGCGCTAGTCAGCGAAAGACCCTACAAGCACGCGTGGACCGTCGACGAGAGCCTCGCCTATCTGCAGGCGCAGAAGGGCAAGCACTTCGACCCGCGGTGCGTCGAGGCTTTTATGAGTGCGCAGGAGGGGGTCAGAGAAATACAAGCTCAATTCCCCGATACTTGAGGGGGTTGGCGCGTGCGTATCGAATCACCATGGGATAATGCATTGACTGGGAAAGTCCGCACCATCGTAGCTCGTTTCGGACAGCACCTTAGCTCAGTGATTCTTCCGCGCTATGGACGAGTTTGTACCGTTGTGAGCGCTTGGCCTGGAGTTAACAGACTCAGGGCGAAGATCGTGGCAGCATTGGGGCCGGAGTTGGGTCAAGCAGCACTGCGCGTCGCCATTGTCTCGGTAATTCTTGCGTACTTGCTCTTTTTTCTGCACAACAGACCAGTCGAAGCCGTTGAGTATGGCGTCCTTGCCGTTACGAGCACATTTCTGGCGTTCAGTGTTTTGCTCATGCTGC
>DATEFZ010000195.1:0-2943 GCA_035280325.1 Casimicrobiaceae bacterium
CCAACGGCAAGCTCGATCTCGCCGCTGCGCTCGCCGACGGCCACGCCGCGGGAATCGCCGCTGCGACACGCGCCGGCTTCGACGCTGGCGCAGCGACGCCCGCTCCGTCCGCCGACCCGACAGCGATCGGAGCGCTGCAGCCGCTGTGGGCGGTACCCTCGACGCGCCGCGGCGCGAAGCGCTTCGTCGACTGGCAGAACGACGTCACCGTCGACGACATCGCGCTCGCCGAGCGCGAAGGCTACCGCTCGGCCGAGCACCTGAAGCGCTACACGACGCTGGGCATGGGCACCGACCAGGGCAAGACCGGCAACATCGTCGGCCTCGCGCTGCTGGCCGAGAGGCTCGGCGTCGCGATCCCGCAGGTCGGCACGACGACCTTTCGCCCGCCGTATACGCCGGTGACGATGGGCGCGCTTGCCGGCCACGAGGTCGGCGCTCATCTCGAGCCAACGCGCTGCTCGGCGATGCACGACTGGCACGTCGAGCACGGCGCCCGCATGCTGAACGCCGGGCTGTGGAAGCGTCCGCATTCGTATCCGCGTGCGGGCGAATCGGAGGACGATGCGGCCGGCCGCGAAGCGAAGAACGTGCGCAACAACGTCGGCCTGGTCGACGTCTCGACGCTGGGCAAGATCGAGCTGCAGGGAAAGGACGTCGCCGAGTTTCTCAATCGCGTCTACATCAACCGCTGGGACACGCTCGCCGTCGGCCGCTGCCGTTACGGCGTGATGCTGCGCGACGACGGCATGGTGTTCGACGACGGGACAACGTCGCGGCTGGCCGACGCGCATTACCTGATGACGACGACGACGCTCAACGCAGTCGCGGTCATGCAGCAGCTCGAATACCTGCTGCAGGTCGAATGGCCCGAGCTCGATGTCTTCGCGACGTCGGTCACCCAGCAGTGGGCGGCCGCGGCGCTGTCCGGTCCGAAGGCGCGCGACGTGCTCGCCCGGCTGGTTTCGATCGACGTCGGCAACGACGCATTTCCGTTCCTCGCGTTCGGCGAGTGCGAGCTCGTCGCCGGCGATCGGCGGATTCCTGCGAGACTGTTCCGCATCAGCTATTCGGGCGAGCTCGCCTACGAGATCCACGTGCCGGTCAGGGAAGGCCGCGCGATGTGGGAGGCGGTCATGGCCGCCGGCGAGGCGCTCGGCATCATGCCCTACGGCACCGAGGCGATGAGCACGCTGCGCATCGAGAAGGGACACGTCGTCATCGGGCCGGAGGCCGACGGCAGGACCACTGCCGCCGATTTGGGGCTGGGCAAGCTGGTGAACGCCGCCAAGGCCTGCATCGGCAAGCCGCTCTCGGCGCGCACCGCGCTGACTGCGGCGGACCGCTGGCAGCTCGTCGGACTGACCGCGCTGGAAGGCGCGATACCGCGCGGCGCCAAGCTGGTCGCCGACCCGGATGCGCCGCGACCGACGCCGATGCTGGGCCATGTCACTTCGTGGTGCTGGAGCCCGAACCTGAACGCGTCGATCGCGCTGGCGTTGCTTTCGGGCGGCCGCGCGCGGCACGGCGAGACCTTGTGGGCGGTGTCGCCGCTCGCCGGTGCGCGAACCAGGGTCCGCGTCGGAGCGCCTTGCTTCATCGATCCCGACGGCGAGCGGCTGCGTGTCTAGACTCGTTCTCGGCGAAGCGACGATCGCGGCGGCCTGGAACGCGCAGGGCGACCCATCGTCGCCGTCGTTTGCCGATGCGGCACGATCGGTGGCCGGATTGACGCTGCCGGTCGCGCCGAATACTGCGGCGAGCGGCGAGCACGTCAGCGCGCTGTGGCTGGGACCCGCGTCCTGGCTGCTGATCGCGGGGAGCGACTCGGCGCTGGGCGACTATCGATCCGCGCGCGACGCGCTGCAGGCTGCCGGTGGCGCGCTGTTCGACGTATCGCAGTCGCGCGTCGCCTATGTCGTCGCCGGCGAGCGCGCCGCCGGGCTACTCGCGAGCGGCTGCCCGCTCGACTTTCATCCGCAGGCGTTCCCGGTCGGCGGCTGCCGACAAAGCGTGTTCGGCCGCGTGCCGGCGCTCTACTACCGAAGCGAGCGCCCGGGGTTCATCGTGCTGGTGGCGCGGAGCTTCGCGCGCGACGTCTGGCAGACGCTCTGCGCGACCGGCGCGCAACACGATCACGTCGTCGCGGCGCCGGCGGCGTGGCCGGCGCGGGCGTGATCAGTCGACGCTGACCAGCTCGGCAAGCCACGGCGCGATCTGCACCAGCCGAGGCTGCCATTCGTCGCGGTAGATCGCGGTGGCACGCTCGGCGATGCTGTTCGGCAGCTCGCCGTATTCCCCCGCGCGCGAGACGAGCGTCAGTTCCCGCCCGAAGTCTCCGGGCAGCCGCACCGGCACGGCCGCGCCCGGGTCGGCTCGCGCCTGCAGCAGGCAAAGCGGAGTGATCAGCGCCCAGCCGATCCCCGCCGCGACCATCGCGACCAGGCTGTCGGCGGTGTCGATCTCCAGCCGGTGCGGCGGCACCACGCCCTGATCGCGCAGGTATTGCTCGATCTGCCGGCCGATATGCGAATCGGCATTGAAGCGCACCATCGCGGCATGCGCCGAGACGGCAGCCAGCCCCGGCGCCGGCAGCGCCTGCGCGAGCGCGGGCGGCAGCAGCAGGATGTAGCGCTCGGCGAGCAGGCGATGCCGTTCGAGCGCCGGCAACGCCGTCGGCGGATCGGTGGTGACGATCATGTCGAGCCGCCGCTCGGACAGCGCCGCGCCCAGATCCGGCGCCAGGCCGGACGCGACGTGAATGTGCACCGCCGAAGCGAGCAGGGACTTGACCAGTGGCGGCCCGATCGTCGCCGCGAACGAGTCGACCATGCCGAGTCGCAGCACCTGCGCCTGCGTCCCCGCCCCCTCGCGCACCGCCTTGTACAGCGATTCGGCTTCGGCCACCACCGCCGCGCCGCGCCGTCGCAGCGCGACCCCGGC
>DATEFZ010000196.1:0-13114 GCA_035280325.1 Casimicrobiaceae bacterium
ACGGCGCCCACGCAACCCGGCTCGCCGCGGTCGCCGGCGACGCCGGCTGCCACGCCTGTCACACGCTGGCCGCCTGCACCGAGCGCTGCCCGAAGCGCTTGTCGCCGACGGCGTCGATCGCGGGGCTCAAGCGGGCCAGCACGCGGGCGATGCTCGGCGGCGAACTGTGAGCGCGCGCGCCGAGACGAGGGCCTGGCTCGCGCAGCGGGTGAGCGCGGCGGTGCTGGCGCTGTGCGTGGCGGTGCACCTGGTGACGATGACCGTCGCGGTGAAGGGAGGCCTCACCGCCGCCGACATCCTCGGTCGCACTCGCGGCAGCCTCGCCTGGGGCGCGTTCTACGCTGCGTTCGTGGCGGCGGTGGCGATCCACGCGCCGATCGGGCTGCGTACGATCGCCGCCGAGTGGCTGGGCTGGCGCGGCCGCGGCGCCGACCTCTGCTGGCTCGCCGTCGGCATCGCGCTGTCGATCGTCGGCCTGCGAGCGGTGGCGGCGGTGGTGCTGTGAGACCGCCAGGCTGGCGCAATCGCGGGCACCCCGCGTACGCCGCGTTCCTGGTCCATCGCGTCTCGGGGTTCTTGCTGGCGCTGTTCCTGCCGCTGCACTTCGTCGCGCTGGGCCGGGCTCTCACCGGCGAAGCCGCGCTGCAGGATTTCCTGCGCTGGACCGAGCAGCCACTGCTCAAGGCTTCCGAAGTCGCGCTGGTGCTGCTGCTGGCGGCGCATTTCGCCGGCGGCGTTCGACTGCTCGCGATCGAGTTCATCGGCTGGCGCCGCGCGGCGGCGCGAAGCTGGGTCGCCGTTGCGGCCGGCGCGGCGGTGCTGTGCGCGCTCGCCTTCGCGCTTAATCTATACTGAGGGCATGATCCGCATCGACCCCGCGGTCGTCGAAGGTATCGCCAAGGAGCTCTACCTGCGGGCGCTGAAGATCCTGCCGCCGGACGTCAAACAGGGCTTCGACGCGCTGGCTGCGCGCGAGCGCGTCCCGATCGCGCAAAACGTCCTCGGCACGATGATCCGCAACATCTCGATCGCCGAAGCCACCGACAATCTGCTCTGCCAGGACACCGGGATCCCGATCTACAACGTCACGCTGGGCCGCGGCGTCGAGCTGACCGGCAGCGACGGCGCGGCGCTGAAAGCCGCGATCCGCAAGGGCTGCGAGCGCGCGACCCGCGAGCATCCGCTGCGCTCGTCGATCGTCCATCCGCTGACGCGCAGGAACGAGCACACGTCGTGCGGCATCGGCGTGCCGGTGATCGACATCGATCACGACGATACCGTCGACGGCATCCGGATCGAGATGATCCCCAAAGGCAGCGGGTCGGAGAACAATTCCTGGCTCAAGATGGCGGTGCCGGCCGAGGGCGTCGATGCGATCAAGACCTTCGTCGTCGACTGCGTGCTCGATGCCGGCGGCCGAACCTGCCCGCCGACCATCGTCGGCGTCGGCGTCGGCGGCACGGCGGATCTTTGCGTGCACCTGGCCAAGGTCGCCGCGACGAGGCCGCTGGGGACGCATTGCGCCGACGCCGAAGGCGCGAAGCTCGAGCGCGAGCTGACCGACGCGGTCAACATGCTCGGCGTCGGCCCGCAAGGTCTGGGCGGCGATGCGACCGCCTTCGCCGTCCACGTCGAGCTGGCGGCGACGCACATCACGATGAACCCGGTCGCGGTCAACATGCAATGCCATTCGGCGCGCCGGGCGAGCGCGACCATCAGCGCCGCCGGCGTCGACTACGGATTCTGAAATGCCGTCGCACCACGATCTGACGACGCCGATCGGCGAAGCGCAGGTCCGCGCGCTGCGCATCGACGACACCGTGACGCTGACCGGCGCGCTGTTCGGTATCCGCGACGCGACGCAGATCGCAATGTTCGACCGCGGCCGGACCACGCGCTTCCAGCTCGCCGGGCACGCGGTCATCCACACTGCGCCGAACGTCAGGAAGGTCGAGCGCTCGCCGACCCACCCGGCGGGATACGCGCCGCTGTGCGTCGGCACCACGACTTCGGCGCGGATGGAGCGATTCACCCGGCCGCTGCTCGCGCGTTGCGGCGTGCGCCTGATCATCGGCAAGGGCGGGCTCGGCGCCGAATCGCTCGCCACCTTCGGCGAGCTGGGCGGCGCGTACCTTGCGATTGTCGGTGGCACCGCGGCGCTGGAGACGACCTGGATCGAGGCGATCGAGGACGTCGATCTCGACGATCTCAATCCGGAAAGCCTGTGGCGCTTTCGCGTGCGCGACTTCGGCCCGCTGAAAGTCGCGATGGACAGCCATGGCGCGAGTCTTTATTCGTCGGTCGACGCCGAGGCGAGAGCCAGGCGCGCCGCCGCGCTGGCCGCGCTCGGCGTAGCCTCCCGGCCGCGCTGAATGCGCCGGGTCCGGACCGACATTCTGATCCTCGGCTCGGGCGGCGCAGGCCTGTTCGCCGCGCTGCATGCGCGCGCCGCCGATCCGACGCTGTCGATCGCGATCGCGGTCAAAGGACTGCTCGGCAAATGCGGCTGCACGCGGATGGTGCAGGGCGGCTACAACGTCGCGCTGTCGCCCGGCGATTCGGTCGAGCGACATTTCATGGACACGATCGAGGGCGGCAAGTGGCTGCCCGACCAGGATCTGGCGTGGCTGCTGGTCACCGGCGCAGTCGAGCGCGTGCACGAGCTGGAAAACGAGCTCGGCTGTTTTTTCGACCGCAATCCCGACGGCACGATCCACCAGAAGGCCTTCGCCGGCCAGACCTTCGACCGCACGGTGCACAAGGGCGACCTGACCGGCATCGAGATCATCAACCGGCTTGCCGAGCAGGTCTGGGCGCGCGGCATCGATCGGCTCGAGGAGCATCGCGCGCTCGAACTGATACTCACTCCGGACGGCGCGGCGCTCGCCGCGGTGCTGCTGGTCGACATGCGCAGCGGCGACTACGTGCTGGCCGAAGCGAAGGCGGTGCTCTTGGCCACCGGCGGCGGCCCGACGATGTACCGCTATCACACGCCGTCGGGCGACAAGAGCTGCGACGGGCTGGCGATGGCGCTGGCCGCCGGACTGCCGCTGCGCGACATGGAAATGGTGCAGTTCCATCCGACCGGATTGCTCGCCGGCCCCGACACGCGGATGACCGGCACGGTGCTCGAGGAAGGCTTGCGAGGCGCCGGCGGCTATCTGCTCGACGGCGCCGGCGAGCGCTTCATGCCGGCGATCGACCCGCGCGCCGAGCGCGCGACCCGCGACATCGTGTCGCGTGCGATCGACGCGGTCATGCGTGCCGGCCGCGCAGCGCCGCACGGCGGAGTCTGGTTGTCGATGGCTCATCTGGGCGCCGACAACGTGCGCCGGCAGTTCAGGGGCATGGTCGAGCGCTGCGACGACTGCGGCTTCGACCTGGCCGGCGGCCGGGTCGAGGTGGTGCCGACCGCGCATTACCTGATGGGCGGCGTCGAATTCGCGCCCGACTGCACGACCGAGCTGCCCGGATTGTTCGTCGCCGGCGAGGATTCGGGCGGCGTGCACGGCGCCAATCGGCTCGGCGGCAACGGCGTCGCCAATTCGACGGTGTTCGGCGCGATCGCCGGCGATGCGATGTCGTCGTGGGTAGCACGCGAAGGCGCGTTTCGCGCGGCCGATCCGGCGGCGATCCAGGCGGCGCTCGACCGGGCCGAGGCGCCGTTTCGCCGCGGCATCGAGACCGACCTGGAATCGATCCGCGAGCGTTTGTACGCGGCGATGTGGGACGACGCGGGGATCGTCCGCGATCGAGCCGGACTCGGCCGCGCCGCAGGCACGCTGGACGCGCTCGGCGACGAGCTCGAAGCGTACGCGTTGCCGGCGGCGGCGCGCCAGCGCGCCTTCAATCTCGCCTGGCACGACTGGCGCAACCTGGTGAGCCTGGTCGACGTGAGCCGTGCCATCGTCGCTGCGGCGACCGAGCGCCGCGAGTCTCGCGGCGCGCATTTTCGCAGCGACTATCCGGAGACCGGCGAGTTGGACGCGTCGGCGTACACCCGCGTCCGCAGTCGCGATGGCGAGCTTACGGTCGACGCGGTGCCGGTGCGGTTCAGCCGCGTCCGGCCGGGCGAATCGCTGTTGCGCGCCTGAAAAGGCGGCGCGCTGCCTGCCGCGACCGAATTGCGCCGTCGGCTAACGCTCGTCGGTGGCGGTGAAGCACGGAACGAGCCGGCTTTGCAGCACCGTGGGCGGCGGCTCGCTCCACAGGCTCAGCACGTAGCCGCCGACGCCGGCGCCGGTCGGCTTGGCGGCGCGCGCGCCGGCGAGCATCAGATCCTCGATATGCCCGGCGAGGCGCGGCTCGATCAATTCCCAGCGGCGGAAGCAGGACGCGGCCAGGTCGATCGCATCGGCCAAAGTGTCGAACGCCCCCGCGCCGCGATCGAGCAGCGCCTGGACGCAGCGATCGACCGCGGAGCGCATGTCGGCATCGATGGCCCGGCCTTCGTCGGGAGCGCTCCGCAACCGCGCTTTCACCTTGTCGACGCACTCGCGGGTCGCGGCGCGCGCGCCGCTGTCGGACAGGAACAGCCTGGGGGTCCATGCCGGCTCGAACGGCGCCGGCCCGGTCGCGCTGCTGAACAGCACCGGCCGCTCGCCCGAAACCACCGCGATATCGAGCCCGCTGCTTTCGCCGTGAAACAGATGCTCGAGCTCGCGGGCCAACCGATCGGCCGCGTCGCGCGACACGCGGTTCAGGCGGCACAACCAGCGCGCCAGCGAGACGCACAGCGCGGCCGACGCGCCGAGCCCGGCGCCGCAAGGCAGTTCGTTGACCACGAGCAGCGTTCCGTTCAGCGCCGCGCGCTCGACATGCAGCAATTCGAGCGCCCGCTGCAGCGCGCGCTCGGCGCAGGCGTGCAGGATTTCGTGCTGCAGGCCGCGGGTCTCGACGCGAAGGCTGCGGCCATCGTCCGAATGGCGCAATTCCAGGCCGCGGGCGCGCAGCGGAAAGGCGAGCGCGGGCCCGCCGCGCAGGACGGCGTGCTCGCCGGCGAGTATCCATTTGCCGGAGCTCAGCGTGCGGAAGTCGCCCACTCGGTCTCCGGCTCGGACGACAGGACGCGATGCGATCGCGAGTAGCGCTCGGCGAGGCGCGGCAGCAGGCCCCGCTGATCCTGCCGGAACAGCAGGTGGACGTTGGGGCCGGCGTCCATCGTCACCAGCGGCCCGTCGCCGTGGCGCGACCAAAGCGCCGCGCATTCGGCGGCGATCGCGTCGGATGGCGGCGCGCGGTAACCGAACGGCGGATCGCTGGTGGCGAAGAGCTGGTGCATGTCGAGGTATTCGGCGGAGCTGATTTCGCAGGCCGAGCGCCAGTCGGACGCGCTCAGCGCCTGCACCAGATCGGACAGCCGCCGCCGTGCCCGGTCGGCCCGTCCGGCGAAGCGCGGGCTGGTCAGCACTCGCGCGTGGGCTTCGGACGAGCTCACCTGCTTGCGGCCGCCGTCGACGATGACCACCATGTGCAGCAGCGGGTCGAGCGGGAAGTCCAGCGCGCCGATGGCATCGCCATCCCAGAGGCACCACGGAGCGAAGAACGAGCGGCAACTCGAGCCCGAGCCGGCGCGACTCAACTGTGCGAGCTCGGGCGCGGTCTCGTCGCGGCGCAGAAACGCGGCGACCGCCCGGGTGGCGGCGCAAAAGCTCGACGCCGAGCTGGCGATGCCGGCGTCGGCGGGAAAATTGTTGGCGGAGCGCACGAGCACGCGCCGGCGGTGATCCCAGTGATCGCAAAGCCTTCTGACGTGGGCGAGGAAACGGCGTTCTCCTCCCGCGGTGAGGCGAAGCGCGACATCGCCGGCGCCCGGCAGGTATTGCCAGCGGTCCGATTCGGCCGCCGCGTCGCTCACGCTGACCGTCGAGACGAGGTGCGGCAGCGTGAGGGAGAGCGATGGATTGTGCGGCGTGTTGGTCGCCGCGTCGCGCTTGCCCATATACTTGATCAGCGCGAGGTTTGCGGCCCCCTGCGCCCGCGCGCCGGCGCCGCCGGGGTCGTGCGGATTCATCGGCCGGCGATCGCGAGACCCGGCGCGAGCTGGGCGTGGCCGACCGGCGTGCCGACCTCGCGCTCGAGCATCGAGGCGACCGACGGTGCATCGCGCGATCGGACGATCGCCAGCGCCACGTCGGCGCCGAACGCGCCGCAACCCTTGCTGGCGACGACGCCGGGAATCGCATCGAGCCGCTCGGTGAGCGCGAGGGTATGCGGATCCACCAGACGCTGCCGCCGCAGCTCAGCCGCGTAGGCGCGCACGCCGTCGACGAACCGGGCCGAATCGCCGCGCGCGAGCGCGTCGCAGGCCCGATCGGCCGCAGCCGAAAAAGCTCCGGTATCGATGTCGGCCAGCCGACGCAAGTGCTCGTGCGTGGCGAGCTTGTTGCCGGTGGCGACCAGGTAGAACTCGAGATCGCGAAACGGCCAGTCGTGCCGGCGCACGGTTCCCTCCGCCTTGCAGAACTCGACCAGCCCGCCTTCGAGCTGCGCCACCAGGTCGGCGCCCGACGGGGCGGGTCCGCGGCCGTCCCAGGCATGCTCGACGAAGGCATCGAGCAGGCGCGCCGCGTCGATGCGCCCGGGTTCGCTACCGCCGCTGCGCACGCGCTGCAGCGCCGCATAGCACATCAGGAATTGTGCTCCCGACGCGCCCCATCCGCCGGCGCCGGCGTGAGGATCCTCGAATTCGATGTCGAAACCTCCGAACACCTGCCGATGCTCGGCGATCAGCCGGCCGGCGGGCGCTGCCGGCGCGATACCGCGGACCGCGCCCGAACCGTCGAGCAGCCGCAACACGAACCGCGGCAGCGTCGCCGCCAGCAATGCCCGGCCGCCGGCCAGCGCCAGGTATTCGCCCAGGAAAAAGCTCTTGCTCGGAACGCTCAGGACAAGCCGGGCGCTGCCTTCAGGCACCGCGCCCCGCGCTTCGCATCTGCTCGAGCAGCTCGACCGCGTTGCTGTGCGAAATCCTCTTCTGGACGCGCAGGACTTCCTCGAGGCGCCGCTGCAACAGCGGCATCTCGTCGGCGCGCGCACCGGCGCCGAGCGAGAGGTTTCGCGCGTGGAGCTTCATGTGCCCTTCGATGATGCCGACCGTCGTCAGCGCGCGCAGTGCGCCGAGGTTCTGCACCAGGCCGACCGCGGCGGCGACCCGCGACAGCTCGCCGGCCGACGTCACGCCGAGCATGCGCAGGCACAACGACGCGGTGGGATGAAGCCGGGTCACGCCACCGACGGTACCGACCACGATCGGCGCCTCCAGCGTTCCGACCAGGCCGGAGTCGTCGGCGCGCCAGCGCGTGATGCTGCGGTAGCCTCCGTCGCGCGCCGCGTAGGCGTGGACGCCGGCCTCGACCGCCCGCCAGTCGTTGCCGGTGGCGACCACCAGCGCGTCGATGCCGTTCAGCACGCCCTTGTTGTTGGTCGCGGCGCGGTAGGGATCCTGCTCGGCGAACAGCGACGCTTCCTCGATGCGGCGCGCCAGATCGCGGTCGATTTCGGTCAGCGTCACCTCGGCCCGTGTGAGGCGGGTGTCGACCAGGTTGGACAGAATGCACATGGTCACTTTCTCGCCGGTGCATTCCTCGACTTGTGGCCGCAGAAACTCGCAGACCTGATTGACGATATTGGCGCCCATCGCGTCACGGGCGTCGAGCAGGACGTGGACGACGCCCATCGTGCCGCCGTCGGGCCGCCGCACCGCCCGCACCTCGAGATTGCTGACGCCGCCGCCGCGCTGCACCAGCGTCGCCGCGGGTTCCCGGTTGGCGGCCGTGATCAGATGCTGCTTGCGGTCGATGATCCGCGACCGAAAACGCTCCCAGTCGCCCACCTGTGCGCACTGGATCTGGCCGATGACGTGCTCGCCGCGGGTCGCGGTGACGATGGTGCCGCAATCGCGCACCCAGCGCGCGGTCTTGCTGGCGGCGGCGATGATCGACGTTTCCTCGACCGCCATCGGGATCGCGTAATCCCTGCCGTCGATGCGGAAGTTGCTGGCGATGCCGAGCGGAATCTCGAAGTAGCCGATCGCGTTCTCGATGAAGCTTTCGGCGAACGACGGATCCTTGAGTCCGCCCCCGCGCAAATACTCGAGGTCGTCCGGTTGCAAAGCGCCCATCGCCAGCAGCGTTTCGAGGCGCTGCTGGCGCGAGAGCTTGGAGAACCCGGCAAACGCCGCGGCTAGGTTCCTGGTCTGCGTCGCCACACGTTGCCTGCTGCAAGAGCGTCGAGGTCGCGACAGCCAGTGCAGAACATCGCGATCTTGAGCTCGAATTCGATCTGGTCGGCCAGGCGATCGAGGGTGGCGACTGGCTCGTCCGGACTCCCGGTCAGCGCCGCGAGCCAGGGTTGCGCCAAGCCGACCATCCGCGCGCCCATCGCGAGCGCTTTGGCGGCATCGAGCCCGTTGCGTATGCCGCCGGAGGCCCAGACCTGATATCCGACCGCCGCCTCCCTGGCATGGAGCAGCGCCTCCGCGGTGGAAATGCCCCAGTCGGCGTAGATCCTCGCCGCCCGCGCGAAGCGCGAATCCTCCTGCGATCGCCTGCCCTCGATCCTGCCCCAGTGGGTGCCGCCGAAGCCGCCGACGTCGACGGCGAAAATCCCGGTTCCTTCGAGGCGCTGCAGGGTGGCCTGCGAGAATCCGCAGCCGACTTCCTTGACGATCACCGGGACGCCGAGTTCGCGGCAAACGACTTCGATCCTGGCGAGCCCGCCGCGGAAACGCGGCGTACCTTCGGGCTGCAGCACTTCCTGCAGGCCGTTCAGGTGCACGAACAACGCGAGCGCGTCGATGCTTTCGACCAGCCTGCGGATCTCGCCGACCGGGTTTTCGATGACCTGCGCCAGGCCGATGTTGCCCAGCAGCAGCGCCGCCGGAAACTCGGCGCGAAGGCGCTGCCACTCGCGGGCGGCAGCCACGTCGCGAAGCTGCCTGCGCTGCGAGCCGACTCCCATCAGCATCCGCCGGCGCGAGCTGAACTCGGCGAGCACGCGGTTGATCGCATAGCTCTTGTCGTGGCCGGCGGTCATCGAGCTCACGAACAGCGGCGAGCTCAAAGGCCGATCGACAAAGGCGGTGTCGAGGCGAATGTCCTCGAAGTCGAGGTCGGGCAGCGCCTCGTGGAGGAGCTCGATCGCGTCCAGACCGTTGGCCCCGGCCTGGACGGCGCCGTCCAGCGCCAGACGCAGGTGGTCGCGCTTGCGGGCCTCGAATTGAGGCGTCGACTCGATCGAGAAATCGCTGTCTTGGATGGTCAAGGAGGCGTCAGCGTCGATCGATCGTCGCGCACCGGGGCCGGACGGCGACTGCTGGTCCGAAGGAAACCAATGTACCCGCCGATTATGACAGGACGGTGGCCGGAACGGGGCGTTTGCGGACGAAACCTGGCTGCCGGCGGCCCGCCGCGGCGTCGAGGAGCGCTGCGGTGTTCACGACGTTCTCGCCTACTACCTGCGGCGCGGCATCCGGCTACCAGTACTTCATCGCCGCGCCGAACAAGCCTTTCAGGTCGTCGCGCGAGACATCCCTCGGCGCATTGCGGATCACCCGGTATTGCGGCTGGGCGCCGGTCGCCAGCGCGTCGAGGTCGGCCGCGCCGAATCCGAGCGCGGCGAGCCCGTTGGGCATGCCCGCCGCACGCATCAGCTCGATGACCCGGCCGGCGAGCGCTTCGCCGGCGTCGTCGGGTCCCGCGTCCGCGGCCTTCGCGCCGAGGCAGGTCGCGCCGTGCAGGTGGCGCTGCGGGCACGAGGCCGCCGTGTAGCGCCAGACCGAGGGATTGTTGAGCACGACCGCCATGCCGTGCGGTACCAGCGTCTTGCCGGCAGGATAGCCGGCGACATGAAAGTCGTGCGCGAGCCCGGATACCGCGTACGACAGGCCGTGCGGCAGGTGGCAGCCGGCGGCGTTGAACGCGATCCCGGCCTGCATCGCCGCGTACATCATCTCGGTGCGGGCTTCGATGTCGCCGGCGTTGGTCACCGCGCGCACCAGGAACTTGCCGACCGCGCGCAGGGCGTCGGAGGCGAGCGCGTCCGAAAAGGGGTTGGCGCCCTGCGAGACCGGCCGCGCCGCGCCGCGTGCCGGATTGAGCCGCCGCGGCCAGGCGCGCGCGGTCAGCGACTCCAGCGCGTGGCTCATGCAGTCGAAGCCGCTGGACGCGACGACGTTCGGCGGCAGCGTCGCGGTCACGTTCGGGTCGACCAGCGCCAGCGTGGGAACCAGCCGGCGCGAGATGATGCCGGTCTTGGCGTTCAGATCGGTCAGGTTGAAGATCGCGATGCCGGTCACCTCGGAGCCGGTACCCGAGGTGGTCGGACACGCGATGTGCGGGCGCAGCGCCCCCGGAACGCGCTGGCCGCCGCCGATCGGCGCGTTGACGTAGGTCATGAACTCGGCCGGATGCGTCGCGTACAGGTTGGCCGCCTTGCAGGTGTCCATCACCGAGCCGCCACCGACCGAGACGTAGCCGTCGAAGCGGCCCTCGGACGCGAACCGGGCCGCGTCCTGGAACGACGCCGTGGTCGGCTCGATCGTCACCTCGTCGTAGACGACTGCATCGATCTGCGCGGCGGCGAGCGCCGCCCGCGCGGCGGCCACGTGCTCGGACGCCGCCAGCGTGCGGTCGGTGAACAGCGCGACGCGCTTCAGGCCCAGGTCCTTCGCATTCTCGCCCGTTTCGGCCAGGCAGCCGGCGCCGAAGGTGAACGTCGGCATGCCGACGCTGAACGCGTGATCGCTGTTCTCGGTCAGGGCGAAATCGGCGTGGCAACAGCTCATCGAAGCTCCTCGGTTCGGGGCGAAGTTCAGACCCGCGCGTCGCGCAGGATCAGGTCGGCCGCTTTCTCGGCGATCATCACGACCGGGACGTTGGTGTTGCCCGAGGTCAGCGTCGGCATGATGCTGCAATCGACGACGCGCAGCCCAGCCACGCCGTGTACGCGCAGCTCATTGTCGACGACGGCCAGCCGATCGCGGGCGTCGCCCATCCGGCAGGTGCCGCTCGGGTGGAAAATCGTGCCGCCGGTATCGCGCGCGAAATCGAGCAGCTCGGCGTCGGAGCTCGCCGCGTCGCCGGGTCGGTACTCGGCCTTGACCAGCGGCGACAGCGCCCGGGTCGCGGCGAGCCGGCGCGCCAGACGGATGCCGGCGACCAGCGTCTCGCCGTCCTCCGGCGCCGACAGGTAGTTGGGCTGCATCGACGGCGGCGTCGCCGCGTCGGGCGACCGGATGCGCACGCTGCCGCGCGATCGCGGGCGCAGCTGGCAGACCGACATCGTGAAGCCGGAGAATTCGTGCGTCGGCGAGCCGGCCATGTCCGACGACAGCGTCGCGACGTGGAACTGCACGTCGGGCCGGGTGGCATCGGGCCGCGCACGAGCGAAGATCCCGCCCTGGTTGATGCCGACCGCCATCGGGCCGGCGCGCGCGAAGAGGTAGTCGATGCCCATGCCGATCGTGCGCCACGGGCTCTTCAGGTCGTCGTTGGTGGTGATCGGCTGGGTGCACTCGAAGATGACGCGGGCCTGCAGATGGTCCTGCAGGTTCTGGCCGACGCCGGCGAGATCGTGCACCGGCGCGATGCCGAACTCGGACAGCAGCGCGGCCGGGCCGACGCCGGAAAGCTGCAGCAGCTGCGGCGATTGCAGCGCTCCGGCGCAGAGCAGCACCTCGCAGCGGGCGGTCGCGGCCATCGTCTGGCCGCGGCGCCGGTAAGTGACTCCGGCGGCGCGCCGGCCGGCGAAGTCGACGCGGATCGCCAGCGCTCCCGTCTCGACGCGGAGATTCGGTCGGCGGCGCGTCGGTCGAAGGTAGGCGACCGCGCTGCTGCAGCGCCAGCCGCGCCGCGTCGACAGGTGATAGTAGCCGGCGCCTTCCTGCGCCGCGCCGTTGAAGTCATCGTTGCGGGCGATGCCGAGCTCGCCGGCGCCGGCGATGACAGCGTCGATCAACGGGTGGCGGCGGCCGATCGGCGAGCACCACAGCGGACCGTCGCGGCCGTGCAACGCCGGGTCGCCGTCGACGGCGTGCTCGAGCCGACGGAAGTACGGCAGCAGCTCGGCGTAACCCCAGCCCGGGTTGCCGGCGGCCGCCCAGCCGTCGTAATCCTCGCGCTGGCCGCGCACGTAGATGAGGCCGTTGATCGAGCTCGATCCACCCAGCGTCTTGCCGCGCGGCCAGTAGATCCTGCGCCCGTTCATCCCCGGATCCGGATCGGTCTGGAAGCACCAGTTGTAGCGCGGGTTGAACATGGTCCTGGCGTATCCGATCGGAATGTGGATCCACGGATACGAGTCGGGCGGTCCGGCTTCGAGCAGCAGCACCGTATGCCTGCCGTCGGCCGAGAGCCGATTGGCGAGCACGCAGCCGGCCGACCCCGCGCCGACGATGACATAGTCGAATTGCACGGCCCGATTCTACGCAAGCAGCGATCGCCGGAAGCTCGCGAAACGGCGAGCAATCTCGCTAAAACGCCGTTGGTTTGACACTTGGGAACGGAAATTGCTAGACTATGCGGTTTCCCGGTTTCGACGGAGGGGTTCCCGAGCGGTCAAAGGGAGCAGACTGTAAATCTGCCGGCTCTGCCTTCGAAGGTTCGAATCCTTCCCCCTCCACCAGCGAAGGGATCGGGGGCCGAAGGATTTTCCGATGCCCGAACCGCGGGTGTAGCTCAATGGTAGAGCAGAAGCCTTCCAAGCTTACGACGAGGGTTCGATTCCCTTCACCCGCTCCAGGTTGGTGACACGAACGCCTTACCGGTTGGGTCGCGGCAGCTCGCATGGGCGGGGTCGCTCGAAGGCAGCAAGCGCCCATGTAGCTCAGTGGTAGAGCACTCCCTTGGTAAGGGAGAGGTCGAGCGTTCAATCCGCTCCATGGGCACCACGGACTGTACGCAGAAGCGCCCGCAACACCAGGAATCCGCGCCGAAAGCGCGCGCAGCAACAGTGACATCGCGAGGAGCAAGCCATCATGGCCAAGGGCAAGTTTGAGCGGAAGAAGCCGCACGTGAACGTGGGGACGATCGGGCACGTGGATCATGGCAAGACGACGCTGACGGCGGCGCTGACCTTGGTGCTGTCGAGGAAGTTTGGTGGGGAGGCGAGGGCG
>DATEFZ010000197.1:0-12412 GCA_035280325.1 Casimicrobiaceae bacterium
AGCGCTGCACGATGCTGGCCGGCCCGAGCAGCATGACGACGAACGGAATGAACGGCGAAAGCGAGAATCGAAACCCCTCGCCGTAGCCGTCGGGAAATGCCACGAGATCGAGCGCCCTCTCGGCGTGCGCTTGCCGAACCCCGCGTCGGACGGCGGACGACCACTTGAGCCACCGCACCGGCAGCCAGCGGCCGAGCTTCCACTGCCGCGGCGAGCCTGGCGCGATCGCGCGCACCTCGATGCCTCCTTCGGTGCTCTGCTGCGGCCGATCGGGCGCCTCGGTCAGCACGACCACCTGGTGGCCGGCTTCGGCGAGCGCGTGCGCCAGCGTGTAGAAATGGGCGCCGATGCCGCCGACCCCGCCGCGGGTCACCGTCGAATATTCGGCCGCCACGAGGCAAAGCCTGAGCGGGCGAGGGTCGTCGGCCATCGTCGGAATGCAGGCGAGGCGAATCGCAAAACCGTCAGCCGGTTCGCGGACCCAGCTCCCAGCGGTGGGGCAGCACCAGATGCCCGCTGACCTCGCGCGAGGCGACGCTCGGGCCGTCGACCATGAACGTCGCGGCGCGCGGCCGCATGTCCAGGTAACGCTGGATCCGATGATCCTGGATGGCGACGGTCACGCCGTAGCTGCCGCGCGTGAACAGCACGGGCGCCAGCACCAGGCGCACGGTGCTCGAGCCGCGGCTGCCGTCGAGCCGGATGCCTCCGAAGCGCGAAGTGATGCCGCCGAGCGGATAGTCACGAACGTCGTGAAACGTCATCGACATCACGGGGTCGTCGACCGGGCTCTCGACCGTGTACGCGACGTCGATGCAGCCGGGCTCGCCGTAGCTGAGCGATCCGTCGCCGCGGCCGTCGGCGCTGCGCACGGTGACTCCGGTGATCCGGATCGGACTGTCGGCGCTCGCGGCGAACTCCTGGTCGGCATCGCCGGTGCCGTGGCTGTGCACCGTGCGCAGATAGTTCTCGACCGTCTCCTCGGGATCGCCGAAAGCCTGGATCGTGCCGTGGTCGATCCACAGCACGCGCGACGAATGTTGCAGGATGCTCGGCATCGTGTGCGAGACCAGCACGACGGTCTTGTCCTGCTCCTTGAGCTCGGCGATGCGGTTCAGGCACTTGGCCTGGAACGCGGTGTCGCCGACCGCCAGCACCTCGTCGACCAGCAGCACTTCGGGCTCGATGTGCGCGGCCACCGCGAACCCCAGCCGGACCATCATTCCCGACGAATAGAACTTGAGCGCGGTATCGAGAAACCGCTCGACCTCGGAAAACTCGACGATCTGGTCGAACTTGGCGTCGATCTCGCGCTTGGCCATTCCCATGATCGCGCCGTACAGGTAGATGTTCTCGCGGCCGGTGAGGTCCGGATGCAGCCCTGCACCGACCTCGATCAGCGCGCCGAGCCTGCCGCGCACCTTGTACGAGCCTTCGCTCGGTACCGTAACGCGGGCCAGGATCTTGAGGATCGTGCTCTTGCCTGCGCCGTTGGGCCCGATCAAGCCGACGGTCTCGCCGCGCTGTATCTCGAAGTTGACGTCGCGCAGCGCCCAGAAAATATCGTCGCTCTTGGCGTCGATGAACAACGCCGCGCGCGCGAGCTTGCGCCGAAGCAGGTAGCGCTTCGAGATATGGCTGAAGGTGACGACGGTATCGGGCATCGCTCAGATGACGTCCGCGAATACGCGCTCGGCGCGCTTGAACAGCAGGTAGGCGCCGGCCACGGTCATGACTCCGACCGGAAACGCGACCGCGAGGTAGGTCACGTCGGGATGCGTCCCGTGCAGCAGCGCGCGCCGGTAGCCGTCGATGATTCCCGCCATCGGGTTGAGGAAATAGACCGGCTTCAGCCAATCGGGGACGCTGGTGATCGGGTACGCGATCGGCGAGGCGTACATCCACAGCTGGAGCAGCAGCGGCAGCGCATGCCCGACGTCGCGATAGAACACCTGCACCGACGACGTGATGAGGATCACCGTCAGGACGACCAGCATCTGCAGCCCGAGCAGCGGGATCACCCACAGCATCGACCAAGACAGCCCGACCTGGTAATAGAGAAACATCCCGGCCAGGATCAGCGCGGCGATCGACAGGTCGACCAGCGCCGAGATCATCACCGCGAGCAGCAGCGTCTCCCGCGGGAAATAGATCTTGCGTATCAGAGATGCGTTGGCGGTCATCGCCACCGTGCCCTGCGACACGCACGAGGCGAAGAACATCCAGAAGATCAGCACGCTGTACGAGAAGATCGGGTAGGGCAGCCCCTCGCTCGGCACCCGCGCGAAGAGCGAGAAGACGAAGGTGAAGACGACCATCAGCGACAACGGCTGAATGACCGCCCATGCCACCCCGAAAATCGTCTGTTTGTACTTCGCCCGGATGTCGCGTCTGGCAAAGCTCCACACCAGATGGGCGTTTTCCGCCAGCTCGCGCAGATAGGTCATTCGATACCGCCCAAAACTTTTTCCTCAGCCGGCCGCGGATCGTCGCGATCGACATTATATTATGTCCGGCGTTGCACCCGCCGCCTCGCGCGAGTCGACCGACGCCGATTTGCGGCGTCTTCGCGAACAGCGGCAATCCTCGCTATACCATGTACGTCACAGCAGCCGAGGGCGGCCGCGGTATGATGTGCGCCGCTGCCGCAAGGATCGATCGATGAAACCCCTGCTCGTACTCGCCAATCCACCGCCGGATGAACGACCGGACCGCGAAGCGCTGCCGCTGGTCCGCAAGGCGTGGCGCGGCATCGTCCCCGACCCGCTGCGCCAGCGCATCTATCGCCTGCGTCGCAGCCATCGCGCCGGACGCGAGCCGTCGCGCACGTTGAGCCTGCCGCTGGATCGTCTGCTCATGGGCGACCAGGGCGGCGTGCCGGCCGGCCAGTATGCTCAGCTGACCGGCGACTGGCTCTATCCGTCGACGCCGATCGCCGACTCGCCGCACGTCGCGCTGCTGCGCGACTACGAGCAGCACGGCGACGGCGTGCTTGCAGAACCCTTCTTGCCGACCACGGCGTATTACCGCTTGGTCACCGAGTGCATCCGGGTGACCGGCGGCTATCGGGACGCCACGCGCGCGTCGGAAGCGGGCGGCGTCGCGCGCCGCTATCTGGACGATTTTCGCGCCGACCGGACGCATCCTGCCTCCGAGCGCGGCTACCGTACGCGCCCGATCGAAGTGCGGACCATCGCCCATTCCGACTGCTTCCAGGTGATCGAGGGACATCATCGCGCGGCGATGGCCCATCACCTCGGCGAGAGCGCGATCGCCGCCATCGTGCGGGAACGACCGGTGCTGACGCCGCTGCAATCGGTGCTGCTGAGCGGGACCTGGCTGCAGGGACGCTTCGAGCTCTACCAGCCGGTCGATTCGCCCGAGCTCACCAAGCGCTGGGAGCTGGTTCGTCGCTGCCGCGACCGCCTCGACAAGATGCAGCGGTTCCTGAGGCAGCACGGCCTGATGCCTCCCGCCACGACCAGCTATCTGGACGTCGGCAGCGCGTACGGGTGGTTCGTCAAGCAGATGGCCGACGCCGGATTCGCGGCGTACGGCACCGACCGCGATCCTTCGGCCGCGATGGTCGGCAGGATCGTCTACGGCGTCGACGAATCGAATATCGCCGTCGAGGACCTGGTCCATTTCCTTCGTCGCCAGGAAGCGCCGTACGACGTGGTCTCGAACATGAGCGTCGTCCACCACTACGCGATGCGAAACCAGGGCGTCGGCGCCGACGAAGTGGCGAAATTGCTCGACCGGGTGACCCGGCGCGTGCTGTTCTTCGAAACCGGCCAGGATCACGAAAAGTGGTATCAGAGCGCGCTCGACGGCTGGAACGCGGACTACATCGAATCGTGGCTGCGCAAGACGACTTCGTTCACCCACATCGAGCGCCTCGGTCCCGACGACGACGGAGTCGGCGAGTTCGCCGGCAACTACGGGCGGATGCTGTTCGCCTGCTGGCGCTAGCGACCGCTAGCCCCGGTCGTCTCGGGACGCCGGCGACGAGTCCGTCGTCCGATGGTCGACCGCGGACGTATCGCTCGCCTCGTCGCCAAGGTCCTGCGCGACGCGCGCCTTGCGCCGTCCGGCGAGCCGCGATCTCAGGCGCGGCGCGATCTGCCAGCGCAGCCGCGCCAAGGCACCGCCGGGGCTCTTGCGGAAGACGTAGATCGTCGACAGTTCGTCGATCCCGGTCGCCCATTTCATCTTCATCGCCGATGCCGGGCCGAGCATGTCGTAGGCGCGAACGTGGGGCTGAGCGAAGGCCCAGCGAACGATGTTGAGATGTAGGATCTGTCCGGGCGAGTCGCTGGCGTGCTCCTCGAGATAGCCGCTTTTGAGGCCGGTGAGCACGCCATTTTCCAGCGCGCAGATCTGGAAGGCGACGATCCGCTCGGCGTGCCGCAGCAGGAACACGCGCAGCGCGCCGGCGTCGGCAAAGTCGCGGCAGAATTCCCGGTAGAACCGCTCAACGTGCGGGGTCTGGACAATCGAGCTGCCGAGCCTGCCCTTCCATCCCGAGGCCTCGACCGCCAGCATCTGGTCGAACGGTCGCTCGATATCGTTCCAGGTCGACAGCATCTCGATCGACAAACCGGCCCGGGCCGCCTGCCGGTCGAGCGAAGCCCAGGTCTTCCTGCGGGTCTTGCCGCGGGTCGCGAGATACGCGTCCCAAGCGCCGGTACAGTCGACATACGGGGCCGACTCGCAGAAATCGCGATACCACCAAACGCCTGGCATCGCTCCGGCAAACGCGCGCGCGATCAAAGACGCTTTCGACAGCAGCGGAAAGACGAGCATCGACACATCGAGATCGCTCATCATCCGGCGCAAGTCGGCAGCGGTCGGCGGGCCGCTGCCGCAGGCGTCGAATCGCGGCGAATGAAAATTGGCGGCGCCCCAGGCGACGCGGATCGACACCGGCCCGATGCGATGCGTCTTGATCATATGGGGAAGCTCGATCGGCGAGGGCCCCGGCGACCGCCACCATCCGGCGCCATCGCCGCCAAACGATCGGAGCCAGCGCTCGAACCATCGGCGCGACGTGAACAGCGGCAGCGTGGGATTCTGTTCGGAGATTTGCGTGGCTCCTCGCGAGGCACGGCCCGACACCCGGACTGGTATCCACGACTCGAGCGCAGCGGCAGGGCGCCGCGGCAGCCACGCCGAGCGACGCTTCCGGGCGGCAGGAAAGTGCGCTGCAATAGTAGAATACGCGGGATGGAATCGCCAAACGTCGGGCCAGGCCTGCTCCGCATCCGGCCGAACCACCACCAGCTACGGTCGACCCGCGGGCTGCGGCGCGAACCGAAGCCTGCTCGTCTTCGAAGCCGTTAGCCGTCCGTTGTCATGCCTTCGCTGAGAGATATCGTCCTCACCGCGTTCATCCTCGGCCTTCTGCCGGCGGTTCTGACGCGTCCCCACTGGGGCATTCTGCTCTGGACCTGGGTCGGGCTGATGAACCCGCACAAGATGACCTGGGGCTTCGCCTACAACTTCCCGTTCGCGATGATCATCGGCGTCGTGACCATGTTCGCGATCCTGATCTCGAAGGAGCCGAAGCGATTGCCGATGAACGCGGTGATCGCGACGCTGCTGCTGTTCATATTGTGGATGACGATCACCACCGCGGTCTTCAGCCTGTTCCCCGAGCTGGCATGGCCGAAGTGGGAAAAAGTGATGAAGATCCAGGTGTTCATCCTGCTGACACTGATCGTCATGCAATCGAAGGAGCGGATCCGCTCGCTGGTCCTGGTCGCGACCCTGTCGATCGCGTACTTCGGGATCAAGGGCGGCCTGTATACGATCGCTCACGGCGGCGGCGGCATGGTGCTGGGCCCCGAGGGCGGGTTTATCTCCGGCAATACCGAAATCGCCCTGGCGCTGACGGTGACCCTGCCGCTTTTGCGCTGGCTGCAGCTGCAGACCGAGCGACGCTGGCTGAGGAACGCGATCACGGTGGCGATGATCCTGATCGCGATATCGATCCTCGGCTCGCAATCGCGCGGCGGCTTCCTGGCGCTCGGCGCGATGATCACGTTCCTGTGGATCAAGAGCCGCAAGAAGCTGCTGCTGGGCATCGTCCTGGCGAGTCTCGCCGTCGGGCTGTTCTACGCGATGCCGGAAAGCTGGCACGAGCGGATGGACACGATCGAGACCTACCAGCAGGACAACTCTGCGATGGGGCGGATCGGCGCCTGGCGTTTTGCGACCAATCTGGCGCTCGACCGGCCGATCGGCGGCGGCGGCTTCGATACCTTCGAGCCGCGCGCCTACGATCGATACGCGCCGACCGAGCGGCCGCTCGATCCGCACAGCATCTGGTTCCAGGTGCTGGGGGAGCAGGGCTTCGTCGGCCTGGGGTTGTTCGTACTGCTCTGGATCCTCGCCTGGCGCACCGGAAGCCGGATCATACGCACCTGCCGCGATCGTCCCGACCTCACCTGGGCGCGCGACCTGGCGGCGATGACCCAGGCCGCGCTGGTCGGATTCTGGGCCGGCGGCAGCTTTCTCGGCCTGGCCTACTGGGACTACCCGTACATCCTGATCATCGTCCTGGTGCTGACCCGGGTCGTGGTCGAAAGGACGATCGGCGATGAGCCGGCGAAGCTTCAGAGCGAGCCCACCGCCGAGCCGGCGCGCCTGCAGACGCAAGGCCGCTGATCGACGACCCCTGCGGGTGAAGGCTTGGACCCGGAATTCGAGCACCAGTGGCGCTCCAGGTTCGAGGAGTTCGCCCAGCTTCGCGACGACGACGCCGGCATCGCCGGATGGACCTGCAGCGGACTGCAGTCGCGAGTCAGGCGCTTTCTCGGGCTGTGGAAGCCCGATGCGGGCGGCGGGCTGTGGCTGGACGCCGGCTGCGGCGCCGGCACGTACACCCGCATCCTGCTTCGCGACGGCCTCGACGTGGTCGGCATCGACTACTCGCTGCCCACGCTGAAGAAGACGATGGCGCGCAAGCTCGACGGCGCCTTCGCCGTGGCCGACGTACGACGGCTGCCTTTTCGCGGCGAGCAGTTCGACGGCGCGCTCTGCTTCGGCGTGACGCAGGCGCTCGCCGACAGCGAGCCCGCGCTGCGCGAGCTCGCCCGTCAGATCAAGCCCGGAGGTGAGCTGTGGATCGATGCGCTGAACCGATGGTGCCTGGTGCATGCGCTCGGCGTGCTCGGACGCGCGCTGCGCGGCCGGCCGCGCCATCTGCGCTACGAGGCTCCGTCGCGGGTGCTGCGCGAATTGCGCCGCTGCGGATTCACCGAGGTCCGGCTGCACTGGCTGCCGATGGCGCCGAGCGGCAGCGCGCACCTGCAGCGGTTGATCGAATCACGCGCATTGGCCTGGATGTTCCGGCGGATACCGCTGCTGGGCGCGGTTTGCTGCCACGGTTTCATCGTCCACGCCGCCGGGTTGATCCGCAGCGGCGGTGAGGGCGTCGAGGCATCGGCGGCCATCGACGCTTCGACGCGCGCAGCCGCGTCGGCGCGGTGATCGCGGCGCCGGCGGCGGGCGTGATCGCCGGTCATCGTTCGTCGTCTTCGGACGGTCCGCTTTCGCGCTTGCGCCAGCGGTCGCGCCAGCGCACGGCCAGCGGCTTCAGCGTGATCTCCCAGCGGGCGAGACCACGACCGACCAGCGTGCGGGCATAGACGGTGAGCTCTTCTCTCGGCTCGGCGCGGGCGGCCCAGCGGCGCTTGTACGCGTTGTCGCCGGGGCCCAGGTAGTAGCGGCGCCAGCCGCGCCCGAACAGGCGCTCGATCAGATGACGATTGAGACAGCTGCCCGGCGACACCGCCTCGAATGCGGCATCGAAGTCGGAGCGCAGGCCGTGAACGTCGCCGTCGGCGACGAGCTGGTATTCCATCGCGACCGGCCGGTCGTCGATGCTCAGGATCCAGATCGACAGCCAGCCGCGCTGCGCAGCCAGCGCCGACAAGCGTCTGATGAACGCGCCGGGGCCAGCGTGGTCGAGCGAGTTGCCGGTGCGGGTTTTCCAGCTCTGCGCCGAGATCGCGACCGCGCGCTCGACGAATGCGTCGGCGCCGGCAGCGCCGGGTTGCAGCCAGTCGATGCTGATCCGGCCGACGCGGGCCAGCCGGTTGGCGGCCAGGTTGGCGGCTTTCTTCAAGCGCCGGCTGCGCGTCGCGTAGTAGCTCGCCCAGTCCGAATCGAGCGCGATGAACGGATTGCCCGGCGCCTCGATCGATCGGGTGGCGACGCCGTCGAATTGCGCGCGAAGATCGGAGCCCGCCGCCGAGCCCGCCGCAAGGTGCCTGAGCCGGATCACATCCCAGTCGCGCCGCCTCCCGAGCTCGGCCGCGATCGCCGCCGACGCGGCGACGCGATCGTCGTCGGCCACGACCAGGTCGCAGAGCTGCGTGTCGGGAACGGTCAGGTACGCGAGCTCGCGGATCGCAACGCCGCGGCTGCGAGTCCTGCGCAGCACCAGCGGCAGCACCGCGCGCAAGCGGCGATCGACGTACCAGCACAAGAGGTGGAGGCGGCTGCCGCTCGGCTGCCACCGCCACGCCGCGTCGAACCACTCGTGGCTCAAGAAAACCGAGTCGCGCGCGGCGGCGGCTTGCGCTAGCGCGCTCCACGGCTCGCGCAGCGCAGCGAAGGCGGCGAGGTCGGAGACCAGCTCGACGCCAGTGCCCGACGCGTCAGCCATGGCCGATCGCAACGTCGGCGCGGAGGTTCCGCCAGTCATCCGGTAGCGCGCTCGGCCGGCGCCCGGCTGACGCCGCCCGAGGGCCTACTTCGCGATGGCGGCGGGGGTCGTGCCCTGCTGCGCGCCGGGCGGCGCGGACGCGGCGCCCTGCGCTCCGGGCTTTGCTTCCGGCGACCAATGTCCCGCCTCCTGCAGCATATGGCGCAGCCCCGGCAGCGTCGCGCCGAGCGCATACGCCTGCTGCGCATGCTCGTTGGCCAGGTCGAACTGCCTGGTCTCGACGTAGGTCAGCGCGAGGTTGTAGTGCGCGTTCATCAGGCTCGGATCGAGCTCGAGCGCGTGCTGGTAGCTCTGGATCGCCCTGCCGTACTGGTGGATGCGGTGCTGGTGCATCCCCTCGATGACGAAGGTCAGCGGTGCCGCCGGATTGACCGAGACGGCACGGTCGAGCAGGTCACCGGCGTTGCACAGCGGAGAATTCCAGCGCTCGCAGGCCTCGAGCGCGAGGACCAGCGCCTGCGGATGGTTGGGGAAGATCTTCAGGATGAAATCGCACTCGTTGTAGGTCCGCTGATAGTCGCGCGCCCGCAACCGCTGTTCGCACGGGCCCAGGTGGTAGAGCTCGACCACCTTGAGCTGGTTGCTTCCGCGCGCCGGATAGTAATCGTTGGCCCGGTTGAAATCGATCGGCGGCGCCGCGGCGCAGGCGAGCGACGACGCGGCGAACAGCGCCGCCAGCGCGATCGATCGCAACGGCGCGGGAAAAGACGGTTGCACAAGCATGGCTATCATCGCCGGAAAATCGTCGACCGCGAGGGCACGGTCGCGGTCATCGTAACACAGCGACCTTCGCGCGCTGCGACCGGACCTCAGCGCGCCGCGCATCCGATCGGCTCGGTGGCGACGACGACGTTGTCGATGTACAGATGCAGCGCTCGCGCGGCGACGGCGGTGCCGCCGTGGTACACGTTCATCCATACCCGTTCGATCCTGATCGACGGCAGATCGCGCACCCAGATGTCGTCTTTCTCGAACGCGAGCCGATCGTCGATCCATGCTCGAAGTACCCCATCCTTCGCTCCGATCGCGTTGACCTTGAAATACTGCTCGAGGCAGTACCAGCGGTTGCGCTCGAGCACGCCCAGCGCATCGTTCATCCAGAACCAGTGATCGCCGTACTCGTCCTGCATGCCGGCGTGATAGGCATAGGTGCCGACGGTGGTCGTGCCGTGCAACGGGTTGCCGGGAGACGTGGCGCGGGAGAACTGTCCGCGCATCGACCAGCCGATCGCCGGATCGGCGCGCCGGCCGCCCCAGCCGGCCTTGCCGTAGGTCGCGGAAAGCCCCGGCAGCTTGCCGCCGTCGACGGTCGGATCCCAGTCGTCGGCGAAGCGCAGGTAGTAGCGGAAATAGACCGCCTCGGGCTCGTAGCCCAACTTGTCCCTGAAATCGAAGCCGAGGTCGAGTCCGAAGTTGTCGCCCTTCGCGATCGCCACCTTTAGCGCATGGCCGAACAGCGGCTCGAAGCGAAGCGCCTCGTCGCGGTCGATGCGCTCGGCGTGGCTGCCCTCGCTCAAATAGCTCCACTCGCGCACCCACCCCGGCGCCTCGAAGTCTGTGGCAAACAAAACGTCGGGATTCTTGCCAATGCCGCGGTCGCGCGGGTAGGACGTTGCGAGTCCCCGGCGTGACGCGGGACCGGGGGGTCCGACCGGCGGATCGACCCGGAATACGCCGATGGCTGCCCCGTAGGCCTGGCTGCCCAGCGTGGTCAAGGCCAGCGTCGCATGCTCGACTTTGCGGCCGGCCAGCCCGGCAAGATCGAATTGCAGCGCCGATCGGACCGTGTCGCCGACCCGCAGCTCGGAGCGCGCTCCCAGGCTGTAGGCGGTCGAGCAATCGAGCCAGGCGTCGGCGATCAGGGCGAGCGCTTGGGGCTCGGCCTCGCCCGCGAGGCCGATCGTCAGGCGGGGAGCCAACGCGGCGCTGCCTTCGCGGCTGACGAAGGCGACCGGCGCCGACCGCGGTCCCGGCATCGCCGCGAGCAGCAGGCCGCGGTTGGGGTAGTCGCCGGCGAGCCAGCCGCGTACCAGCGCGGTTACGTCCCACTCGACGACGCGCCCCGGGCCGCCGGAGCGAAGCGTGGCAACCGCGAACGGCTGTTCGCCCTGCGCCGCGCCGGCGGCATCGCGCCAGTCGCCGGCAGGGTGCCGCCAGGCGATCCGGGCGCCGGCGTTGAAGTATCGGCAGGTGGCGCCGTCGGCGCCGTCGTAGAGGTCGAACGGCGCGGCCACGGCGCGGGGGGCAAACAGGGCCGCCGTCGCGAGTCCCAGCAGCCGAGCAATGAGCTTGGCCCTGTCGTACACAGCCGCCCGGCGTTTGGCCCGGGCCAATTCGTCGACTTCCTTTACATCCATCTGACGCCGAAATTACAAATCACTGATATCAAAGCGGAAAGATATCTGGCGCGCGACTTGCTACATCAGCGGCGGAAGGCCATCTGTGTAAGGGAGAGGCACATGAAGCTACGCAATGCCGTCGTCCTCGCCGCCCTGGCAGCGTCGCCTGCGCTGGCGTCGGACACCGTCACGCTGACGAATATTACCGGAGCGTGGTTCAACCCGACGCCGGTCGTTGGCATCGCCATCGTCAATTCGCCCAGCACGGCTATCCCGAGCACCATACGCTGGGGGGTCCCGGCCGCGCCGAACACGTTCCAGAGCGGCTACGACTATACCGGGATGGCCGGCCCGCTAGATTTCACAGTCAATCCGCCACCCACGACCGGCGCGCAGCTGATCGGCACATTTAACCACCTGAACTTCCCGGTGTTCCCGCCGAACCTGCAGTCGGTCGAGCTAAATGTCGCCGCCGACGTCGCGGTCGACGGGACGCCGCAAGGGACGTTCCATTTCATCTTCGATTTCACCCACGACGAGACCCCCAACGGCGGTCCTCCGGGCGGTCCGTTCACCGGCACCTGCCCGTATCCGTCGCCAGGCTCGCCGAACGGCACCGGCATCAACGTCAACGGCTGCGCCGACCAGGTCACGGTGACCAGCGGTGCGGCCTCCCAATCGTTCGTGGTCGCCGGCGTGCACTACACGCTGGAGGTGATCGGGTTCTCGCAGGATGGAGGAGCGACGATCACCAACAAGTTCCAGACCATCGAGGATCAGAACAACACCGCCGGGTTGTACGCGCGGGTCAGCGCGACGACGCCGACGGTGCCGGAGCCGGCGAGCCTCGCGCTCCTGGGCCTGGGCCTGCTGGCCGCGGGCTTTGCGCGCCGCAAGTTCCGCTAGTCGATCCGACCAGCACTACTGCGGGCCCGAGCGATCCTCGGGCCCGTTTCTTTTGTGCCGCCGCTCGCGGCTGACGCTTCGCAGCGTTCGATGCAATAATCGGCGCGGCGCCTTTGGCGCGAGACGCCGGGAAGTTCAAGCGTCGCGGCCCCGAACGCCATCGAGCTTGGTCAAGGTCTTCATCACCGTCGACACCGAAATCTGGCCGGACGCCATAGCGTGGCCGCGTACGCCGCTCGACCGCGACCAGGCTTGCGCGAAGGAGACGTGCTGGTATTTCTACGGCGGCGCCGGATCGGCGGCGCGCGGCCTGCCATACCAGCTCGCCACATTCGCGGCGGCCGGGTTGAAAGCCACCTACTTCGTCGATCCGCTGTTCTCGTTCGCCCTGGGGCTCGCCCCGCTCGCCGACGTCGTGGCGCTGATCCGGCAG
>DATEFZ010000198.1:0-3061 GCA_035280325.1 Casimicrobiaceae bacterium
CATTTCCCGCTGGTATCGCCTTGCATACGGCGCGCTGCGGTAGACGGCGTCGCTCAACGCGTCGTCGAAATAGAGCTGCGAGGTGAACTCACGAGGGCTTTCTGCGCTCGCGGTCAAAATCTTGAAATGCACATGGACCGCGCGGCCGGGATACCAGCCGGGGTAGATGGTGAGGAAGCGCACCGCGCCGCCGGCGTCGGTCGTCTGGTAGCCGCGCAGGATCGCATCGCCCGCGGTCGATGCGTGCGGGCCGTGCACCGCGGAGTAGCGTCCGGTTGCATCGCAGCTCCAGACGTGGACTTGGACCCCGGAGACCGGCGCGCACCCGGCCGGCGTCAGGCGCGAGACTCGGAATGAAAGGCGCAGTGGAACGCCGGGCACCTCCTCGCCGGTGCTGGAATCGAGCCGCAGGTCGGAGCGCTCGACATCGCCGGCGACGTAGAAAGGCCCTTCGGTCTGTCGCGGGCGAACGACGCACGCCGGCGGCCGATCATCGGCCGCGGCGGCCGCCACCGTAAGCGCCCGTCCGGCGACCAGCACAATTCCGGAGGCGCCGAGCAGTCGCAGCGTCCGGCGGCGCGCGGATGAGGCTGCCGCGCGGTCGCCATCGACGAAAATGGTCATGCTCGCTCGCGGGCCAGCGTGTCGGTGCCTGCTTGCCGGCGTCTAAAATCCCCGCGCTATTTCGATTTCAGCTCTTTCGCCGCCGAGCCGGTGAGGAGCGCGCGGACCTCGCGCAGCTTGGCCTTGACCTTCGCCTCGTTGTCGCTGCCCATGCGCATCATGATCTTCTGCCCCGCCGAGCGCGATTCGAGATCGGCATCGGCATACTGGTACAGGACCTTCGGCTGGACCAGCGCCGCCGAGGCTGGAGCGTCGGGCGCCGCCAGCAGGTCGTCGATTGTCTGCACCATCCGGTCGTTGAAATAGCCTTGCGGGTAGCCCAACGCGCGATAGTCCTGCTGCAGCAGCGGATAGAAATGGACGTAGACGCCGACCATCTTCTTGGCGTCGACAGCATCGAGCATCTGGACGTACGGTGTATAACGCGCGGCATTGTCCGGCGCGGTCGTGACTTCATTGTCCTTGCCCGCGACGGCGAACGTGCCGACGACAGGCTTGACCGGCGAATAGCGCAGCGGCAGCGTCTTGCGCGGCAGGTTGTCGACCGTCGTGACAAAACGATGGACGATCGAATCGTCGTAGAACACGCTGCCCAGCGCGCCCTGGCCGAACAGATCGGCCAGCACCTGCTGCATCGTGGTGTCGCTGACCATCAACGCGGGCAGCGGCTTCTCGGCGACCGACGGGGGAGCCACCGCCTGCGCGTTCTCGATCGGATGCTCGATCGGCGGCGTCGTCGCGGCGGAGGGCGGGGTCTCCGGCGCCTGCGTGCCTGCCGGCGCCGCGGGCGGCAGCGCCTGCCGCTGCCACAGGTAGTACGCGAATGCGGCGATGACGGCCAGCGCGATGACGACCAGCGCGACCCATTGCCAGCCGCTGCCCAGGCGCAAATGCGGTGGGCGCGGCGGGCGCTCGTCGGTGTCGGCGGCGAGCGATTGAGCGTTGTCGGGTTGCTCGAAGCGGTGCGGTTCGCCTGCCGTCGATGGATAAGCCATGGTCGATCCTCCCTTTCGCGTTGTCGCCAATGCCTTGGTCCGTCCCGGGCGCGGGAAGTTTCGGCGCCGCGTCGCTTTGTAACGTTCTTTGCTTATCCTGCCTGCCGGCTCGTGCGCACCAGCTTCTGCGACGCCAGCACCGCGGCGAGCAGCACGAGCCCGACCGCGTCGCTCGCATACCCCGGCTTGATCAGCAAAAGTGCGGCAGCCACCAGCAGGACGCGCTCCCACCATAGCGCCTTACGCAGCAGCCAGCCTTGCAGGCCGGCGGCCAGGCACATCACCCCGACCACCGCCGAAGCGGCGGAGGTCACGCTCTCGACCCAGTCGCCGATCAGCATCAGCGACGGCTCGAAGACGAACATGAACGGCACGATGTAGGTCGCCGCCGCGATGCGCACCGCCTGCCAGCCCGTCGTCCACAGATCGCTCTTGGCGAGGCCCGACGCCGCATAGACGGCGAGCGCGACGGGCGGCGTGATCGCCGACAGGATGGCGAAATAGAAGGCGAACATGTGCGCCGCCGGCGCGATCGCGCCGAGCTTGATGATCGCCGGCACCAGCAGCGACACCATGACGATGTACGAGGGCGTCGTCGGCATGCCCATGCCGAGCACGATGCCGGCGACCGCGGTCAGCACCAGCGCCGCGATCAGCGAGCTCTGCGCCAGCACGATGACGAACTGGGTGAACGTGATGCCCAGCCCGGTGATGGTCACGCAGCCGATGACGATCCCGGCGCAGGCGCAGGCCATGGCCACCGACAATGTGTTGCGCGCGCCGTCGACCAGCGCGTCGAACACGTTGCGCCAGCCGATGCCGGCGCGCGTCGTGGCACGCAGCAGCGCCACCGGGATGCAGGTGAGCGAGCCCGCGAGCGCGCACAGCGGCGCCGAATAGCCCAGGATCAGGCCGAACAGGACGACCAGGATCGGCGCGAACAGGTGGCCGCGCACCGCCATCACGCGGAAGAAACGCGGCAGCTCCTTCTTCGGCACGCCTGCCAGCTTGTAGCGCTTGGCGTCGAAGTGCACGGCGAAGAACAGCGAAACGTAGTAGAGCAGCGCGGGAATCGCCGCCCACAGCGCGACCTGCGCGTACGGCACGGCGAGGAATTCGGCCATGATGAAGGCGGCGGCGCCCATCACCGGCGGCATCAACTGGCCGCCGGTCGAAGCGACCGCTTCGACCGCAGCAGCAAACGGAGGACGGAAGCCGGTGCGCTTCATCAGCGGAATGGTGATCGGTCCATCGACCATCACGTTGGCGACCGCGCTGCCGGAGACGGTGCCAAACAGCGCCGACGACACGATCGCGACCTTGCCGGGGCCGCCGGCGGTATGCCCGGTCAGCGACATCGAGAAGTCCATGAACAACTGCCCGGTGCCGCTGCGCTCCATGAACGCGCCGAACAGCACGAACAGCATCACGTAGCTCGCCGA
>DATEFZ010000199.1:0-2368 GCA_035280325.1 Casimicrobiaceae bacterium
GCAGATGGTCGGCCCCTCCTCGCTGTCGTCGAACAGCATCTGCAGGCCGAGGCAGATGCCGAGAAACGGGCGATCGCGGGCGGTCTCGACCACCACCTCGCGCAGCCCGCTCTGATCGAGGCAGCGCATGCAATCGGGCATAGCGCTCTGCCCGGGCAGGACGACCCGCGGCGAGCGGCGGATGACCGCGGGGTCGGCGCTGACCTCGACGACGCTGTCCGGAGCGACATGGCGCAACGCCTTGGCCACCGAGCGCAGGTTGCCCATCCCGTAATCGACGACGGCGATATCGGGCATCGGGCTCGGCTGGCGGACGACGGTAGACGGCGACCGGACGGGCCGGAACGTCGCGGGACGCCGTCCTACAGGCTCCCCTTGGTCGACGGGATCGTGCCGCCGGCGCGCGGATCGCGGGCGACCGCCATGCGCAGCGCCCGCGCGAATGCCTTGAACACCGTCTCCGCCTGGTGGTGCGCGTTGTCGCCGCGCAGGTTGTCGATGTGCAGGCTCACCAGCGCGTGGTTGACGAAGCCCTGGAAGAACTCGTGGGTCAGGTCGACGTCGAAGGCGCCGATCATCGGGCGCGTGAATTCGACGTTGAACTCGAGGCCCGGCCGGCCGGAGAGATCGACGACTACACGCGACAGCGCCTCGTCGAGCGGCACGTAGGCGTGACCGTAGCGCACGAGGCCGGCCTTGTCGCCGAGCGCCTGCTTGACCGCCTGGCCGAAGGTGATGCCGATGTCCTCGACTGTGTGGTGGGCGTCGATATGCAGATCACCCTTGGCGCCGACGTCGAGATCGATCATCGCGTGCCGGGCGACCTGGTCGAGCATGTGGTCGAGGAACGGGACGCCGGTGGCGAGCGTCGCGCGCCCGCTGCCGTCGAGATCGACGCTGACCGCGATGCGAGTCTCGCGGGTCTCGCGCTCGGCCCGCGCGACGCGGGGGTGGGCGACGGCGGCGCGCTCGGTCATGTCGAGGTCAGCTCGCCGAGCGCGGCGATCAAGGCGTCGTTCTGGGCCGGCGTGCCGACCGTGATCCGCAGGCAGTTCGCGAGCAGCGGGTGCCAGCCATCGACGTTTTTCACCAGGATGCGGCGTTGCCTGAGCCCGTCATGGCAGCGGCTGGCGTCGGGTACGCGCACGAGCAGGAAATTGGCGTGGCTGTCGAAGACGGTGGTGCCCGGCAGTCGCGCCAGCGCCGCCGCGAGTCGCGCCCGCTCGGAGCGTATCGTTGCCGCCTGCTCGCCGATCCAGCCTTCGTCGGCGAGCAGCGCGACGGCAGCCGCCTGCGTCAACACGCTCACATTATACGGCGGCCGCAGCTTGTTCAGCGCGCCGATCCACTCGGTCGCCGCGACCGCGTAGCCCAGGCGAATCCCGGCCATCCCGACCTTCGACAGCGTGCGCAGCACCAAGAGGTTCGGAAACTCGGCGACCCGCGGCAGGAAGCTCGCGTCGGCGAACGCGTAGTAGGCCTCGTCGACGACGACCAGCCCGGGCGAGGCGCGGATGACCGCTTCGACGTCGGCGACCGCGAACAGGTTGCCCGTCGGGTTGTTCGGAAAGGCGAGGAAGGTCAGCGCCGGCTGCTCGCGCTCGATGGCGGACAGCATCGCGGCGCGATCGAGCTCGAAACGGGCGGTCAGCGGCACGCCGACATGGCGCATGCCGGCGAAGACGGCGTTCAGCCGGTACATGACGAACGAAGGCTCGGGCGAGAGCATCGCGGCGCCGGGCCTGGCCAGCGCACAGGCGATGATCTGGATCAGCTCGTCCGATCCGTTGCCGAGCATCAGGTCGAGCGACGGCGGGATGCGCAGCGCGCGCGCCAGCGCCTGTTTCACCTCCGCGGCCGCCGTGTCGGGATAGCGATTGACCGCGGTCGAGGTGAGCGCTGCGTCGAGGCGAGCGCGCACGGTGTCCGGCAGCGGGAACGGGTTCTCCATCGCGTCCAGCTTGATCATGCCTCGCGCATCGTCGACCGAGTATGCCGACAGCGCGCGCACTTCCGGGCGCACGACCGCGGCGACGGCGGCAGCCGCCCAGCCGGGAGGACGGTCGCTCACGAGCCGGCCTCCGCCTCGTTGCGACATTCAGCGCTCGCGGCGTGCGCCGGCAGACCCTCGCCGCGCGCGAGCGTCGCTGCGATCGCGCCCAGTGTTCGCGCGCCCTCCGGCGAGACGGCAATGATGCTGGTGCGCTTCTGGAAATCGTAGACCCCGAGCGGCGAAGCGTAGCGGGCGCTGCGCGCCGTCGGCAGCACGTGGTTCGGCCCGGCGCAATAGTCGCCAATCGCCTCCGAGCTCCAGCGGCCGAGAAAGATCGCGCCCGCATGCGTAAGGCGCGGCAGCCATGCCTGCGGA
>DATEFZ010000200.1:0-7579 GCA_035280325.1 Casimicrobiaceae bacterium
TCGCATGCTCGATGGCGGGGTCTATTTCGCGCCGTCGGCGTTCGAGGCGGGATTCGTATCGGCGGCGCACAGTGCGGACGATATCGAACAGACGGTCAGGCTCGCGTTCGTGTAGGCATCGGTCCTACACCTGGCGGCGCAAGTCGCCGATGGACGCGCCGCCGGTCCGGACGTAGTCTTGGCAGTTGGGGGATGTCGGCGCCTGCGATGAAAACCAAGACCAGAGTGCGCAAGGGTCAGGCGCCGGCGATGCTGTCGCGCGCCGCGTTCGGCCGGCGGTTTCGCGGCCAGTACTTCGATCCGGCGTTCGGCGCCGCCCAGGATGCGGTCGATCGTCTCGAAACGATCGCCTGGGACGGTTATCGCCAGGCGCGCAAGGCGCCGGTGACGCGCAAGGCCGGCGCCGGCTTCGCCGATCCCGACTACGACGCCTCGGTCGAATGGCTGGAAACGCGCGAACGGCTGCTGGCGGCTGCTGCGAAGCAGGCCCGGAAGACCACCCGGTCGCGGGTACTGCTGGTCTGCGGCGCGCCGCGCAACGACGGCTCGTGTCCGGGCGAGATGTCGAAGACGTTTCGCCTGACCAAGATCGCCCAGACGACGCTCGAGCGCGCAAAGATCGAAACCGACCTGCTCGACCTGAGCCTGCTCACGTCGGACTACTCGCGGCGCATCCACCCGTGCAAGGGCTGCGTATCCACCGCGATGCCGCTTTGCCACTGGCCATGCAGCTGCTATCCGAACCACGCGCTCGGGCAGACCGACGACTGGATGGCCGAGATCTACGAGCGATGGACCTCGGCGCATGGTGTGCTGATCGTGACGCCTACGCATTGGTACCAGGCGCCCAGCGTGCTCAAGCTGATGATCGACCGGCTGGTGTGCGCCGACGGCGGCAATCCCGATGTGACCTCGACTTCGGGCAAGAACGTCGCGAAGGCGAAAGCGCTCGAGCTGGCCGGCTGGCCGTACCCCAAGCATCTGGCCGGACGGGTTTACGGGCTGGTCGTTCACGGCGACGTCGCGGGGATCGAAAGCCTGCGCCGCAACCTGAGCGACTGGCTGGACTGGATGGGCTTGATCGACGCCGGCCCGAAGGCACGGCTCGATCGCTACATCGGCTACTACGCGCCATACGCGACCAGCCACGATGCCCTCGACGACGACAAGGGCGTGCAGGAAGAGGTGCGCAACGTCGCGCGGGCGCTGGCCGAAGCGGTCGGCGAGCTCCGCGCGGGAAGGCTTTCGGCGCCGGGGGCCGATCTCGCCGCACCGCGGCCGAAGTAAGGCTGGCGAAGCAGGGCTGCCGAACCGGGGCGGGCGAAGCAGGAAGGCTGAAGGCGCCGCGGTCGGGACACTGTTGCGTGCGCTTCAGCGCGATCACGATCCACGGCAGGGAAATCAGGAGAGGAAAGCATGGCCCGCATTGCAGTTCTTCACGAAGCCGATCGCGACTTCGCGGCCGACGTCCGCGCCGGACTGACCAACGCCCTGCAAAAGCAGCTACCGTCGCGATATCTGTACGACACGATCGGCTCGGGCCTGTTCGAGGTCATCACCGCGCTGCCCGAGTACGGCGTGACGAGGGCCGAGGAGCGGATTGTTCGCAGCCGCGCCGCCGACATCGCGTCGCTGCTGCCCGCTCGTCCGATCGTTGCCGAGCTGGGAAGCGGCAGCGCGCGCAAGACGCGGTGGCTGCTCGAAGCACTTGCCGCGCGCCATCCTGTCACCTATTGCCCGATCGACATCTCACCGACGGCTCTCGGCCTGTGCCGGCACGAGCTTGCCGACATGCCCTCGGTGCGCGTGGTCGCGTACGAACGTGACTACCTCGACGGGCTGAGAGCGATCGTGGCGAAGCGCGACGCCAAGACACCGCTGGTGGTGCTCTTTCTCGGCAGCACGATCGGGAACTTCCGGCGGCTGGCGGCGACGCGTTTCATGCGCGAGGTACGCGCGCTGCTGCAGCCGGGCGACGCTTTCCTGCTCGGGGTCGACCTGATGAAAGCCGAGGCCGTTCTGTTGCCCGCGTACGACGACGCGCTCGGCGTCACCGCCGCGTTCAACCTGAACCTGCTGCTGCGGATCAACCGCGAGCTGGGAGGCGATTTCGACGTCCGCCGCTTCGCCCACGAGGCGCGCTTCGAGCCCGAGACCCGGAGCGTCGACATGCACATCCGGTCGCTCGGCGAGCAGCAGGTGAAGATTGCGGGCGCCGGCATCGTCGTCGCCTTCACTCGCGGCGAGACGATCTGGACCGAGAGCAGCCACAAGTATCAGGCGGACGAGGTGCCGGCGATGGGTGAGATCGCCGGCTTCCGCTGCGCCGGGCAATGGCAGGACCGGTCCTGGCCGTTCGCCGATACGCTGTTCGCCGTTGGCTGAAGCAGCGATGAACGCCGAGGCTGCGGCGGCGCCCCCGGCGCGGCCGCAAAGGCCGAGGGAGATCCTGCGCCATCCCGGCGCGTTCGTGCTCACGGTGCTCAAGGGCTTTCGCGCCAACCAGGGCCTGCTGCTGGCCGGCGCGGTGGCGTACTACACGCTGCTGTCGATGATTCCGCTGCTGATCCTGATGGTGATCGTGCTGTCGAACTTCATCGACGAGGCGCGACTCCTGACGACGCTGGCCGAGTACCTGCAGTTCATCGTGCCCGGGCAGTCCGACACGCTGGTGTCGGAACTTCGCACCTTTCTGCGCTACCGCACCCAGATCGGCGGCGTGCTGCTGCTGACCATGATCCTGTTCAGCGCGCTTGCCTTCACCGTGCTTGAGAACGCGATGTCGGTGATCTTCATCCACCGCGTCGCGGTGCGGCGGCGGCGATTCGTCGTATCGGCGCTGCTGCCGTACTGCTTCATCCTGTTCCTGGCGGTGGGGCTGGTCGTGGTAACCGTCGTCGCCGGCAAGCTCGCGGTGCTGGCCACGCGCGACATCACGCTGTTCGGCGTGCCGCATTCGCTCGAGGACCTGTCGGGCTATCTGCTGTACCTGCTCGGCGTCGGCGGCGAGATCCTGATCCTGACCGCGATCTACCTGGTGATGCCGGTCGGCCGGCTTTCGTTCCGGCACGCGCTGATCGGCGGCGTCTGCGCCGGACTGCTGTGGGAAATCATGCGCCACGTGATCGTGTGGTACTACGGTACGATCTCGCAGGTCCGTCTCCTGTACGGATCGCTGGCGACGGCGATCGCGGTGATGCTGAGCGTCGAGATCGCCGCGATCGTCCTGCTGTTCGGTGCCCAGGTCATCGCCGAGTACGAGCGGATCGGGCGGTCGCCCGGGCAGCCGGCGCAGCCGATGAATCTCGGCCGGACCGGCGATCGCCCCGCCGGCTGACGGCCCCGCGGGAGAGCGGAGGGAGGGTGCGTTGACAGCTCGCAACGAGCCTTGTCCCTGCGGCAGCGGCAGGCGCTACAAGGATTGTCACGGCAGCCTGGCGCCGGTCGCGACCAGGGTCGCGTTCGCCGTCGCCGGTACGCAGAAGGGCGGCACTTCGGCGCTGGCATCGTACCTCTACGAGCACGCCGAGCTCGGCCTGCCGACGGTGAAGGAAGCGCACTTCTTCGACAACGAAGAGAACTTCAGCGGTGGCAATGTCGACTACGCGCGCTACCACGACCAGTTCAGACCCGCCGTCCGCGGTCGCGTCCTCGGCGATGCGACGCCGATCTACATGTACTGGGAGCCGGCGGCGCCGCGCATGCGGCAGTACAACCCGGCGATGAAGCTGATCATGCTGCTGCGCAACCCGGTCACCCGGGCCTACTCGCACTGGAACATGGAGCGCGCGCGAGGGCGCGACCCGCTGCCGTTCGAGGAAGCGATCCGCAGCGAGGAAGCGCGCTGCCGCGCGGCACTGCCCCTGCAGCACCGGCAGTTCTCCTACGTCGACCGCGGCCGCTACAGCCGGCAGATCGAGCGACTCTGGACGCTGTTCCCGCCGCGGCAGACGCTGGTGATGAAAAGCGAGGAGCTGCTGCAATCGCCGCAGCAGGCGCTGGCGCGGGTCAGTGATTTTCTCGGGGTGGCGCGGTTTCGCCCGGTCGAGCCGCGTCGCGTGCACGTGCGTGCGTACCCGGCGCCGATGAGCACCGCGGCGCGCGATTACCTGCGCGACGCGCTGGCCGGCGAGATCGAGAACCTGGAGCGGATGTTCGGCTGGGATTGCGCCGACTGGCTCGCGCGCTGAGCGGGCCGTGTAGTCGGGCGCACCGGCCGTTCATGATGCCCGGGTGTCCATCGCGGCCGCGACGTCGAAGGCCGCCGGCGGCTGGCCCTGCCGATGGCGCAGCCACATCTGTTCGAATGCCGATTCGAGATGGCGGCAATAACGCCGCGTGTCGAACAGCGGACAACTACCGCGCTGCGAAACCAGCCTGGCGCGCAGTGCCGCCAGCTTCGCCGGCGATGCGGCGAGCTCGATCCCCAGCGATCGGTAGTCGTCCAGACTGCGGGTAACGAGCTCGGGCAGGCCGGCCGCCGTCAGCAGGCTGGCGCCGACCCGGCCGGCGAACGTGCCGCCGGCGCAGGTCACGAGCGGCAGGCCGGCCCACAGCGCGTCGCTGCCGGTCGTGTGCGCGTTGTACGGCAAGGTGTCGAGAAACAGGTCAGCCAGCCGGTGCCTCGCCAGGTGCTGCGGCAGATCGACCTTCGGCGCAAAGACCAGCCGTTCGGGCGCCACGCCGCGTCGCGCGGCCTGCTCGCGCAGATTGGCGCACGCCGCGGGGTTGTCGTCGAGCAGCCACAGCACGCTGCCCTCGACTTTCTCGAGCAACGCCATCCAGATGGCGAAGACCTCGGCCGTGATCTTGTAGCTGCGGTTGAAGCAGCAGAACACGAAGCCGTCGTCGGGCAGGCCGACGTCGGCGCGCGCCGGCAGCCGGTCGGCGGCGGAGCGGCGCGAATCGTTGACCTGGTAGCTGTCGGGCAGGCGCACGACTTTTTCCGCGTAGAAGAGCTCGTCTCCCGGAGGAATGACTTGGCCGTCGGCGACGATGTAATCGATGTAATCGGCGCCCATCGTGCCGGGAAAACCGAGGTAGTTGACCTGCACCGGCGCCGGACGGCAGGCCAGAATGCCCGGCCGGCTGTGGGCGGTGAATCCCTTGAGGTCGACGGCGATGTCGATCTCCGACCGGCGCAGCATTCCGGCGACCTCGCGGTCGCCCAGCATACGCACGTCGACGAAACGGTCGAATGCGCGCTCGAGGCGCCTGCGCATCGGGCCATCGCTTGCCCGTCCGAACGAGACGGCGGTGATCTCGAAGGCGTGCCGGTCGTGCAGCTCGAACAGCCCGGCGGCCAGGTAGGCGGTGGCGTGGTCGTGAAAATCCGCCGACAGATACGCGACGCGAATCCGGTCGTGACCATGGCGCTCTGCGCTCCAGCCGGCGCCGGGCGACGCGGGATACTTATCGGCGACGTGGATGCGCGCGCACTCGAGCTGCAGCGCGGGAGTCGATGGAACGGCGAGCAACGTGAATGGGGCGACGATCCGCTCGCCTCGGCGGACGCCGTCCGCGGCGCGCGCGGCGAGGGTTCCAACGTCGTCCCAGGCGCAGCAATCGAGCAGGCACTTCAGCAGGTTGCCGAGCGCATAGTCGTAGCCGGGGTCCAGCGCCAGCAACCGGCGGAAAGCCCGCGCCGCCTCGTCGTAGCGCTGCAGCTCGGCCAGTGCGGTGCCGCGGTTGTGCAGCGCCCTGGCGTAGTCGGGTTTCAACGCCAGCGCCCGGTCATAGCTGGCGAGCGCGTCCTCGTGCCGCAGCAGCGCCTGCAGGATAGCGCCGCGATTGTTCAGCGCCTCGGCATGAGCGGCATCGATGGCCAGCGCGCGGTCGAGGCTCGCCAGCGCCGCATCGAGACGTCTCAGCTCGCCCAGCACGGCGCCGCGATTGGTGAGCGCCGGCGCGTAATCCGCCTTGAGCGCCAGCGCGCGATCGTACGACGCCAGCGCCTCTTCGTGCCGCTTGAGCTCCTGCAGCGCGTCGCCGCGGTTCAAATGCGCCTCGAGGTAGCCGGGCCTCGCCGAGAGCGCGCGATCGAAGCTCTGCAGCGCTTGCTCGTACCGGCCGGCGTCGCGCTCGGTATTGCCGAGATTGAGCAGGGCTTCGACGTAGTCCGGTCTGAGCGAGAGCGCGCGCTGGTAGGAGGCCAGCGCGTCGTCGTAGCGTCTCATGTCGCGCAGCGCGTTGCCGCGGTTCAGGAGCGCCTCGGGATAGCGAGGCCGCAGTTCGAGCGCGCGATCGTAGGACGCCAGCGCCTCGTCGAATCGCCTGAGCTTCTGCAGCGCGAGGCCGAGGTTGAGATGGCCGCCGGGATGATCGGGGTTCGCCGCGATCGAGCGCAGGATCGTCTCGACGGCGGCCGGGAAGCGTCCCTGCTGATGCTGCACGACGCCCATCAGATGCAGCGCGTCCGCGTTGGCCGGGTCCTGCTCGAGAATGCGGCGGTACAGCGCTTCCGCCTCGGCCAGCCGCCCGGCCTTGTGCTGCGCCAGGGCGGCGCGAAGCTGCTCCGCCGTGCTGCCTGCCTCCTGGGCCATCGCGCTCGCCGTTAATAACGCGTAGCCGGCGCCGCTATTTCGGCTTGCGCCGATCGACCGGCGCCGCGAGGCGAAGCTTATGCACGTGCTGCCCGGTCTGCGATCCATCGGGCATCCTGCCGACGAAATAGAAGCGCTGCCACGCCTCGCGCAGTGTCTGCGCATCCCTGTCGTTGAACTTCCGCATGAACTGGTCGCGCCGCTCTTTCCAGGCCAGCGTCTGCGCCTTGAGCTCGGGATCGTCGTCCAGGTCGCGGATCTCCGGCGCGACGTCCTGCAGCACGCCGTGCGGCACCGGAAACAGCATGCAGATCGGCTCATCCTTGTCGAAGCGCACGGTGCCGGGGCGGGTGAGCTGCCAGTTCATCGTGAACGGATACGGCAGCCAGTCGGTCTCGATCACCCCGGTCAGCGGCGCGACGCCGTCCTTGACGCCGTTGAGCGGCCCCGACGCGAACAGGTCCCAGCCCGGCTCGGTGCGAAACAGGTACGACAGATGGAAGGTGACGATGCCATACGCGAAGTGGGTGACCGCGAATTCGGCCAGCCGCGCCGGATCGTCCACCGCGGCGAGCTTCAGATCGCGGGCATGGATGCCGCCCGACCAGGTCGCGGTGAAGCTGCACGGCGAGAGCAGCTCCCAGCCATGGCTGTTGGCGATGTTGAGCGGCAGGCAGCGGTAGGCGTGATTGTCGGCGATGCGATCCATCCAGCCGCGGGTCAGCGGCGCGGGACGGATGGTGAGCGGATCGGGCCGCAGCGCGTAACAGGTGAGCTTCATCGTCGCGCCCGCGCAGCCGCGCGCCTCATCGCAGCGACTCCGGCGCGGCGGCCCATTCGACGAGCGGCCGCTCGAGCGCCTTCAGCGTGGCGTCGAGATAGCCGCGCCCGTACCGCTGGTCGGGCTCGAGGTGGCAGCCTTCGCCCCATTCGTTCCAGGCGTTGATGAAGACCATCCGCTCGGCCGGCGGGCGCCGCCGGGCCTGGGCCACGATGCCGGCGAGCCAGCGATGGTAGTTGGCCGGATGGCTGTTGAC
>DATEFZ010000201.1:0-3214 GCA_035280325.1 Casimicrobiaceae bacterium
TCGCACGATCCGCCTCGACGCGCGCCGCCTCCGGCGTGCGCCGCGCCTCGAGCTTGCGCTGCGACCAGCGGCGCAGCGACAGGGGCTCGGGCGGCTCGGCGGCTCCCGGCTTGTCGCTCATCGTCCGGCCTTAGTCGCCGCGTCCGAGGGAGCGCCGCCGACGCGATGCTCGTCCTCGCGCTCGTAGAATTCGTTGCGGCGGTTCTTGCGCTTGGGCTCGGGCTTGTAGTTGGCGTCGACGAACGGCTGCATCCAGGCGCGGATCTCTGGCGGCAGCGGCAACGCGTCCACCGTCTCTCCGCCGTCCATCAATCGAGCCGCTTCGTTGAAGCTGACGGTGACGAGCGCCGGCCGCGCCGCCAGGCCGTCGGCCCCGATGCTTTCCGGCTCGAGCATGCGCCACATCACGAAAACCTTCGGCTCCAGCGCGGTGATGTTCAGAAAATAGCCTTCGGCCTCGGAGCGGTGCAGCTCGACGCCGAAGCCGGTGAAACGCCAACGCGTCGCGCTCGCATCGTCGGAGAGCCTGACCGTCGTGGGTATCGGCATGTCGTCGCGCTCGACGGCGCCGACCTGCCACCGTTCGCTCGCCCAGCGGCTGGCAAGCGGTACGCGCTCGATGACGACGGCGACAGGAAACCGCAACGGTGGCATGGCTTTTTTTGCCCGGATTCGCGGCACGAATGGGTTGCCGTGCCATCATACCCTAGTGCGCTTCGTCGCTCCGGCTGCCCGCGTGCGGCGCGAGGCGCTGTCTGCTACCATCGCCCGACCGTCGTCGCGACGAATTGTTCCGCGTTTTTTCATGGCTACGATCATCCCGCTGACCGACGCCCGCTCGCTGGGCGGCTCGCCAAGCACCCTGCTGGCCGCGCGCAGCGCGCCCGCCGTCGCTCCGAACGGGATGCTCGCCGACACCCGCGGCCGCAGCTTGCGCGACTTGCGCATCTCGGTAACCGACCGCTGCAACTTCCGCTGCGTCTATTGCATGCCGAAGGACGTCTTCGGCCACGACTACCCGTTCCTGCCGCACGCCGAGCTCCTGACCTTCGAGGAGATCGCCCGCCTTGCGCAGCTGTTCAAGGCGCACGGCGTCGAGAAAATCCGGCTGACCGGCGGTGAGCCGCTGCTGCGCCGGCATCTCGAGCGGCTGGTGGCGATGCTGGCCGATCTGGGCGAGATCGACCTCACGTTGACGACCAACGGTGCGCTGCTCGCCCGCAAGGCGCGCGAGCTCAAGGCGGCCGGGCTCGATCGCGTCACCGTCAGCCTCGACGCGCTGGACGACGGCGTCTTCCGCGCGATGAACGACGTCGACTTTCCGGTGGCGCGCGTCCTCGAGGGCATCGATGCCGCCGCCGCGGTCGGACTCAGCCCCATCAAGGTCAACATGGTGGTCAAGCGCGGCGTGAACGAGCACGAGATCCTGCCGATGGCGCGGCACTTCCGCGGCAGCGGCCACATCCTGCGGTTCATCGAGTACATGGACGTCGGCCACAGCAACGGCTGGCGTCTCGACGACGTCGTCCCTTCGGCCGAAGTGATCCGCATCATCGACCGCGAGCTGCCGCTGGCGCCGGTCGATGCCAACTATCGGGGCGAGGTCGCCGGGCGCTGGCGCTACCGCGACGGCAGCGGCGAGATCGGCGTCATCTCGTCGGTGACGCAGGCGTTCTGTCGCGACTGCACGCGGGCCCGGCTCGCCACCGACGGCAAGCTCTACACCTGCCTGTTCGCCACCGACGGCGTCGACCTGCGGGCACTCGTCCGCGGCGGCGCGACCGACGCCGAGATCGGCAACTACATCGCGGCGATCTGGGGCGCGCGCGCCGACCGCTATTCGGAGATCCGCTCGGAGAACACGCGCGAGCTGCCGAAGATCGAGATGAGCTACATCGGCGGCTGATCGACCCCGGCGGCCGCGGCGACGACGCATGCACCTCAAGGCGCTGATCGAGTACCTGCACGGGCTCGAGCAGAACAACAACCGGCCGTGGTTCATCTGGAACAAGCCGTCGTACGACGTGCTGCGCGACGAGTTCCAGGCGCTGGTCGGCGACGTCGCGGCGCGGGTGGCGAAGTTCGACCGCGCGCTGGGGCCGGTCGATCCGAAAAAGGCCATGTTTCGCATCTATCGCGACACGCGCTTTTCCAAGGACCGCACGCCGTACAAGACGCACTTCAGCGCGGCGCTCAACGACCGCGCCAAGCGCGGGCTGGCCCCCGGCTATTACTTCCACGTCGATCACCAGGGCATCCTGCTGGCCGGCGGCGGCATCTACCGGCCCGAGCCGGCGATGCTCTCGCGCATCCGCCGCCACATCGCGGCGCATCCGGCGAAGCTCACCCGCGTGCTGCGCGAGCCGCGCTTCGCCAAGACCTACGGCGGGCTGGCCGAGGAAGACGCGCTGTCGCGGCCGCCGAAAGGCTACGCCGCCGACACGCCGCACATCGACGCGATCAAGCTCAGGCACTATTTCGGCATGATCGAAGTCGACGTCGGCCGGCGCCCGCCGAAGGACCTCCCGGCGGCGCTGGCCGGCTATTTCCGCGACCTGCTGCCGCTGATGAACTGGCTGCGCAGCGCGGTCAAGGCCTAAAGCAATCATGAACGCGCCCAACGAGCCGTACCGGCCGCTCCTGTCCGACGCGGCGCGTCCGGCGACGTTCAACGTCGCGGCGGTCGACGAGCGCGGCGAGACGCGCGAGACCGCGATCGCCGGCGAGCATCCGCTGACGCTGTACGTCGACAAGCGCGAGATCCTGACGCTGATGACGCTGGGCGCCGCGCCCGAGGCGCTGGCAATCGGCTACCTGCGCAACCAGCGGCTGCTCGACCAGGTCGAGGACATCGTCTCGGTGCAGGTCGACTGGGACGTCAACGCGGTGGTGGTCAACACCCGCCATGGCCTGAACGATCTCGACGCCAAGCTCGGCAAGCGCACCAAGACCAGCGGCTGCGGGCAAGGCACGGTGTTCGGCGAGCTGATGGACGAGATCGACGCGGCAAGACTGGCCACCGACGCGACGCTCACCCGCAGCACGCTCCATGCGCTGCTCGACCGCGTGCGCGGCCACGACACGATCTACAAGCAGGCCGGCGCGGTGCACGGTTGCGCGCTCGCCAGCAACGGCGCGCAGGCGAGCGAGATCCTGTACTTCGTCGAGGACGTCGGCCGGCACAACGCGGTCGACGCCATCGCCGGCATGATGT
>DATEFZ010000202.1:0-12178 GCA_035280325.1 Casimicrobiaceae bacterium
CAGCTCGAGGTGCTCGGGCGCGACGGCATTGGCCAGCGCGCAGGCCTCGGCGAGATCGCGCACCCGGATCAGCGCGCCGCGGCGGGCCAGCGACGCGGCGATGATCTTCTCGCGCGGCATCGCCGGCAGCAGCCGCGCCGCGCCGGCCGCGACCCGATCGAGCAGCGCCTCGTCCGGCGACAGGAGGATCGCCTGCGCGGCTTCGTCGTGCTCGGCCTGGGCGAACAGATCCATCGCCACCCAATCCGCATTCGCGCTCGAGTCGGCGATCACCATCACTTCCGAGGGTCCGGCGATCATGTCGATGCCGACGAAGCCGAACACGCGGCGCTTGGCGGCGACGACGTAAGCGTTGCCCGGACCGACGATCTTGTCGACCTGCGGCACGGTTGCCGTGCCGAACGCGAGCGCCGCGATCGCCTGCGCGCCGCCGATGGTGAACGTCCGCGTGACGCCGGCAAGGTGCGCGGCGGCGAGCACCAGCGCATTCTTGGCGCCGTGCGGAGTCGGCACGACCATCACGATCTCGGCGACTCCGGCGACGCGGGCCGGCACGACGTTCATCAGCACCGACGACGGGTACGCCGCCTTGCCGCCCGGGACGTAGACGCCGACGCGGTCGAGCGGCGTCACCTTGAGGCCGAGGCGGGTGCCGTCGCGCTCGGTGAACGACCACGATTCCTCTTTCTGCCTCAGATGATAGCTGCGGATCCGCTCGGCGGCCGCGGCGAGCGCCTGCTTCTGCTCGGCCGGCAGCGCATCGTGCGCCGCCGCGAGCTCGGCGGCGGAAAGCTCCAGCGCGGCGACGCTCGCGGCTTTCACCTTGTCGAACATCGTCGTGTATTCGAGCACCGCGGCATCGCCGCGGGCGCGCACGTCGGCGATGATGCTGGCGACCGAGGTCTCGATCGCATCGTCCTCACCGGAATCGCGCGCGGTCAGCCTGGCCAGCGCCGCGGCGAAGCCCGGATCGGACGAATCGAGACGGCGCAGCTCAAGCATCGGGTGCGACCGCGGCGGCGACGGCGTCGAGGATCGGCTGCACGACGCCTCGCTTGAGCTTGAGCGCGGCGGGATTGACGATCAGGCGGGCGCTGATCGGCCGGATCTCCTCGACCACGACCAGGTCGTTGGCCTTGAGCGTGTTGCCGGTGCTGACCAGGTCGACGATCAGGTCCGACAATCCCATCAGCGGCGCGAGCTCCATCGACCCGTAGAGCTTGATCAGATCGACGTGGATGCCCTTGGCGGCGAAGTGCTCGCGAGCGGTGCCGACGTACTTGGTGGCGACCTTGATGCGGGCGCCGCGCTGCACCGCGCTGGCGTAGTCGAAATCGCGCCGGGCGGCGACCACCAGCCGGCAGCGGCCGATCGCCAGGTCGAGCGGCTGGTAGAGGCCTTCGCCGCCGTGCTCGAGCAGGATGTCCTTGCCGGCGACGCCCAAGTCGGCGGCGCCGTGCTGCACGTAGGTCGGCACGTCGGACGCGCGCACGATGACGAAGCGCAGATCGGCGCGGTTGCTCGGCAGGATCAGCTTGCGCGAGGTCTCCGGATCCTCGCCCGGAGCAATGCCGGCGGCGGCGAGGAGCGGCAGCGTCTCGTCGAAAATGCGTCCCTTGGACAGCGCGATGGTGAGCGAAGGCATGGCGAGCGCGATTCTAGCAGTCCGATGCCGAGCCCCACGCGGCCGCGGCGCCGGCTTGCCGGCGTGGGCTGGCGACGTCTTCAGTTCAGGCGGCGGATGCGCGCTCCCAGCGCGCAGAGCTTCTCCTCGATGCGCTCGTAGCCGCGATCGAGGTGGTAGACGCGATCGATCACGGTCTCGCCGTCGGCGATCAAGCCGGCGATCACCAGCCCCGCCGAGGCGCGCAGGTCGGTCGCCATAACGTTGGCCGCGGTGAGCTTCGGCGCGCCGCGCACGATCGCGGTGCTGCCCTCGACCTCGATCACCGCGCCCAGGCGCTTCAATTCCTGCACGTGCATCATCCGGTTCTCGAATATCGTCTCGGTTATCATCGCCGCGTCGTCGGCGATGGTCATCAGCGCCATCAGCTGCGCCTGCATGTCGGTCGGGAAGCCCGGATACGGCGCGGTGCGCATCGACACCGACTTGAGCCGGCCGTTGCGCCTGACGCGGACGGTGTCGCCATCGATCGCGGTGATCACGCCGGCTTCGGTCAGCTTGTCGAGCACCGCGCCGAGCGTGTCGGGCCGGACGCCCGAGAGGGCGACCTCGCCGCCGGCCGCCGCGGCGGCGACCAGGAAGGTTCCGGTTTCGATGCGGTCAGGCATCACCGCGTGCGTCGCGCCGTGCAGCCGGGCGACTCCCTCGATGACGATGCGATCGTTGCCGGCGCCGGAGATCCTGGCGCCCATCGCGTTGAGGCAATCGGCCAGGTCGACGACCTCGGGCTCGCGCGCGGCGTTGTCCAGCACCGTCGTGCCCGAGGCGAGCGTCGCCGCCATCATCAGGTTTTCGGTGCCGGTCACCGTCACCACGTCGAACACGAAGTTGGCGCCCCGCAGCCGCTTTGCCCTGGCATCGATATAGCCGTGATCGAGGTCGATCTCGGCGCCCATCGCCTGCAGTCCCTTGATGTGCTGGTCGACCGGCCGCAACCCGATCGCGCAGCCGCCGGGCAGCGAGACCCGGGCCTCGCCGCAGCGGGCGAGCAGCGGCCCCAGCGCGAGGATCGAAGCCCGCATCGTCTTGACCATCTCGTACGGCGCGAGCGGCCAGTCGATCTGCGCCGCGGACAGCGCAACGCGCTGCCCGTTCGCTTCGATCCGGACCCCCATCTGCGCGAGCAGCGAGCACATCGTGCGCACGTCGTTCAAGCGCGGCACGTTGGAGAGCTCGAGTCGCTCGGAGGTCAGCAGCGCGGCGCAGAGGATCGGCAGAGCCGCGTTCTTGGCGCCCGAGATCCTCACCTCGCCGTTGAGCGGCACGCCGCCGTGAATCGCCAGCTTGTCCATCGCTCTATCTATTCTCGCCGCCGGCGCCGCGCGTCATGCGCCGGCGTAGCTCAGTGCCGCAGCTTGTAGCCGCGCTTGAGCAGCACGAGCGTCAGTGCGCTCAGCGCGGCAAAGAAGAAGATGACGATCGCGAGACTCATCGCCGGCGCGGCGTCGGACAGTCCGAAAAAGCCGTAGCGGAAGCCGTCGATCATATAGAAGAACGGATTGCAATGCGACAGCGCCTGCCAGAACGGCGGCAGCGAGTGGATCGAGTAGAACACGCCGGACAGGAACGTCAGCGGCATGATCAGGAAATTCTGGAACGCCGCGAGCTGGTCGAACTTGTCGGACCAGATGCCGGCGACCAGGCCGAGGTTGCCCAGGATGGCGCTGCCCAGCAGCGCGAAGGCCAGTGTCCAGAGCGGGTGCGACGGGACGACCGGCGCGAACCCGAGCGTGACGATGAACACGCCGAGTCCGACCACCAGTCCGCGCACCATTGCCCCCAGCACGTAGGCGGCGAACATGTCGAGCGGCGACAGTGGCGTCAGCAGGACGAAGATCAGGTTGCCGGTGATTTTCGACTGGATCAGCGACGACGAGCTGTTGGCGAACGCGTTCTGCAGCACCGCCATCATCACCAGCCCGGGGACCAGGAACGCGGTGTACGAAACGCGTCCCGAGAAGACGAAGACGCGCGACTCGAGCACGTGCGAGAAGATCAGCAGGTAGAGGAGCGAGGTCAGCACCGGCGCCAGGATCGTCTGGAAGCTCACCTTCCAGAAGCGCAGCAGCTCCTTGTGCAGCAGCGTCAGCCAGCCGGCGCCGCGCGCCGGCGCGAGCCCGGGACTCGACGTCCGCCGTGCCGCGACCGGATCGCCGATCGCGCTCATTCCTGCCGCGCCATGATCCGCAGGAAGACCTGCTCGAGGTCGGCCTCCTGCAGCGACAGCTCGACGATCGTGACTCGCGCCTCGCGCAAGCTCGCCAGCATCGCCTCGAGCTCGGCGTAGTCGGCCAGCGCGATCAGGTAGGTCTGACCGTCCTTGCGCTGCACGCGGCCCGGCCAGGGCTGCGGCAGAGCCTCGCCGATGGTGAGCCGCACCGTCACTCCGGCAAACGTCGACAAGAGCTTCTGCTTGGTGTCGAGCGCGACGATCCGGCCCGCCTTGAGCATCGCGATGCGCCCGCACAGGGCTTCGGCTTCCTCGAGATAGTGCGTGGTGAGGATGATCGTGTGCCCGTCGCGGTTGAGCTTGCGGATGAATCCCCACAGGCTCTGCCGCAATTCGACGTCGACCCCCGCCGTCGGTTCGTCGAGCACGATCACCGGAGGCTTGTGCACCAGCGCCTGGCCGACCAGCACGCGCCGCTTCATGCCGCCGGACAGCGCCCGCATGTTGGTATCGGCGCGCGACGAGAGGTCGAGGTGGTGCAGGATCTCGTCGATCCACCCGTCCTGGTCGCGAATGCCGAAATAGCCGGCCTGGATGGAGAGCGTCTCGCGCACGGTGAAAAACGGGTCGAACACGAGCTCCTGCGGCACCACGCCGAGGAGCCTCCGCGCCTGCGCGTAATCGCCGACCACGTCGTGGCCGAGCACGCGAGCCTCGCCCTGGTCGGCGCGCGTGAGGCCGGCGAGGATCGAGATCAGCGTCGTCTTGCCCGCGCCGTTGGGTCCGAGCAAGCCGAAGAACTCGCCCTGCTCGACGGCGAGATCGACGCCGGCGAGCGCCTGGATCGGTCCGAAGCGGCGGGCGACGCCGTTGATGTCGACGGCGGCCGTCACGACCCTTCAGGCGGCCGACAGCAGGGTATCGACGCCGTACAGCTCGGCAAGCGAGGCGACGCTGGGGGGAATGTTGTCGAACGCGAGCGATTTGCGCTCGGCCGCCGCCCGGCGCTTCCACTCGAGCAGGATTGCGACGCCGGCCGAGTCGACCGGGTCGGCGCGCGTGAGATCGACGCGCCCGGTTTCCGGCAGCGGCAGGCCGGCGCTCTCGGCGAGCACCGCCGCGACGTTGCCGATGGTGAGCGGGCCTTCGACCACCCAGCCGCCGCCGGCGGCGCTCAGCACCGGCGGGGACGATTCGACGTGCGCCGGCTGCATCGCCACCAGCCTACTTCGCCGAGCCCTTGTTCTTGTCCGCCAGCGTCTTGATCAGGCCGTCGATGCCCGAGCTCTTGACGATGTCGTTGAACTCGTCGCGGTAGTTGGTCACCAGGCTGACCCCGGCGACGATCACGTCGTACGCCTTCCAGCCGTTCGGCGTCTTTTCCATGCTGTAGTCGATCGGCACCGGCGCCTGCCCGGGTCGCCGCACCGAAGTGCGCACCGTCACTTCGGTGTCGCCCGGATTCGTCTTGAGCGGCGCGTAGTCCAGCGTGTTGTCGCGATAGTTGGACAGCGCTCCCGAATAAGTACGCACCAGCAGCGAGCGGAACTCGTCGGCCAGTCGCTTCTGCTGCTCGGGCGTCGCGCCGCGCCAGTGGCGGCCGACCGCCAGCGCGGTCATCCGGGTGAAGTCGAAATGCGGCACCAGCTTGCTTTCGATCAGCTCCTTGACCTTGGTCTGGTTGCCGGACTGCAGCTCCTTGTCGCTGCGTATCGTCTGCAACACGTCCTCGGAGACGCGTTTGACCAGCGCGTCGGGCGCCTCCTGCGCCAGCGCCTGGACCCCTGCCATGGCGAGCAATACTGCAAAACCCGTGGAAATCCATCTCGATGTCATCGTGATCCTTTGGCAATGGTCGCGGCAGCCGCCGGCGCCGATGCGGCCGCCCGCGGCCGGGCGTCATTCGTCTTCTTCCGGCGGCGGCTTGCCTTCGTATACCTGGTAGCGCCGGGCCTTGAGATACGCATTGCGCAGGTACCGGTACTTGTCCAGCGCGGCGGTCTCCAGAACGCTCTCGGTGCCCAGGAGCTGCGCCCGGGTATCGAGGTAGTTCAGTCCATAGAGCGTGTTTCGCAGCGGAACGTTCCGCAGATAGCCGATCGGGCCGGCGTAGATCCGTATCACGGTGCCGGTGCCGTCGCGCAACGTGGTCGGACCGAACAGCGGGACGAAAAAGTACGGGCCGGGCGGCGCGCCCCACTTGCCGAAGGTGATGCCGAAGTCGTTGTGATCCTTGGCGATGCCCATCTCCGACGCCAGGTCGAAGATGCCGACGACGCCGAAGGTCGAATTGAGCAGGACCCGGCCGAAATCGTCGCCGGCCTGCTGCTTCTTTCCCTGCAGCGCGTTGTTGATGCCGGTGAAAAAATCGTCGATGTTGCCGAAGAAGTTCGACACGCCGGTCCGGATCGGCTGCGGCGTCGTCTTGACGTAGGCTTCGGCGATCGGCTTGACGACGTTGCCGTCGACGACCTCGTGGATCGAGTACATCGCCCGGTTCCACGGCTCGAACGGGTCGACGCGCGACGGCGTCGCCGCGCATCCGGCCAGCAGCGCGCAACCGACGGCGAGCGGAAAAGCGGTGCACCGTCCCGATGCAGTCATTTTTTTGCCCCCCCTTCCGCCGCCTTGTCGAACAGGAACTGGCTGATCAGCTTCTCGATCACCACCGCCGACTGCGTCTTGGCGATCTTGTCGCCGTCCTTGAGCATCGCCGGGTCGCCTCCCGCGTCGAGTCCGATGTAGACCTCGCCCAGCAGCCCCGACGTGTTGATCGACGCTATCGTGTCCCTGCTGAATGCATAGTCGCGATCGATACGCATGGAGACAACCGCCGCATAGGTCTTCGGGTCGAGCCGAATCGATTCCACCCTGCCAACGATGACGCCGGCGGCCTTGACCGGCGAGCGCACCTTCAGCCCGCCGATATTGTCGAAGCTCGCCTCGACGTGGTAGCTCGGCGTCCGGTCCAGCGTCAGCAGATTCCCTACCTTCAGGGCGAGAAAGAGAATCGCGCCCAGCCCTATCGCGACGAACACGCCGACCCACAGGTCGATCGCGGCACGATTCATAAACCGACTCCCCTGAACATGAACGCGGTCAGCACGAAATCGAGGGCGAGTATCGCCAGCGATGAGACGACGACGGTCCGGGTCGTTGCGCTCGATACCCCCTCGGCCGTCGGCTTGGCGTCGTAGCCTTCGAGCACGGCGATCAGCGACACCGCGGCGCCAAAGACGACGCTCTTGACGACGCCGTTGGTGACATCCGGCCAGACTTTGACACCGGCCTGCATCTGCCCCCAGAACGCCCCGGTGTCGATGCCGATCATCCTTACGCCGATCAGGTAACCGCCGAAGATGCCGAACGCCGAGAACAGCGCGGCCAAGAGCGGCATCGAGATCACGCCGGCCCAGAATCGCGGCGCCACCACGCGGGCGATCGGGTCGACCGCCATCATTTCCATCGCCGATAGCTGCTCGGTCGTCTTCATCAGGCCGATCTCGGCGGTGATCGCCGACCCGGCCCGGCTCGCGAACAACAAACCTCCGATCACCGGTCCGAGTTCCCGCACCAGCGACAGCGCGACGACCAGCCCGAGCTGCTCCTCGGCGGCGTAGCGCTGCAGCACCTCGTAGCCCTGCAGCGCCAGCACCATGCCGACGAACAGGCCCGACATCAGGATGATCACCAGCGACAGGACGCCGGAAAAGTAGATCTCGCGCACGGTCAGGTGCAGCCGCCGCAACGCCATCGGCGTGTACCACAGGATTGCGCCGAGGAAGCGGGTCATGTAGCCGAGCCAGGCGACGCCGCCGGTGACGGTGGCGCCGAGGCGCTGGAGCACACGCGTGAGCCCGGCCAGCGCGTCAGTCGACATGGCGCATCAGCTCCCTGCCGTACGGCGGCGCCGGGTAGTGGAAGCGAACCGGGCCGTCGGGTTCGCCGTCGACGAACTGGCGCACGAACGGGTCCGACGAGGCGCGCACCTCGTCCGGGGTCCCGCCGGCAACGATCTTCCCTTCGGAAACGAAATAGAGGTAGTCGACGATCTTCAGCGACTCGTAGACGTCGTGGGTGACGACGATCGACGTGGTGCCGAGGGCGTCGTTCAACTTGCGGATCAGCTGGCCGACCACGGCCAGCGAGATCGGATCCAGGCCGGCGAACGGCTCGTCGTACATGACCAGCATCGGGTCGAGCGCGATCGCGCGGGCGAGGGCGACACGCCGCGCCATGCCACCGGACAATTCGGACGGCATCAGCTGCGCCGCGCCGCGCAGGCCGACGGCGTTGAGCTTCATCAGCACCAGGTCGCGGATCATCGACTCGGTCAGCGCGGTGTGCTCGCGCATCGGAAACGCGATGTTCTCGAATACCGTCATGTCGGTGAACAGCGCGCCGAACTGGAACAGCATGCCGAACTTCCGCCGCAGCGCGTACAGCGCGTCGGGCTCGAGATCGGCGACCGATTGCCCGCCGACCAGCACCTTCCCTTTCTTCGGTTTCAACTGGCCGCCGATCAGGCGCAGGATCGTCGTCTTGCCGCAACCGCTGCCGCCCATGATCGCGACGATCTTCCCGCGCGGCACGGTCATCGTGATGCCGCGAAGGACCTGGCGGCGGTCGTATGCGAACCAGACGTCGGCGAGCTCGATCGCCGCCGCCGCCGGATCGAGGCGGCGCGTCGCGCTCAGGCTGACATGCGAGGATCCGGTTGCAGCGACCGGCATCGGAACGGCGGAGCGTTACGGAAGGACGTCGATTGTAGCCCGATCGCCGCGACGCAACAATGCAGCCGCGACGATCTATCCGCGCTGCAGCCGGCGCTCCGCAAACGCCAGATCGCCCGGCTTGCCCAGCAGCACCAGCACGTCGCCCGCCTCGAAGCGATATTCGGGCGCCGGCACTTCGGTTCGCGCGCCGCGCCGGCGCACGCTGCTGACCTCGACTCTTCCCTTGAGGTCGATCTGCGCCAGCGACTTGCCGACCGCCTGCGATCGCTCGGTCAGCAGCACCGAGTGCAGCCGCGCCTGCAGATTGTCCTCGGCGTCGGCGGCGTCGCTCGCGCCGTGGTAGAAGCCGCGGAACATGCTGTAGCGCTCCTCGCGCACCGTTCGGATCCGCGCCAGGACGCGATTGAGCGGCACGCCCAGGAGCAGCAGCGTGTGCGATGCCAGCATCAGGCTGCCTTCGAGCACCTCGGGCACCACCTCGGCCGCGCCGGCCTTCAGCAACCGGTCGAGGTCGGTATCGTCGAAAGTGCGCACGATGACCGGCAGCTCGGGGCGCGAGCGCTGCACTTCGTGCAGGATTTTCATCGCCAGCGGATGGTCGGCGAACGCGATCGCGACCGCCCGCGCCTTCTGCAGTCCCGCCGCCTGCAGCGCCTCGCGCCGGCCGGCGTCGGCATAGACGACATTGCCGCCGTCGACCGCGGCCTCGGCCACCCGCTGCGGGTCCGAATCGAGCGCGAGGAACGGGATCCCCTCGGCCTCGAGCAGGCGCGCCAGGTTCTGCCCGGTCCGCCCGTAGCCGCAGATGATCACGTGCTCCTGGCGCGAGATCGTGCGGGCGGCGATCTGCGTGACCTGCGCGGCGCGAGCGAGCCAGTCGTTGGCGGTCATCCGGCGCACGAGCGGCTCGGCGGCCTGGATCATGAACGGCGCCGCCAGCATCGACAGCACCATCGCCGCCAGCACGAGTTGCAGGATCGTCGGCGCCAGGAGCTGGCGATCGCCGGCGAGCGCAAGCATGACGATCGCGAACTCGCCGGCCTGCGCCAGGTAGAAGCCGGTGCGCACCGCGGTGGCCAGCGGCGTGCCGAAGGCACGAACGAGAAGCACGATCAGGATCAGCTTGGCCATCACCGGACCGACCAGCAGCAGCAACACCCAGCCGAAGCTGTCGGCGACCACGGCGAGGTTCAGGTACATGCCGACGCTGACGAAGAACAGCCCGAGCAGGACGTCGCGGAACGGCTTGATGTCCTCCTCGACCTGGTAGCGGTACTCGGTCTCGGCGATCAGCATGCCGGCGAGGAAGGCGCCCAGCGCGAACGAGAGTCCGGCCAGCTCGGTGACCGCGGCGAGCCCGAGCGTGACCAGCAGCACGTTGAGCATGAACAGTTCCGACGAGCGCTGCCTGGCGACGATCGTGAACCAGCCGTGCATCAGCTTCTGGCCGAAGAAGAGAATCACCGCCAGCGCGACGGCGGCCTTGCCGGCGGTGATTGCCAGCGGCCGCCACAGATCGGAGCCGCCTTCGGCCAGCGTCGGGATCGCGATCAGGAAAGCGACGACCGCGAGATCCTGGAACAGCAGGATGCCCATCACGTCGCGCCCGTGCGGCGAATTGAGCTCCTGCTTCTCGGCCAGAAGCTTCGACACGATCGCGGTCGAGCTCATCGCCAGCGCGCCGCCGAGCGCGAAACCGGCGAGCCATCCGAAGTGCAGCAAATGCAGCCCGACCATCGCGAACAGCGTCGTGATCGCGACCTGCGCTAGGCCGAAGCCGAACACCGCGCGCTGCATCGCCTTCAACTGCGGCAGGCTGAATTCGAGGCCGATCGAGAACATCAGGAACACGACGCCGAACTCGGCCAGGTCGCGTACCTTGGCGTCATCGGGCACCCAGGACAGCGCGTGCGGTCCGACCGCCACGCCGACCGCCAGGTAGCCCAGGATCGGGGGCAGCCGCGCGAGCCGGCAGATCACGACCGCGACCACCGATGCGGCCAGCAACAAGAGGATCAGCTGCAGTGTCTGAGTCACCGCTTTTCCGCCCTGACGATCGCGCCCTCCCGAACCGCCTCGGTGCCCGGCGGCGGCGCGGTCCGACTGTAGCACAGGGCGAGTGCTTCCCCGTGACGGTATACTGGCCGCATGTCGACGCCGATTCGCGAACGGTCGCCGGAGATCCCGAACGCCGCATCCGGCGTCGACCCGCAACGTCTGCTCGCGCTGGGCCGCAGCGTGCTGGCCACCGAGGCGGCGGCGATCGCTGCGCTGCAGGAGCGTCTCGGCGACGATTTCGTCGCCGCCGGCCGCGCCATCTTCGGCTGCCGCGGTCGCGTCGTCGTCACCGGCATCGGCAAGTCGGGGCATGTCGCGCGCAAGCTCGCGGCGACGCTCGCCTCGACCGGAACGCCGGCATTTTTCGTCCACGCCGCCGAGGCGAGCCACGGCGATCTGGGGATGATCACCGCCGACGACGTCGTGCTGCTGTTGTCCAACTCCGGTGAAACCGACGAGCTGGTGACGCTGCTCCCTCACCTGAAGCGACAGGGCGCGAAACTGATCGCGCTGACCGGCAACGAGCGGTCGGCGCTGGCGCAGGCGGCCGACGTGCATCTCGATGCCAGCGTCGACAGCGAGGCGTGTCCGCTCGGACTGGCGCCGACGGCGAGCACCACGGCGGCGCTGGCCTTCGGCGATGCGCTGGCGCTGGCAGTGCTCGATGCCCGCGGCTTCTCGGTCGAGGATTTCGCGCGCGCGCACCCGGGCGGCGCGCTGGGCCGACGGCTGCTGACGCGGGTCGGCGACATCATGCGGGTCGGGTCCGATCTGCCGGTCGTCGGCGAGGACGCCTCGCTCGCCGACGCGGTCGTCGAGATGAGCGGCAAGGGCATGGGCATGACCGCGATCGTCGACGACGGCCGGCGCGTCACCGGTATTTTCACCGATGGCGATCTGCGGCGGAGTCTGGGGCGGATGCACGATCTCAATGCCGCCCGCGTCGCCGACCTGATGACGCGCGGTCCGCGCACGATCGCCGCCGAGGCGCTCGCGATCGAATGCGTCGAGCTGATGGAGACACCGCCCAAGGTCAGCCAGCTGCTGGTCGTCGACCGCGGCCGGCGACTGGTCGGCGCGCTGCACATGCACGATCTGTTCCGCGCCAGGATCGTATGAGGGCCGCCGACATCGACGCCCGGGCGCGCGGCGTGCGCCTGCTCTCCTGCGACGTCGACGGCGTGCTCACCGACGGCAAGGTCTACTATGCTGCGGACGGCAGCCAGCTCAAGGCTTTCTCGACCCTCGACGGCTTCGGCCTGAAGATGTTGCAGGACTCGGGGGTGGCGGTGGCGTGGATCTCGGGCAGTCGCGCCCCGGCGATCGCGCGGCGCGCCGAGGACCTGGGCGTCAGCCACGTCGTGTTGGGCGCCGACGACAAGCTCGCCGCGTGGCAGCGTCTATGCCGCGAGCTCGCATTCGAGCCGCGGGATTGCGCGCATATCGGCGACGACATGCCCGACCTGCCGGTGATCGGCCGCTGCGGGCTGGGCGCGACCGTGCCGGGCGCGCCCGCCGCGCTCAAGCGGG
>DATEFZ010000203.1:0-5707 GCA_035280325.1 Casimicrobiaceae bacterium
GCCGGTAGGCGGTGCCGGCCTTGAGCTCGACCGCGCCACGGTCCAGGTAAGCCGTTATTTTCCTTGCGGTTTCGGATTCGTCCTTCATAGCGTGATGCCCTTGGCCTTCAGCGTCTCGGCGAGCGAGCGAACCGCCCGCGAGCAGTGGGTCTTGACGCTGCCCTCGGAACAACCCATCGCGGCAGCGGCCTCGGCCACGTCCAACTCTTCCCAGTAACGCAACAGAAAGGCCTGTCGTTGACGCGCCGGCAGCCGTGCCACCGCCTGCTCGATGACCCCGACGACCTCTCCCTCGGCGGCCTGCTCGGCCGGGTCGCCGGCAACATTGGAGTCGGACTTGGCCGCCATGGTTTCCAGCGGGTCGAAGTCGTCGTCCTTGTCGTCTTTCTGACCGAACGCCGACAGCAGCGTGGTCCAGGTCGAGCGGACTTTCTGCCGCCGGAAGTGATCGTGGATGGTGTTCTGCAGAATGCGCTGGAACAGCATCGGCAGCTCTGCGGCGGGCTTGGCCGAGTACTTTTCGGTCAGCTTGAGCATCGCGTCCTGGACGGCGTCGAGCGCGGCGTCCTCGTCCTTGACCGCAAACATCGCCTGCTTGAAAGCGCGGCGCTGGACGTCGGCGAGAAACGCCGATATTTCCTGATAGGAAGCCAGCTTCAGACCCGGCAGCGGCGCGCCATCGATGGATTATAAGCGCAGCGATGCCGGGGCCGGGAGGCGCCGCCCAATCGTTGACGAATGCGAGGCAAGCCAGTAGTGTTGGCAGGCTGGCCCCGGGATGGGCCGGCAAAGAGCACTGCAAATCGGCCGTTTGCGTTCCGTCCGGCGGCGCCACAAGCGCTTCCGGCTCCCCTTGGTGACGCGGCCGGCCTTGATCTGATCGCGATCGCGGCTTTCTACACGAGTCGAGCCCTGGTCGGACGCGTCCACCCCTTTCGCGTCCAGGCTTTCGCAACGATCCCGACCGCCTTTTTTGCGGCGGCGGGCGGTGCCCGGCTATCGAAACGGTCGCAAGCGAGGCGAGACATGCAACTCACCGGCGCAGAAATCGTCGTCCGCTGCCTGCAGGAGGAAGGCGTCGAATACGTCTTCGGCTACCCGGGCGGCGCAGTGCTCAACATCTACGACGAGCTGTTCAAGCAGGACAAGGTCAAGCACGTGCTGGTTCGGCACGAGCAGGGGGCCGTGCACGCCGCCGACGGCTATTCGCGCTCGTCGCACAAGATCGGCGTCGCGCTGGTCACTTCCGGGCCCGGCGTCACCAACGCCGTCACCGGCATCGCCACCGCGTACATGGATTCGGTGCCGCTGGTGATGATCACCGGGCAGGTGCCGACGCACGCCATCGGCCAGGACGCGTTCCAGGAATGCGACACCGTCGGCATCACCCGCCCTTGCGTCAAGCACAACTTCCTGGTCAAGGACGTGGGCCAGCTTGCGCTGACGATCAAGAAGGCTTTCTATCTCGCGGCGACCGGCCGCCCGGGGCCGGTGCTGGTTGACATTCCGAAGGACGTCACCCAGGCGAAGGCCGAATACGTCTACCCGAAGAGCGTGGCGCTGCGCTCGTACAACCCGGTGACCCGCGGCCATAGCGGCCAGATCAAGAAAGCGGTGCAGCTGCTGCTCGACGCGAAGCGGCCGATGATCTACGCCGGCGGCGGCGTCGTACTCAACAACGCCGCGCCGCAGCTCACCCGGCTGACCCGCCTGCTAGGCTTTCCCTGCACCACGACCCTGATGGGTCTCGGCGGCTTCCCCGGCACCGATCCGCAGTTCACCGGCCTGCCCGGCATGCATGGGACGTACGAGACCAACATGGCGATGCAGAACTGCGACGTCCTGATCGCGGTCGGCGCGCGCTTCGACGACCGGGTGATCGGCAATCCCGCGCACTTCTATCGCGCCGATCGCAAGATCATCCACATCGACATCGACCCGTCGTCGATCTCGAAGCGGGTCAAGGTCGACGTCCCGATCGTCGGCTACGTCGCCGAGGTGCTGGACGAGATGCTGAAGCTCCTCGAGTCGTCGCCGCAGCGCCCGGACGCCGCGGCCCTCAAGGCCTGGTGGGGCGAGATCAAGGAATGGCAGCGCAAGGACTGCCTGGCCTACGATCGCAAGAGCACGCTGATCAAGCCGCAGTTCGTGATCGAAAAGCTCTACGAAGTCACCGCCGGCAAGGCGTTCGTCACCTCCGACGTCGGCCAGCACCAGATGTGGGTCGCGCAGTATTACAAGTTCGACCAGCCGCGGCGCTGGATCAATTCGGGCGGGCTGGGCACGATGGGCTTCGGCCTGCCGGCGGCGATGGGCGTGCAGCTGGTCAATCCCGGCGCCACGGTCGCCTGCGTCACCGGCGAGGCGTCGATCCAGATGTGCATCCAGGAGCTGTCGACCTGCAAGCAGTACCACCTGCCGATCAAGATCGTGAACCTCAACAATCGCTACATGGGCATGGTCCGGCAGTGGCAGCAGTTCTTCTACGGCAACCGCTACGCCGAGTCGTACATGGACGCGCTGCCCGACTTCGTCAAGCTGGCCGAGGCGTATGGCCACAGCGGGCTGAAGATCGACAAGCCCGGCGACGTCGAAGGCGCGCTGAAGGAGGCGTTCGCCCGGAAGGAGCGCCTGGTCTTCCTCGATTTCATCACCGACCAGACCGAGAACGTCTTTCCGATGGTGCCCGGCGGCAAGGGGCTTACCGAAATGATCCTGGCGGAAGAGTTATGACCGCGTGTGCAAAGCTGCTGCGCGGGCCGTCTGCGTTGTTGTTTCCTCGCTCGGCGTTCGCTGTACTTGCCTGTACTATCTCGCGCCTCGCTGCGGGCCGCCTAGCATCCGGCCCTGCTCGCTGCGCTTTTCATCACGCGATGGCAACTTGACGCTATGAGACATATTCTGTCGATTCTGGTGGAGAACGAAGCCGGCGCGCTGTCGCGCATCTCCGGCCTGTTCTCCGCCCGCGGCTACAACATCGAATCGCTGACCGTGGCGCCGACCGAGGACGAGACGATGTCGCGCATGACCATCGTCACCGTCGGCTCCGACGACGTGATCGAGCAGATCACCAAGCAGTTGAACAAGCTGGTCGAGGTGGTCAAGGTGGTCGACCTGACCGACGGCAACCATATCGAGCGCGAACTGATGCTGGTCAAGGTGCGCGCCGCCGGCAAGGATCGCGACGAGATGAAGCGGCTGGCCGAGATCTTTCGCGGCAGCATCCTCGACGTCACCGACAAGAGCTACACCATCGAGCTGACCGGTACCGGCTCCAAGCTCGACGCGTTCCTGCAGGCGATCGAGCCCGGCGTCATCCTGGAGACGGTGCGCACCGGCGCGTCGGGCATCGGCCGCGGCGAGCGCATACTCAGAGTGTGAACGGGAGGACCGGACATGATGAAGGTCTATTACGACAAGGACGCCGACCTGTCGCTGATCAAGGGCAAGAAGGTCGCGATCGTCGGCTACGGCTCGCAGGGCCACGCCCATGCACAGAACCTCAATGACTCGGGCGTCAAAGTCACGGTCGGATTGCGCAAGGGCGGCGCATCGTGGGACAAAGTGAAGAAAGCCGGGCTCAAGGTCGCCACCGTTGCCGAGGCGGTCAAGGGCGCCGATTTCGTCATCATGCTGATGCCCGACGAGCACATCGCCGGCGTCTATCGCGACGAGGTCGAGCCGAACATCAAGAAGGGCGGAACGCTGGCTTTCGCGCACGGCTTCAACATCCACTACGGTCAGGTGCAGCCGCGCGCCGACCTCGACGTCGTCATGATCGCACCGAAGGCTCCCGGGCATACCGTGCGCTCGACCTACGTCCAGGGCGGCGGCACGCCGATGCTGATCGCCGTGCACCGCGACATGAGCCGCAAGGCGCGCGACCTGGCGCTGTCGTACGCGGCGGCGATCGGCGGCGCGCGCGCCGGGGTCATCGAGACCACGTTCAAGGAGGAGACCGAGACCGACCTGTTCGGCGAGCAGGCGGTGCTCTGCGGCGGCTGCGTCGAGCTGGTCAAGGCGGGGTTCGAGACGCTGGTCGACGCGGGCTACGCGCCGGAGATGGCGTATTTCGAGTGCCTGCACGAATTGAAGCTGATCGTCGACCTGATGTACGAAGGCGGCATCGGCACGATGAACTACTCGATCTCGAACAACGCCGAGTACGGCGAGTACGCGACCGGTCCGAAGATCATCACCGCCGAGACGCGGCAGGCGATGAAGAACGCGCTCTCGCGCATCCAGAGCGGCGAGTACGCGCGCGAGTTCATCCTCGAGAGCCGCGCCGGCGCGCCGACGCTTCTGTCGCGGCGCCGGATGACCGCCGAGCACCCGATCGAGCAGGTGGGCGGGAAGCTGCGCGAGATGATGCCGTGGATTCGCAAGAACAAATTGGTCGACCAAAGTCGGAATTGAGCGCTCGCAACAACCAGCGCGGCTGGGTCGGACTGATCGTCCTGCTGCTGGCGCTCGTCATCGTGGCGATGCTGGCGCAGACGGCGCTCAAGCGCTATGGCCTCGTCGACGCCAGGCGCGAGGCCCCGGCGCGGGCGGCGCGCGCACCCGGCGGGGCGGCGCCACAGGAAGAGGATGCGACGACCGCAACGCCGCCGCCGAGGAACGCGATCGAGCGCGCGCGCGGCGTCGAGGCCGACGTGCGAAGACAGGCCGACGATCTCGAAAAGCGGATCGACGACGCCGCCAAATAGCGGACCGCCGCGAGGACGATGAGCGAGTATCCGCACCCGATCATCGCCCGCGAGGGCTGGCCGATGATCGTCGTCATCGCCGTGGTAGCGATCGCCATGTCGTACTTCGGCTGGTGGATCTTCGCCATTCTGGCTTGGCTGGCGCTGGCGTTCGTCGTCCAGTTCTTTCGCGATCCGCCGCGCGCCGTACCGAGCGACCCGAAGGCCGTGCTGTCGCCGGCCGACGGCCGGATCGTCTCGGTCGGCCCGGCACACGATCCTTACCTCGGCCGCGACGCGCTCAAGCTGAGCGTCTTCATGAACGTGTTCAACGTCCATTCGAATCGCAGCCCCGTCGATGGCGTCGTTCGCGACAAGTGGTACCACGCCGGCTCGTTCGTCAACGCGGCGCTGGACAAGGCGTCGCTCGACAACGAGCGCTGCGCGCTGGCTATCGTGACCGGCGACGGCGTCGACGTGACCTGCGTCCAGGTCGCGGGGCTGATCGCGCGCCGCATCCTGTGTTACGCCGGCTCCGGCGACCGGCTCGCGCGCGGCCAGCGCTACGGCTTCATCCGCTTCGGCTCGCGCGTCGACGTCTACCTGCCGGCTGGCGCAACGCCGCGCGTGGCGATCGGCGATGCCGTGCACGCCACCAGAAGCGTGCTCGCGCAACTCGACTGACGTTCGAGTCGGTTCGCGCATTTGCCCGGCAGCGGGCAAAGCTGCTAGGCTGTTCCGATGGGCGACTTCCAGCAGGAACGCGCGCTGATCAAGAACCGCGTTCGCCGTCGCGGCATCTTCCTGTTGCCGAATCTGTTCACGACGGCGTCGCTGTTCGCCGGCTTCTACGCCATCGTCCAGGCGATGAACGGCCGCTTCGACCAGTCGGCGATCGCGATTTTCGTGGCGATGGTGCTCGACAGCCTGGACGGACGCGTGGCGCGACTGACCAAGACGCAGAGCGCGTTCGGCGCCGAGTACGACAGCCTGTCCGACATGGTGTCGTTCGGCGCCGC
>DATEFZ010000204.1:0-3221 GCA_035280325.1 Casimicrobiaceae bacterium
GTAGCAGAAAAACACGATCGGGTTGCCGTCGAGCGTGCCGGCGAAGGCGCCGGTCGCCAGCGGATTCGGATCGACGATGGTCGGGACGCTGACATTGAACGGCTGGGACCCGTTGGCGAACCCGCTCGGAATCAGCGTGACGGGGCCGGCCATTGCCGCCGAACCGAAGCCGAGGACAGTGCCCGCGGCGAGCGCGGCGACGCCGCGGCGAGCAAACGATGCGATGTTCATCTTCCACTCCTCAATTGACCTGCAACCCAGGATCGAAACTGCCGATTCCCCTCGGCGAACGCGAAGCAATTGCCGTGCCTCGGCGAGCGATCAAAAATACGGATAAGGATCAATTGGTTGCATGGCAATACCGATGTGCTGCACAATAGTTGTAAGGTAATCCGACAGATGGGACGAGGCCTCGGCGACGCTCGCCCCGTGCGCCCGCCCGAACAGCAGCCCGAAACGGCAGCTTGGTTTCCCACGGCGAAACGCGAGCGAGGGACCGCCGCCGAGCTCGCTCCAACGCCGTCCGCCGGCCGGCATCGCGTGCGCGCCACGTCGACCAAACATCCATTTTCACCGCGCGGTACGAGAAAACGGATGAAAGTCGTCTGTTTGTCACACTCTGTTCACGACGTCCCGGCCCCTGCGTGATCGTTCGATTGTCGAACTTACAACCGGCGCGATGAAGGAGGGAATGAAATCGCCATGACTTCGCAGCAAATCCGGCGCGCCGGTGGCTGCGCCGACGATCGGATGCTATGATAGCCGGGGTTGCGTGACGAATAAGGCGAAACATGAGACCCATATCGGAAAGCCTCGAGCCGGTGACGACGTCGAGCGCGGGTGCCGCCTTGCTCGCTGGCGCGATCCTGACGCTTTTCCTGGCCGCCTGCGCCACGACCTACCCGCCGGCGCCGCGCACCGCGGCCGGCCCCGATTTCGAATACCAGATCGGTCCCCTGGACACCGTCAACGTCATCGTGTGGCGCAACCCCGAGCTCTCGCTGGCCGTGCCGGTCCGCCCCGACGGCAAGATCACGACGCCGTTGGTCGACGACCTGCCGGCGATCGGCAAGTCGCCGTCGATGCTGGCGAGGGACATCGAGAAGGCGCTCGGCAAATACATCCGTGATCCGGTCGTGACCGTCATCGTCACCAGCTTCGCCGGACCGGCCAGCGAGCAGATACGGGTCATCGGCGAGGCCGCCAAGCCGCAGGTCCTGCCTTACCGCAAGGACATGACCCTGCTCGATGTGATGATCGCTGTCGGCGGCCTGACCGACTTCGCCGACGGCAACCACGCCACCATCTCCCGCGCCGGCGAGGGCGGCAAGTCGTACAGCGTGCGCCTGCAGGATCTGGTCAAGCGCGGCGACATCTCGGCCAACGTCGAGATGCGTCCCGGCGACATCCTGGTCATTCCCCAGAGCTGGTTCTAGCAGCAGGCTGCTAGACGCGAACCGGCACCGCCCCGCGCGAGCACCCGGCGGGCATCGGAGACATCGATGGATGAACTGTTACATCAGCTGCTGACGCGGCTGCGCGGCATGTGGCAGCGCCGCTGGATCGGGCTGGCGGCGGCGTGGATCGCGGCGATCATCGGCGTCGCCGTCGCCATGCGCATCCCCGACCGTTACGAGGCGAGCGCCCGCGTATACGTCGACACGCAGACGCTGCTGCGGCCGCTGCTCGAAGGCGTGTCGATCCAGCCGAATCTCGACCAGCAGGTGGTGCTGATGAGCCGGACGCTGATCAGCCGACCCAATGTCGAAAAGCTGGTGCGCATGGCGGACCTCGACCTGGCCACCCGGTCGAGCTCGGCCCGCGACGAGCTGATCGACGCGGTCATGAAGGGGCTGCACCTGTCGGGCAACGCATCGACCAATATCTACGTGATCTCGTACCGCGACGAGAAGCCCGAGCGCGCGCGCAAGGTGGTCCAGGCGCTGCTGACGATCTTCGTCGATTCCAGCCTCGGCGACAAACGCGTCGATTCGCGCACCGCGGTCAAGTTCGTCGACGAGCAGATCAAGCAGTACGGCGACACCCTGAAGGCCACCGAGGACCGGCTCAAGGCGTTCAAGCTGAAGTACATGGGAGTCGCCGGCCAGGGCAATACCGACTACTTCGGCCGGCTGTCGCATCTGAACGAGCTGATCGAGAGCACCAGGCTCGACCTGCGCGCGGCCGAGGAGTCGCGCGATTCGTACAAGCGCGAGCTGGCTGGCGAAGCGCCGGTGCTGCAGCCCGAAGGGCCGATCGCGACCACGGTGGCCACGCCCGAGCTCGATTCGCGCATCGCCGCGCTGCGCGGCCAGCTCGACGGCCTGCTGCGCCGCTACACCGACGAGCATCCCGACGTGGTCAACACGCGGCGCATCATTGCGCAGCTCGAGGAGCAGCGCTCGCGGGAGCTGCAGATCCGCGCCAACGCCGCGGTGGCGGCGGGGAAACCGGTCGATCCTGCCGATCGCAACCCGGTGTTCCAGCAGCTGCGGGTGTCGCAGGCCGAGGCCGATGCCAACGTCGCGTCGCTGCGGGCGAAGCTGAGCGGCTATCAGAACCAGTACGCGCAGCTCAAGGCCGAGGCGCAGCTCGTGCCGCAAGTCGAAGCCGAGTTCGCGCAGATCAACCGCGATTACGAAATCCAGAAGGCGACCTACGAGAAGCTTCTGCAACGGCGCCAGTCCGCCGCGATCGGCGAAGGCGTGCAGGACGCCGGCGGCACCCAGTTTCGCGTCGTCGATCCGCCGCGCGTCGCGCCCCAGCCGGTGCCGCCCACCCGCCTCGCGCTGCTCGGCATGGCGCTGGCGGCGGCGCTGGCGGCGGGGCTCTTGGCGAGCTTCGCGGCCAACGAGCTGATGCCGACCTTCCACGACGTGCGCTCGCTCAGCGCGGCTTCCAAGCGGCCGATGCTCGGGATGGTGACGATGCTGCCGAGCGAAACGCTGAGCAGGATCAGGCGACGGAACCGGTTCTATTTCGCCGGCGGGCTGGCGGGGTTGATCGCCGCGTTCACCGCGGTCTTTGCCTTTGCGCTGCTGGTCGCGCGGGCGGCATGAGAGGGAATCGATGAGCCTGATCGAGCAGGCAGCCAAGCGTCTCGAGGAATTGCGCCGCGCCGGCGCCGAAACGGCCGAGGGCGGCCCGCTTGCCCGCGACCCGCTGCCGAACGCCGAAACCGAGCGCGTGCCGACGCCGGAAGCGCTGATGCGCGGACCCGC